>NC_015656.1:2300277-2628888 GCF_000177615.2 Candidatus Protofrankia datiscae | reverse complement strand
CGAGGGCCGCGCGCTGGCGGTGGACGCCTCTCGCGACCTGCGCACCCTGCGCGCCACCGCCGCGCGGCGCGGCCTGACCGTGGCGTACGCGGCCGACACGCACCTGCACGCGGACTTCCTGTCCGGCGCGGTGCAGCTGTCCGCCGACGACGGCGCGACCGTGCTCGCCTCTGCTGCCGGGCGCCGGGCGTTTGCGCACACCGGCCTCGGCGACGGCGACGAGGTGGACCTGGGCGGGCTGACCCTGCGCGCGCTGGCCACCCCGGGACACACCGACGAACACCTGTCCTTCCTGCTGCTCGACGGGACACGTGAGCTCGGGGTGTTCTCCGGTGGATCGATCATCGTCGGCTCGGCCGCCCGCACCGATCTGCTGGGCGCGGACCGGGCGGAGGAACTGGCCCGCGCGCAGTACCGGTCGGTGCGCCGGATAGCGCAGCTGCCAGCGGAGACTGCGCTGTGGCCCACCCACGGGGCCGGGTCGTTCTGCTCGGCACCTCCCCGCGCGGAACGGACCAGCACCGTCGGTGCGCAGAAACGGACGAACAACCTGCTCGCGGCCGCCGACGAGGACGCATTCGTCGCCGCGCTGCTCGGTTCGCTCGGTTCGTACCCGGCGTACTTCGACCGCCTCGCCGAGATCAACCGCCGTGGCCCCACACTCCTGGACGCCACCCCGTCCGTGCCTGCGCTGAGCCCCCTCGACGTGCGGCGGCTCGTCGAGGCAGGCGCGCAGGTCGTGGACGTACGGCCGGCAGCGGACTTCGCTTCAGGCCATATCCCCGGCGCGCTGTCGAACCCGCTGCGCGAGCAGTTCGCGACCTGGCTGGGCTGGCTGGTCCCCGACGACGCGCCGCTGGTGTTCGTCGCCGATCCGGGGCAGGACCTGGCCGACGTCGCCTGGCAGGCCGCGAAGATCGGATACGAGCGGATCGCCGGGCACCTGGCGGGCGCCATGGACGCCTGGCGCGCTGACGGCGGCCCGCAGACCACCCTCGGGTTCCTCACCGCCGCGGCCATCGGCGACCGGCCGGTGCTGGACGTGCGGCAGGACGCGGAGTTCACCGCCGGGCACCTGCCCGACGCGCTGCACACCGAACTCGGCTCCCTGGAAGGGGTGGCGGATACCGCGCCGGACGGGGCGGTGGTGATGTGCGGGCACGGCGAACGCGCGATGACCGCCGCCAGCGTGCTGGCCCGTGCCGGACGCACCGGGCTTGCGGTGCTGGCCGGCGGGCCGGGCGACTGGACCCGCGTCACCGGCCGGGCGCTGGAGGAAGGCACGTGAGCGCCCCCACCACCGTCGGGTCTCCCGCAGAGCCCACCGTGCGGCTCGGGCTGCGCGAGAACCTCCCGCAGTTCGTGCTGCTCGTCGCCGTCAACGCGCTCGTCGGCGGCATGCTCGGCCAAGAGCGCACCGTGCTCCCGCTGCTCGCCCGCGACGAGTTCGGCCTCGCCGGCAACACGTTCATGCTCACCTACATCCTCGCGTTCGGGGCGACCAAGGCGGTCACGAACTTCTTCGCCGGGACCTGGTCCGACCGGTACGGACGCAAACCCGTCCTGATCGCCGGATGGCTGATCGCTCTGCCCGTCCCCGCGCTGCTCGCGTGGGGCCCGTCGTGGGGCGCGATCGTGTTCGCCAACGTGCTGCTCGGGGTCAACCAGGGCCTGACCTGGTCCACCACGGTCATCATGAAGATCGACCTGGTCGGCCCGTCGCGGCGCGGCCTGGCCATGGGCTTCAACGAAGCGGCCGGGTACGTCGCGGTCGCCGCGACCGCGATGGCCACCGGCGCGATCGCCGCGCACGCCGGCCTACGACCCGAACCGTTCCTCCTCGGCGCCACGTACGCCGCCCTCGGTCTGGGGCTCTCGGTGCTGGTCGTGCGTGAGACCCGCGGCCACGCCCGCGCCGAAGCAGCACGCCACCCCGCCTCCGCCAACCCCGAGCACCACGGCGAGCTGACCACCGGGCAGATCGCCCGGCGCACCAGCCTGACCGACAAGGCGCTGTCGTCGGCGAGCTGGGCGGGCATGGTCAACAACCTCAACGACGCCCTGGCCTGGGGCGTCTTTCCGCTGCTGTTCGCCGCCCACGGCCTCACGGTCACCGAGATCGCCGTGCTCGCGGCGGTGTACCCGGCGGTCTGGGGCGCCGGCCAGATGCTGACAGGCTGGTGGTCCGACCGCATCGGCCGCAAACACCTCATCACCGCAGGCATGCTCCTCCAGGCCGCCGCTATCGCCCTGGTCGCCGCCGGAACGTCGGTCAGCGCGTGGGCCGTCGCCCAAGTTCTGCTCGGCGCGGGCACCGCGCTGGTCTACCCAACACTGCTCGCGGTGATCGGCGACGTCGCCCACCCCGCCTGGCGTGCCCGCGCGGTCGGCGTCTACCGGCTGTGGCGCGACGGCGGATTCGCCGTCGGTGCGCTGCTCGCCGGAGCCGTCGCCGACCTGTTCAGCGTCCAGGCCGCGATCTGGACCGTCGCCGCGCTCACCGCCATCGCCGGCCTCGTCGTCGCGGTCCGCATGTACGAGACACACCCGTACAACATGACTCCGATGGACTGCCGCCCCCCGCTGCGGCGGCCTACCCCTGCCACCGGTCAGCCCGGAGCCGTCAGCGGATGTCCGCCCCACCACCCCCACCGCCGCCCTGCCCGGCATGACTCGCGTGTAGGCCGCGCCCGGCCCCGCCACCGAAACCGAACGCGATCCGCGCCACCGGAACCACGGTGACCTTCTCGCGCACGACCGGCTCCCCGAACACCGCCGTCACCGACGCGCGCGCACCGATCCGGTCCACCACCCGCTCCAGCAGCGCCGCCGCCGCGTCGGCCGAATCCCGCACGGGGGCCGGCCGTTCGCCTTGTCTGTCGGAGGCGGTCATCGCACTTCCCCGTCTTCCGCGTGCGGGCGCACGGCGGTACCGAGAATGTGAGCGGCCGCAGGTGAGGGGACGCGCGTGGCCGGGAACGCGAAGCGGTCCAGCACGGTGACGTCGAACCCCGCGCCGCGGATCGCGGCCTCAGTGACGCGGCCGGTGTGGCAGCCCCCGCACAGCAGCGGCCACACCGTCGCGTCCACGGCCTTCTGCACCCGGCGCATCCGCGCACTGCCTGCCCGCACATGCTCGAAGAACCGCGACTGCCCGCCCGGGCGCAGTACCCGGTACGCCTCCCCCAGCGCCGCGTCAGGGTCGCGGACCGAGCACAGCGTCATGCAGAACACCACCGCGTCGAACGCCCCGTCCTCGAAGGGGCGGCGCCCGCGCCCGCGGTGCCGTCCACGTGGCCGGCGGCCGCCCCGCGGCCCGGGCTGTCGTCCGGGTGACTGGTGGCCGCCGGACCGGGCAGGCAGCGGGCGAGCAGGTTGAGCGCGTCGGTGGTGTTGCGGGTGAACACCACGACGTCCTCGGGCCGCGCGCCGACTCGTACAGCGCGGTGGTCACCTGGGAGGCATATCCGGCGCCGCGGTGGACGCTGGCGTAGACATGACCTGCGCCGAGCATACCGGGGATGCCGGACACACGCCGCCGACGGCGACAGCCCCGGCGGCCGGGAGCCGCCGGGCGGCCCGTTCGCGGGCACGGGCTACGGGCTGCCGAAGTCCGGGAGGATGAGCGAGCCGTCCTCGGCGAACGAGAAACCGGGATTGTGGGCGATCTCCCACGCGTGGCCGTCGAGGTCGGTGAAAACCCCCGCGTAGCCGCCGTAGAACGTCTCGGTCGCGGGGCGGGTGACCGTGGCACCCGCCCGTTGCGCCGCCGCGATGATGCCGTCGACCTCCGCTCTGGAGCGGACGTTGTGCGCGAGCGCGACACCGCTGAACCCGCCTGCCCGCCCACCGGCACTCCCCTCGGCGTCCTCGGCGATACCGCAGTCACGGGCCAGCTTGTCGCGTCCCCAGAGCACCAGAACGGCGCCGCCAGCCTGGAAGAAGACGGTCTCCTCGAGCTCCTGGCCCTGCCAGCCCAGCCGCTCGTAGAACGCCCGGGCACGCCCCACGTCCCCGACACCCAGTGTGATCAGACTGATCCGCTGCTCCATGAGCGGAAGGTACCCGGCCGTTTTCTCCGGCGAGGGGCGGCCTTCCGGACGGATCGCTGCGGACCCTCCCATCCCGCCCGGCGGCCCGTCCGCGATGACGGTCGCGGGCCCGTGGCCGGCAAGGTGCGGGGCATCGGGAGTTTCGGGTTCTGAGATGTCTCGCGGCTGGTGGGACAGCGTCGGACTGATGATCGAAAGGATGCTGCCGGGAACGGTGCGGGATGGCCCGGGCGGGGCGTCAGAGCGGGTGAACAAGAATAAACGAGGATTGTGGTGGCGGGTCGGTTGTACAGTGCCGAGCATGGCATCCCGCCGCATTCTGCTGCACAGCGATCGCGTGATCGATCACGCGCTTGTGGCCAGCGCGGCGTGTACCAGCGGGTGTGGCCCGCGCGGGATGTGCTGACAACCGCGGACCGGCGCCACGGCACCGGTTCCGGTCGCGTCATCCCAAGCCGTCCGGTCACACCGGTACGTCACCGGCCCGTCTGAATCATCCCGTTCCGACCGCTCGTCCGGATTCTGGCGCGTTCTCCGATTTGCCGTGCGCACCTGGTTGTCAACCAGCCGATTTTTCTCGGGGGCGGCGGTTGCGCCGGGAACGCCGGTCGGCGGTGACGGCAGGAACGCCGAGGTGCGCGTCACGGCCTGCGGGCCAGTCGTCCCGAGGGTCCACCGGCAACGCGAAAAAAATGTAATCACGCTGTTTTTCCACCCGTACCGCTCGCCATCCGTATCGCTTTCCGCCCGTACCGACAGGGAGTCGAGCATGCCACTCATCCACCCACTACTCGCGGGCACCGCCCTGGTGCCCGATTCCCTGCTGCGGGACGAAAACGAAACGGTGGAACCGCATGTGTTGGCCGCGCTGACCCGCTCCCTCGGTGCCGCGACCGGGATATGGACGGCAATCCTGCGCCACGACCCGGTCAACCGCTGGTACACCCGGCTCGTGCTGTCCGGATCGGTCGAGGTGTGGCTGATCAGCTGGTGCCCGGGCCAGTACACCCGCGCGCACGACCATGGCGGCGCGTTCGGTGCGCTGAGCGTCATCCAGGGACCCGTCACGGAGATCGCCTGCGACGCGGACTGGCGGCCCCGTGACTGGCGGCAGCATGAACGGGTGGCGTCACTCACATTCGATCGGAACCACATTCACAAGGTGGGAAATTCGGGGACCATCCCGGCCGCGACCATCCACGCCTACTCTCCCCCGGAACTGCCGATGCGGTACGCACCGGACGCCGCCGAGCAGGCGGTCGAGGGCTTCCTGCTCGAGAACGCGCTCGGTGGCGCCGCCACTGGGGACGCGGCGGGGGCGCTCGCCGTGGGCGGAGGGCGGCCGTGAGCGGCAGCCGGATCGACGCAGTGCTTGCCCGGGCACGCGCCCGCCTGGAGCGTCTCGACCCGCCTACGGCCGCGGCGGCGGTGGCGGACGGGGCACTGCTGGTCGACATCCGGCCCGCGGCCCAGCGCGGCGCCGAGGGCGGCATCCCCGGCGCGCTGATCATCGAACGTAACGTCCTGGAGTGGCGGCTGGACCCCACCAGTGACGCACGTCTCCCGCAGGCCACCGGCGACGACATCAAGGTCATCATCATCTGCTCGGAGGGGTACACCTCCAGCCTCGCGGCGGCGTCCCTGCAGGATCTGGGCCTGCGCCACGCCACCGACGTCGTCGGCGGCTTCCGCGCGTGGGAGCGCAGCGGCCTCCCAACGATCACTCACAGCAGCAAAGATCATCACCTTCAGTAACTAACTTCACTGAAAGGTCTTGGCCGATCTCTTAGCGTAAGGGTGCTCACTATCACGGTGAGTAACGGGGATGACCGCCGGAGCCCGTCCGCATCCCCGTGTCGGCCACACGCGCGGACGGGGCCGGGGCCCATCTGCCCGGAACGGCGGCAGAGGGGTGATGGCATGTCCATCTCGAGCCGTACGGTCTCACCCACGATCACCGCGGTTTCCTGCGCCGTCGCCGTCGCGGTGGCCCTGACGCCTCATCCGGCCGGCGCGGCCATCGCGTCGGCCGGCGACGCGCCCGCCGCGGCCGCCGCGGCCCTGGGCGCCCCGACGACGGGGCAGGGATCCGCAACGACCTGGACGGACGGGCAGGAGTCCGCCAGCGGCAGGCAGAAGCCCAGCAACACCAGGAAGAGGGCCACTGGCGACAGGCAGAGGTCCGCCGGCAACCGGCGGAAGTCATCCGACAGCAGAAAGGAATCCACGGGCGGCAGGCAGGAATCATCAGGTAACGAATGGGAATCATCCGGTAACGGATGGGGATCCTCCGACGGCGAATGGGAATCCTCCGACGGCAGGCAGGAGTTCCCCCGCAGGTCGTTGCGGCTGGGCAGCCAGGGCGACCCGGTGGCGCGGCTGCAGATCCGGCTTGGGATCTTCGCCGACGGGAGGTTCGGCCCGCGGACCGCGCGCGGCGTCCGCACCTTCCAGTCCGGCGCCGGCCTGACCATCGACGCCGTGGTCGGCCCGCGGACCTGGGGTGCGCTCTTCGGCGCGTCAGCCGCGCCGACGGTGTCCGCCCCGGCCTCAGCCCAGCCGGTGCCAGCGCTGCTGACAACTCCGGCAACGGCACAACCGGCGGTGGCGTCAACGGCGGCGCTGACAGTGGCTCCGGTCGGGGCGTCCACCTCGGTCGCGGCGGCGGCGTTCGCGGTCGCCCAACAGCAGATCGGCAAACCGTACCGCTACGGTGCCGCCGGGCCGAACGACTTCGACTGCTCTGGTCTGGTCAAGTACGTGTACGCCCAGGTCGGCGCCTCGGTCCCCCGTACCACCTACGACCAGTTCGCCGCGTTGCAACCGGTCAGCCGCGCCGACGCCCGGCCAGGAGACGTGATCTTCTTTCTCGACGCCGAGGGGGAGGCCTACCACGACGCCATCTACGCCGGAAACGGACAGATGATCGTTTCGCGTCGGCCCGGCACCAACGTCCAGTACCAGGAGATCTGGTCGGGCGACTATCGCATCGGACGGGTCTGAAGACCGGAGGACCTGTGGCTTCCAGTCGGACGGGAAGCATGATCGCATCACCTTGGGCGCTCTGACCGTAGACTCTGCGCCACGCGCTGCCGGCGATCATAGCTGTGATTCTGCTCACCCTTGCGATCGTCAGGAACACCGTCCCCGATTCCCCGGGGGCGGGCGGGGACCCGGGATGCCCGGTTTGGTAGCACCGGGCATCTACTACGAGTGGTAGTACGTACACGCAACGCTGCGATTTGACAACGGAACGCCGATCGGCAGGGCCAGAACCGAGTGTGTTGGGCGTGCTGCGGACGCGAGCGTTCCGGAACCCTTGCTATCCCGTCGAGAGCCGTCTACGTTCCTCGGTTAACGAGACGAGACGGGTTCGTTTCCGACGAAGAGGGTGTCCAGGCGTGCGCAATTCATGCCGGACAACCCTGAGTCCGTCCCTCCCCGAGGTTGTGGTTCCGCGTGAGAAGAGGAGTCGATGTGCCTTCCAACACATCCACTCGCTGCCGCGCATTGTCATGTCCGCCGCAAGCGACGTCCCCAGGAGACATCATGCTGAGTCAGCTGCGGCTGCTGCCCACAGGTAGCACTGCCGCCTACCACCATCGGCTCGGATTGTGCCCCGATAGCGGCAGAATCGGCGGAATCTCATGAGCGCCGGCGTACCGGTCCTGCCCGGACGAGACCTTCCGCCGCAGCCCTACGGTGCTGGCTGGCCCACCTACTGGCGGCAGGAAGCCGCCTGCCGGGACGGGGATCCCGACGCGTTCTTTCCGCCGGACGGACGTAACACCAAGGCCCGGGCCGCGGCGGAAACCCGGGCGCGGAAAGTATGTGCCGGCTGCTCCGTGCGGCGGGCCTGTCTCGCGACCGCCTTATTCCGCCAGGAGGAACACGGCGTGTGGGGTGGGCTTACCTCGGACGAACGCAATTCCGTGGTTCCCCGTGGCCGGCTCAGCGCGGACGAAGCCCTTGCCTTTGCCGACCGTCTGCTGCTTTCCACGTACGCAACCAGCTGATCCTTTCGGTCGGTTTTTAGCTCCACCGTAGGACATCTTTCATCACCTCGGGTGAGGCACCGCCGTCGATGTGAGCTGTCGATGTGAGCGGGTGCCTCGCCCGGCGCCATGGCCGGGGCACCGATGATCGGCAACGGTCGGCACGGCACCGGCAGGCGAGGCTTCCCTCGTCCGGGTGCGTGAGGCTTCCCATGCGGGTGAGATGCCGCCGGATGAGGCGGGCGCCCCGCGGCGGGCGTAGAAAAGAACCATTGACGCCCCGGTCCGAGATGGGCAGGCTGCGTGTCGTCGCCGTCCGAGGAGGAGTTGCGTGTCGCCTCGTCCCGCGCCCGGTCGCGGCGTCCGGGTGTCTGCCAATCTCCCTCCCCCCACAGGTCTCTCCTCACGGGCCGTGCGGTGAGGCCGCTGCGTCGCCTGTTGCTGCTGCGCCACGGCAAGTCCGACTGGGCCGACGGCAGCGTGCCGGACGCCGATCGCCCGCTGTCGCCGCGCGGCCGGGCCGCCTGCCGTCTCATCGCCGAGCATCTGACAGCCGACCAGCTCGCGCCCGACCTGGTGCTGTGCTCCTCGGCCCGCCGGACCCGTGAAACCGTCGAGCAGATCGCCGGAGCGCTGCCGGCGGCCGTCCCGGTACTGACCGAGGATCGGCTCTACCTCGCCGACGTGTCGGACCTGCTCGACCGCCTTCGGGAGCTCGACGACGGCGTCCCCACCGTCCTGCTGGTCGGCCACAACCCGGGTATCCACGCTCTCGCCACCGGTCTGCTCCCGGTCGGCGAGCGCTCGCGCCTGCCCACCTTCCCCACCGCGGCGCTGGCCGTCGAGGACCTGGCGGTGGGCCGCTGGGCGGAGCTGGGGCCGAGTACGACGCGGCTGGTCTCGTTCGTCACCCCACGCTCGCTGGCCGGCTCCAGCAGCCACTGAAGCCCCTGGGCCCCTGACCCGCCGGTGGCTGGCAGCTACCGCGGCCGTCCTGGCCCGGTATGGCCCGGCCCGGCGTGGAACACGGGTATGGCCCGGATGGTAACGGCTGCCGCGGCAACGTACGAGGCCACGGCAACGACGAAGGACGACACCTCGTGCCGCACTGTGCGCCGCGGGCGTCAACCGTCGTGCGTGGCGACGTGCCCTGCCCGGTCGGGCAGGGCGGGGCTGATCATGTTTTTCGGGTGTTTCCCGCGACCGCGGTACGCGGGTGGAGCGTCAGTACGCCTGTTCCATGATCTGGGAGGCGACGGCAGTGATCAGGCCGACGACCAGGGCCACGCCGGTCACGATCCACAGCGGTACCGAGTGCAGGACGAGAGCGAAGACACCGACCGTGAACGCCGCAATGATCAGAAAAACCGCGGTCCACGAACCCACGTTCGCCTTGTGGTGACCGCTGGAACTCGCCACGTCCGCTCCTCAGCCCATCAACGATCAGCCAACCTGGGTGGTGGCTGCTGTCACCGCCCGAGACTACCGGTAAGCCACGGCAGAATCCTGCCGGTTACTCACAGTAAGACAAGGAGGACTCAGACTGTCTTCTGACCAGGGCCCTGGTCAGATTGTCAAAGCTCGGGCAGGTCTTCAAAGGTAGCCGGCGAGCTGGGCGAGGTCGTCGAGCTGGTCGCTCAGCCAGCGTCCCACGTCGTGCGTGCGTACCTGTTCGGCCGCCGCGGCCAGCCGCCGCTGCCGCTCCTCCAGCGGCATGGTCAGAGCCCCGTACAGGGCGTCCGCCATCTGCTGGACGTCGAAGGGGTGCAGGGTGACCGCGTACTCCCCCAGCTCCTCGTGGGCTCCGGCGTTCTCCGACAGGGCCAGCACGCCACCGCGCCGGTTGACCACCGCGACCTCCTTGGTCACGAGGTTCATGCCGTCCGCCAGCGCGTTGACCAGGATCACGTCGCAGATCGAGTAGGCGGCCACCGCGAGCGGGAAGTCCTCCGCCATCCGCAGGTCGATGGGCTGCCGGCCGTCCTTGGTGTGCCGGGCGTTGATCTCCGCCACCACCGCGCCGATCAGCGCGATGTAGTCGGCGTACTCGGGCACGTCGGTGCGGCTGGGCTGAAGCAGGGCGAGGAAGCTGACCTTGCCGACGAGCTCCGGATGCTGGTCGAGCAGTGCGCCGAAGGCCAGGAAGCCCCGCACGACGTTCTTGCTCGGGTCGGTGCGGTCCACCCGCAGAATCAGCTGCCGCTCCCCGTCCAGGAAGGTGTACCGCAGCATGGCGACGTGCCCGGCGACGTCCTCGGTGCTCAGCGTCGCCTCCAGGGCGGCGGTGTCCACCGAGATCGGGTAGTAGCGGGCCCGCACGACCCGGTCGTCGACGAACACCAGCAGATTGTCCAGGTCGACGTCCAGGCCGAGCAGGTCCTGGGCGCACAGGACGAAGTGGCGGGCGTAGCGCCGGGTGTGGAAGCCGACGACGTCGCTGCCGAGCAGGCCGCGCAGCAGCCGTTCCCGGATACCGGCCGGCAGGATCCGCCACTCGTCCGGCCCCGGCCACGGGATGTGGATGAAATGGGTGAGCACGACGTCCGGGCACAGCTCGCGGACCCGCTCGGCCACCAGGTAGAAGTGATAGTCCTGCAACAGGACCAGCGCCTTGCCACCGCGGGCGCGAACCTCGTCGACGACCGCGTCCGCGTACACGCGGTTGACCGCCGCGTAGCCGTTCTCGAACGCGTCGTGCTCGGCCAGGGTGATGACGGGTGACAGCGCCCGGCCGTAGAGCCCGTGCTGGACGAACCACAGGATCGGGTTCGACCAGACGCTGTAGAAGTCCGCGTAGGCGGCCGGGTCGGTGGTGACCAGCCGGACCCGGATCGAGGGGCCGTCGGGTTCGTCCTCGACGACGTGGGGGTATGGAGACGTCTGCACGAGGATCGAGCCGCCCTGCGCTTCGCTGGCGACGACAGCGTCCTCCTCGGTGGACGCCCCGCACACCCAGACGGCGTCGTCAAGATGCTCGGCGAGGCCGGAGAGGGCTGACACCAGCCCGCCCGCCCCACGGTTGACGGTGCGTCCGGACACGTCACGGTCGAAGCTCACCGGGCCGCGGTTGGACAGCAGCACCAGCGGCAGGTTCAGGATGGGGGTAGCCGGCACGGTGGTGGGGCCTCCTTAGTGATCCACGGCGGGGACCTCGGCAGTACGGAAAGATCGTTCCCGCGTCGCCCACGACCCTCTGGTCGCACATGGCAGTGGCACCGGATGGCCGTCAGACCGGTGAACGCCCACGCACTAACGTCCCCGCGGACCTCCGACCGCGCGATGAGAGCATGATCGCTTTACCCTCGGCCTCTCTGGATGATTCGGACTTTAGTGAGGCCCGCTAAAAGACGCATCGGGTTGCAGGGAACATGCGGACTTGTTACCCGGACCCTCACCTACGACACGTTGGCGACCGACAGCGGGCACCCGCTCACGGAGAATATACCCCTTGTCGGCATTCACGCGCAGCCGATCCAGATATGCCCGTTTGATCCCGACCGGGTCGTGACAGCCCGAGCCGGCCCGCGGCGGTCCCGCGGTGAGTACCGGCCGACGCGAACAGCGATCACCGACGGCTGCCCGCGGCACCGGGGCACATGCGGTGCATCTCCGGGGCGGTCGGCCGGCGGCTGCCCCGGACATGGCCGGCCCCTGGAGAACCGTCCGCGGCCCACACGGAAGAAGCCGGTCGGCCCGGACGAGCGATCTACAGGCTGTCGCTGTAGTCGCGGACCTCCTGCACCGCCGACCCGAGCGCCGCCAGCGAGTCCTGGATGCGCTCCCGGGTCTCCACCAGCGCGCTGGTCAACTGCTCCACGGCGCGGTGCGCGCTGCCGTCGGTCGCGGCCAGGACGATCGCCTGCGCTTCTTCGATCATGGTCAGCGCGCCGTCCAACTGACCGGTGACCTCGTCGGTACGCCGGAACGCCTCACCAAGCTGGGACTTGACGTCGGCGATGGTGCTCGTCACGGAGGTCCTGCCCTTCTTCTGTCACGTCCGCTCTTGTATCCCACCTGCGGAGCCATGTCCCTGAAGGCCCCCCACGAGGCCTGCGCCCCCGAAAGCCACTGCCGGGCCGCACCCCTGAAAGCTCCTGCGGGGCTTGTACCTCCGGGGACGTGCATGCCCCAGGGACAGCGCCCCGGAGGGCCGGCGGCCGGGTCACTTCCGCTGCGGATGTCGCGGCGCGCCGACACCGAGCCCGAACCGCAGCGCCAGCACCAGCGCCACCAGCGAGGCGATCACGTCGGTCGGGTCCAGCGACGCCACCCGTATGGTCGCCAGCACCGCGGCACCGGCCGTACCGGCCCCGAGCAGCGCCGCACGGGCAACCTCCACCCGAGCCACGTCGGTCGCCACCGCCACACCGACGGCGGTGAGCACGGCGGCACCGGTGAGGGACGGCAGCGCCGCAACCCCGAACAACACCCGCAACACGGTCACCCCACCAGCCACCAGCAGGCAACCCAGACCGATGACGATCGCGGCCGAGGCCGACGAACCGGACCGTGTGACCGCCCGCAGCTCGGCTGCGTGCCCCATCGCGATCAGGCACAGCTCGTGAGCACGCCCCGGCGCCTCGGACGGCTCGAACGGAACCGCCGCACCGGCGGAGGCCGCCCTGACCACCTGTCTGGTACGTGCCCGCCGCTGCGGCGCGGCGCCGCCGGCCGGGCGCGCCCGGCCCGGCTCACCGCGGCGGTGCTGGGCCCGGGCGATCGGCCGGCCACCGGGCCCGTGCCCACGGCCAGGCCCGGTGACGACGGGTATGTCACGGTCGGACGTGCGGCCGGCCACGTCGTGGCCGGCCACGTCATGGCCAGGTACATCATGGTCGGACAGGTAACGATCAGAAAAATCGTGATCGGCTGCGGCGACGGCGGGCACGTCGTCGGCCCGCTCCACCGGAGGCGGCCGGAGCTGGTCAAGGCTGCTGATCCCGTGGTGCGCGAGCGGTTCGGCCACCGTCCGCCACACCTCGTCGACCTTGGCGCGGATCGCCTCCGCCGACTCCCGGTGCGCCTGCGCGAGCGCGGCACGCCGCTGCCGGCCGGCGGACATCCGGTCCTCCACCTTGTTCCTGGCCTGGTTGAGTTCGGCGAGCAACGCCCGGTAGCGCACGGCCGCGATCAGCGGGTCGTCGAGGTCGGGATCACGCAGGGCGGGCTCCAGGACGGGCTTGTGGTGGAGGTCGACCCGGCGCCGCGGGTCGACCTCCGGTACGGCGAGGAAGCCACCCGGCTGGTCGGGCACGTCAACCATGATCCTCGTTTCGTGGGTTGCGGGCGCGCCGGTCACCGGCCCGGTCGTTGCCCCGGTGGCCGGTGGCCGGCGGCACGGGAGGGCGCCGGCGCCGTTGCCGTCGACTCGTCCAGTGTCGTCGACGCGTCCAGCCGGCCCGGTCACCCCGGTAGCCTCCTCCACGACTCCTGGTCGTGCCGCGGGTCACCCGCCACCGCCGCCGGCGGCTCGGCCTGGGCCGGCAGCGGCGAGAACGGGACAATCGTGCGGGTCTCCGCATACCCGTTCCGGTCGAACAGAACCGCCCGGTTCGGGCCCGTCCCCGCGGTGACCGACCGGTTGCCCGCGAGACTGAACAGGTCGCTCGCAGGCACGCCGACCGCGACCCACGCCCCCACGTCGTCGCGGTGCATGGGGCCGAGATCGTCGAGCAGCCGGCCCGGGCCGCGCCACCAGCCGAGCAGGTGCACCCGCTGGCCAGGGCCCCGACGGGTGACGAAACGCAGGTCGTCCAGGCCCGAACGGCGGGCGGGAGGCTCCTTGGCCTCCAGGACGGCCCGCCCGGCGTCGGCGGCGAACAGGACGAGCAGCCGCACCGGCCGGGCGAACCTCTCGTAGGACCGGTCGCCGGGCCAGGGGCCGCCGGCCGCGCCGGCCAGCGCGGTCTCCTCCCGGTCCCGTACCTCGTCGCTGATCTCCCGCAACACCCGGCGCAGCGCCGCCGGCGGATGGACCCGGGCGGACTGCCCGACGGCACGGACCCGGCCGGCGAGCACCTCCGCCGCCTGCGTGGTCTCGGCGGTGACCGCGACGATGTCGACCCGTACGCCGCCCGGCGCGTCCTGGCCCGCGACGCTCACCACGGCCGCCTGCAGCACCCCGACCGCCTCCCGGCGCAACGGGCCGAGCACCGCGAGGTTGCGTCCCGGCAGCGGGGACAGCCGCACCCCCACGGCAGCCGGATGCAGGTCGAGGGGGACCCCTACCAGGGCCAGCGGCTCGGCCGTCCCGGCGGTGCCCGCGCCGTCCCCGCTGTCGGCACCGCCGATCGCGCCACTGCCGTCGGGGCTGCCCTCGAGGGCTGCGGCGTCGGCGGCGCCGGCACGCTCGGCGCGCTCCACCGGGACGGGCGTACCCGCGAGCGACCGGTAGAGCTGGTTGTCGTCCAGGATCGCCGGTGCGTGGCCGACGAAAACCCGTGGCCCGGGTCGGCCCGGCGCGCCGGGCGCCCCCGCCCCCGCCAGGCTCGCGCGCAGCGACGTGAGCACTGCCGGGGTGGGGTAGGCCACCCGGACGAGTTCGTTGCCGGCCGGGTGGCCGTTACGCCGGTTGACGATGGCCTCCCCCACGCCCGCGAGCGCGCCCGCCGCCTCGTTGGTGGTCGACAGCAGCACCCGGGACTCCGAGATCGAGGTGCGCAGCGCGATCCGCAACGCGAACTGACCGAAGATCGAACCGCGCTTGCCGGCGGTGGCGTCCAGGGCGTCGATGCCCGACAGCGTCTGGCTGGCCAGCAGCAGGTGGATGCCGTAGGCGCGGCCCTGGCGGGCGAGCGCCTCCAGATGCGAGACCGCCTCCCGCGACACCGCGTCGAGCGGGGTGAGCATCACCTGGAACTCGTCGATCACCACCAGGATCCGCGGCCAGCCGGCGCCGCCCTGCGCGGCCCGCAGGCCGCGCAGGTCCCGGGCGCCAACGGCCCGCATGGCCAGGGCCCGGCGCTGCATCTGGGCGCGGACATGGCGCAGCACGGCGACGCCGAACTCCCGGTCGCTGTCCATCCCGATGGTGTCCGCGTGCGGCAGCACGAACGGGTCGTCGGCCCGGGGGGCGAACTGGGCGAACTCCAGGCCCTCCTTGAAGTCGAGCAGGTGGAAGCGCAGCTGCTCGGGGGCGTAGCGGGCGGCCAGCCCGTACACCACGTCGAGCAGCAGCGTCGACTTGCCCGAGCCGGCCTGCCCGCCCACAAGAGCATGGACGGTGTCGTCGTCGAAGCGGAGCGTGACCGGACCGTCCGGTCCGAACGCCACCGGGACGCTCAGACCACCGGCCGCGTCGAAGCTCCACAACGTGTCGGGAAGCAGCGCCCGGGCGTCCGGGTGGCGGGCGGCCTCGACGGCCGTCGAGGCCGCGACGGACTCGGCGACCGCGGCCACCAGCTCGGGCGGCGGCGGGTCGTCCAGCTCGCATTCCAGCGGCCCGGCCAGCGAACAGCTCCAGACCGTCGGGGCGGCCGCGGAAACCCGGTCGCCGTCGGGCACGCCCCCGGCAGCGGTGAACAGACCGTCCACGGCGGGATCCTCGGTGGGCCCGGTCGCGCGCAGGGTCTCGGCGCCCGTCAGCGTCTCGTGCCCCCGGCGGCCGACGACGGCCGCACCGCCGTCCTCCACCAGCGCGATCACGTGCACGCCGCACGCGGGGCCCTGGGCGGCGACCGCCTCCAGCGCCCGCGCGGCGTCGTCGGCCAGCGACGGCCAGGCCAGCAGCACCAGCAGCCGCCACGGCTCGGCCCGGGGCAGGCCCGCGGCCTCCCGTTCCCGCAGGGAGGCGAACCGGCCACCAAGCCGGTCGACGGTGATGCGCCCGACGTCCGCGGACAGCTCCCCCAGCGCGGTCTCCAGCCTGGTCCGGGTGGTCAGGGTGGGGCTGACCACGCCGGCGGCCCGCAGCGGGGCGAAGCCGGCGAGCCCGGCGCCAAGCTCGTAGGGGTCGTAGACGGTGACCCGGACCGATCCCGGTGGTGCCGCCGCGAGCACCCGGGTGAGCAGTGCCCGTACGACGCCGACGCCCTCGGCCCGGCGGTCACGGTCCACCACGATCCGCAGGTTGCCGCCGTCGAGGAGACTGACGGCCAGCGGCACCTCGGCGGTCTGCCCGCCGGGCAGCAGAGGTGGGACGAGTACCCGGCCCACCCGCCACAGCCCCGGCCGGTAGGGACGCCCGGCCGCCGGCCGTGGTCGCGGACGGCCTGGCAGTTCCGGCAGCTCGGGCAGGGCGGTGGCGGCCCCGCTCCCCGGCGCGTGGCCGGCCGGTTCGGGCGACGGCCACAGCGGTGACGACCAGGGCGCGCTGGCGAGGTCCGGCGTCTGTCCACGGGCGATCGCGGCGGCCATCCCGATCGCGGCCGGCAGCTGCTCGTCAGCAACGTCGGGGATGGCGTGCCAGACATCCACGGAAGGCGCCCGCTGGCCGGGCGGGCGGGCCCGGCCGCCGGATGCTGGCCCGTCCGCGCCGGGCCGTTCGACCTGGTCGGCCAGCGCGTCCAGTTGGTCGGCAAGGCTCAGCGCCTCGCCCAGGCATGTCTGAATGCCGGTGACGAGTGTCCGGACCCGCCGAGTGCCCGACACCACGACCTCCCCGCGCTCACACCGATGCCACGACGGAGCACCAACCTAACGGCAAGATCCGGTCAGGGCGGGGTTTTCCCTGACTCCAACGGTGTCCGCGAATGTGACGCTACCGGACGAGGACATCCGTACATCGTGCCCGGGCCAGGTGGGGATGGTCCAGTACGGACGGCTGGGCATCCGCGGTGTCGGCCCAGCTGACCAGGCCGGTCGGGCCGGTCGGGCCGGTCGGGTCGGTGACGTCGGTGGGTCAGCCGCCGGTGGACCGCCGGTAGACCCGGATACACCACGGCACGAAGACGACGAGCATCCCGACACACCACGCCAGCGACTGGAGCAGCGCGGAGGCCACCGGGCCGCCGAGGAACAGCGCCCGCGTCGCGTCGATCGTCACGGTGATCGGCTGATGCTCGGCGAAGGCCTGCAGCCAGCCCGGCATCGTGCTGACCGGGACGAACGCGGAGCTGGCGAAGGTCAGCGGGAAGACCCAGATGAACCCGGCCGACTGCGCCGCCTCCGCGTTGCGCACCGACAGCCCGATCACCGCCGACACCCAGGCGAACGCGTAGGAGAACAGCAGCATGAGGGCGAAGCCGACCAGCACCGCGGGCACGGTCGTGTCACCGAAGCGGAACCCGACCGCGATCCCGACCAGCAGCATGATCGCGACTACGAACACGTTGCGGAACAGGTCCGAGAGGGTCCGGCCGGCCAGCAGCGCGCCCCGCGACATCGGCAGCGAGCGGAACCGGTCGATCAGGCCACGCTGGCGGTCCTCGGCGAGCCCGACACCCGTCACCATGCTGCCGAAGATCGCCGTCTGGATGAAGATCCCGGGCATCAGGAAGTCCACGTAGTCCACCCCGGGCCCGACGTTGATCGCGCCACCGAACACGTAGACGAACAGCAGCACGAACATCACCGGCTGGATCGTGGAGAACACCAGCAGCTCGGGCACCCGCCAGGTCTGGATCAGGTTGCGCCGGCAGACGACCCAGGCGTCCAGTAGCGACCAGACGAGCCTGCTGCGGCCCTCGACCGGCCGGACCGCGACGGCGGCGGCGTTGCCGCTGATGGTGCTCATGTCGTCACCAGATCCTCGGTGGTGGTGCTCTCGTGCGGGCTCGTGGCCGTGCCCTCGTCGCGCGCGTGATGGCCGGTGAGTGCCAGGAAGACGTCGTCGAGGGTGGGCCGGTGCAGCGCGATGTCCTCGAGGGCCACGCCCACCTCGTCGACGCCGCGGACCAGGTCCGGCAGCACGCCGGCACCGCGGTTCATCGGCGCGCTCAGCCGCCGCCGGTCGACGTCGACACTCACCTCGCCGGAGGCGAACCGTGCCAGCACGCCGCGCGCGGCGTCGACGTCCCCGCCCCGGGTGATCACGATGTCGAGACGGTCCCCGCCCACCTGCGACTTCAGGTCGTCGGCGGTGCCCTCCGCGATGACCCGGCCACCGTCGATCACCGAGATGCGCCGGGCCAGCTGGTCGGCCTCCTCCAGGTACTGCGTCGTCAGCAGGACGGTGGTGCCGTCCCGGACGAGTTCCTCGATGACTTTCCACATCTGGATCCGGCTGCGCGGGTCGAGCCCGGTCGTCGGTTCGTCGAGGAAGAGCATGGGCGGCGCGAGGATCAGGCTGGCGGCCAGGTCGAGCCGCCGGCGCATACCACCGGAATAGGTGCCGGCCTGTCGGCGGGCGGCGTCGGTGAGGTCGAAACGTTCCAGCAGGGTTTCGGCACGGGCCCGCGCCGAAACAACCGACAGCCGGTAGAGCCGGCCGAACATCTCCAGGTTCTCCTGGCCGGTGAGCCGTTCGTCGACGGCGGCGTACTGACCGGTGAGCCCGATTCGGGACCGCAGTTCACCCGCGCGTCGGCTGACGTCAAGACCGAGAACCTCGGCATGTCCGGAATCGGCACGCAACAAGGTGGTGAGAATTTTCACAGCGGTCGTCTTGCCGGCGCCGTTCGGACCGAGGACCGCGTGTACTGTCCCGGTCGCCACGCTGAGATCCAGACCGGCGAGCGCGACGCTCGTGCCGAAGCGCTTGTGCAGGTCGTGCGCGAGTACCGCGGGTTTGTCAGACACAGTTGGCGATCGTACGGCACGCCACCGACAGGTTCGGGAACGGCGAAGTGACCTGCCGCTGCGCGTGTACGACGGCTCTCCCGGCCCGCCCCGACCACTCGACGATCATCCAACCGGGCGGCCGGCCGGGGCCGGCGCGAGACGGTACGGAGCATCGACGGCGACGGGAACGGCGGTGGCGCCGGCGGCCGCGGGCACCGCTGCCGCCCGGGCATGTCACGGGCGGGAAGCCGTCCCGGCCGTGACATCCGGAGAAATCGCCCGCCCGGATGCGGGAAACGGACGGCGGGAAAACAGCGCCGCTTCCCGGAACACTGAATCCGATATCGACAGCCATTTTCAGCGCAAATGACGGGACTGGTTGAAGGAAGTAACGTTGAAAGCGGGGGCGGCCATGGCAGGACAGCGGCGGGCCAGGAAAGGAAGACCGGTGGCGGAGAATACCGGAACAGCGCACGGCCATGGCCGCGGCAGCGGCCGGCACACCGGTCACGAACACGACACCGGTCACGGACGCGACGCCGGTCACGGGCACGACGTCGCCGCGGACGCGGACCGACGCTGGCTGATGATCGCCCTCGGCGTCATCCTCGCCTATCTCGTCGTGGAGGTCGTCGTCGGCCTGCTCGCGCACTCCCTGGCGCTGCTGTCGGACGCGGCCCACATGCTCACTGACGCAGCGGCGATCATGCTGGCGCTGGTGGCTCTGCGGGTCGCGGCACGGCCGGCCGGCGGCGCCTACACGTTCGGCCTGCGCCGGGTGGAGATCCTCTCCGCCCAGGTCAACGGGCTCACCCTGCTCCTGCTGGCCGGCTGGCTCACCGTCGAGGCGATCCGCCGGCTGTTCACCCCGGGTGATGTGGCCGGTGGGCCCATGCTGGCCGTCGCGCTCGTCGGGGTGGCCGTCAACCTCGCCGCGGCCTGGGCGATGAGCCGGGCCAACCGGACGAGCCTGAACATCGACGGCGCCTTCCAGCACATTCTCAGCGATCTCTACGCGTTCGTCGCCACCGCCGCCGCGGGCGTGGTCGTTCTCGCCACCGGCTGGGAGCGCGCGGACACGATCGCCTCGCTGACCGTCGTCGTCCTCATGGTCAAAGCCGGTGCCGGCCTGCTGTACGCGTCCGGCCGGATCTTCCTCGAGGCTGCTCCCGACGGGGTCGACCCGGACGGCATCGGTGCCGCGATGGCCCGCCGGCCCGGTGTCAGCGAGGTCCACGACCTGCACATCTGGCAGATCACCTCCGGTGAGCCGGCGTTGTCCGCGCACGTGCTGGTGCATCCCGACGCGGACTGCCACGCCGTCCGGGTCGGGATGCACGCCTGGCTGCGGGAGGAGCATCACATCGACCACATCACCTTGCAGGTCGACCATCTGCCCACCGCGGCGCACCCCACGGCCGGGCGGCCTGACGACCCGCACTGTGCCGCGCCGCACGGCACCACGCACTACGCCGCGAGCCGCGCCGCCGCGAACCCACACTGACCGCTGCGGATCATCATCGATGGCCGGCCGGCCGCGGGGCCGTCAGGCCGAGCTGCGCCGGCTGCGCCGGTTGGCCAGTTCGTCCCCGGGATGACCGACCGCTGTCGGCTCGGTGTGCCCGCGTTCGGGACGTTCGGTCGGAAGCTGGGACAGCTGCCCGCGCATGTCCTGGACGGCCCGGCCGACCGCGATCGCGAAAACCCCCTGGCCGCCCTGGACGAGGTCGATGACCTGGTCGTCGGAGGTGCACTCGTACACGGTCGACCCGTCGCTGACCAGCGTGACCTGCGCCAGGTCCTCGATCCCGCGCAGGCGCAGGCAGTCGGCGGCGGCGCGGATGTTCTGCAGGGAGACCCCGGCCTCCAGCAGCTTGCGCACGACACGCAGGACCAGCACGTCCCGGAAGGAGTACAGCCGCTGGCTGCCCGACCCGGTGGCGCCGCGCACGCTCGGCACGACCAGGCCGGTGCGGGCCCAGTAGTCGAGCTGCCGGTAGGTGATGCCCGCGGCCGCACACGCGGTAGGCCCCCGGTAACCGACATCGTCACCGGGCGGCAATGGAAGATCGTCCGGGAAGAGCTGTCCCTGTCCGATCATCGCCATCCGATCATCGCTGTCGTCGTCCCGTCCGCCAGCCAGTCACCCGGGCTCGCTCAGCCGCCTCGACTCGACGGTAAGAGCCTCGGGCGATCCCATCAATGATCGTGATTGGCGTGTCCCGTGACAGACCCACAATGTTCCCAGATCAAGCCTTTGTGAGGATACAGCCGCACACGGCCACAGCGGTCGGCGAACCGTACGAATCGGCTGGGAAGCCTTTCGGCGGCCCGAGAACCAGGCGGCTGACAGGGCGTCCTGACGCGCCCGCAGGCTCCTGGAACCTGACGACGGTCGACACGGACCGCCTGCCAGGCACGCCCGTACGACCGGCACACCGACGGCGCTCCCGTCCACGTCATGGTCTATACGGAAAGTCCCGGCATGTGACCTTCTGTACGGCCCGCCGGCCGGCGCGTCACAAGCTCGGACCCTGCCTTCAGGAGCCTGGCGTGTTGAAGTCCTCCGGTGAGATCGTGTCGAGGAACTCCCGGAACTTCTCCAGCTCGTTCTCCTGCTCCTCCGGCACGGTGATCCCGGCCTCGGCGAGCACGGACTCCTCGCCGTAGACCGGCGCCCCCATCCGCATCGCCAGTGCGATGGCGTCCGACGGCCGGGCCGAGACCTCGACCCCGTTGCCGAACACGAGTGTGGCGAAGAACACACCGTCCTGCAGGTCGTTGATGGTCACCCTGGTGAGCTCGGTCCGCAGGGCACGCAACACGTCACGCATCAGGTCGTGCGTCATCGGGCGGGCGGTCGTGATGCCCTCCTGTGCGAAGGCTATGGCCGTCGCCTCCACCGCGCCGATCCAGATAGGCAGGTAACGCTCACCGCCGACCTCCTTCAACAGGACGATCGGCTGCTTCGACGGAAGCTCGACACGAACGCCGACGATGTCCAGCCGATGCACCGATCTACCTCCTCGCGCAGGTGGGCAGGACGGGATGATCCGACCGGAAACTGTAAACCGCCACCGGCTGACACTATCCCGGTCTCCGGACTTCGTCAGCGGCCCGGCGCCTCCGACAAGATCTCCTACAAGATCCCCGATCAGATCCCCGACAGGGTCGGTCGCTGTCCGGACCTGCCACCCCAGTCAACAATAGGTGCCCGTACCTGGGCCGGCCCACGCAACCGACAGACGCCGCGCCCCCGGCCGGCGGTGTCACGTGCCGGCCCGGGGCGCCGCCGGGGACGTCACGTCCCCGGCCCGGAGCGCAGCCGGGAGCGCAGCAAGGCCGCGTGCAGCCGCACGAGCAGCCCGGCGATCTCGTCCAGGGCCTCCTCTGCCCGCCCGCCGCTGAACGGGTCACGCTGCGCCCGCAGCGGTACCGTCACCTGCTCGATCAGCCCGGCCTCCCGGTCGGCGGCCACCCGCGACGGGCGCAGATGCCGAGGCTGGATGCCAAAGCCGCTCAGCGCGGCGAACGTCCGCGCGACAGCCAGCGCGTCCCCGTCGAAGTAGCTGCCCCCGGGACGGGGCGCGACCAGCCCGTACTGCTCGAGTTCGGTGAGTTCCTGCTCGCTGACACCGGCCGCGGCGAGCAGCTCCCGTCGTGACATCCGCACCTGCTCGCCGTTGTCGAGCAGGGCGTCGAGGGGGCTGGGTGACGGCGGCGCCACCACACGTGGGCCGGGACGCTCCCGGGGGAGCAGCCCGCGGTCCAGCGACTCCAGCTCCTGCTTGATCACTCTCAGCGGCAGGAAACGCTCGCGCTGCGCCCCGAGGACGTAGCGCAGCCGGGCGACGTCGTCGGCGGAGTACTTACGGTAGTTCGCGCTCGTGCGAGCGGGGGTGACGAGCCCCTCCGCCTCCAGATAACGGATCTTGGACAGGGTCACGTCCGGGTAGTCCAGCCGCAGCTGGTCGAGGATCTCACCAATGGTGAGGGTCTTCGCGCTGGAGGCATCCGCCTGGCCCCGCGGCGTCCGCGCAGGCGCGGGTACGGGTACGGAACGGGCCGTGGCGCGGCCGGCGCTCATCGACGCGACCCTCGACTCACCGCGAACCGCCTGCTCACTGCGGGCCCCCGCCACCCGTCAACGGCGCCGGTCCGGTCAGGAACACCAGCCGGAACTTGCCGATCTGCACCTCGTCGCCGCTGGAGAGCTCGGCGGAGTCGATCCGCTCACGATTGAGATAGGTGCCGTTGAGGCTACCGACATCGCGTACCGCAAAGCCCTTGGTGTACGGCGAGCGGTGGAACTCGGCGTGGCGACGTGAGACGGTCACGTCGTCGAGGAAGATGTCGCTTTCCGGATGGCGGCCGGCGGTGGTCAGGTCGGCGTCCAGCAGGAAGCGGCTGCCCGCGTTGGGGCCGCGTTTGACGACGAGCAGACCGGAGCCGGGTGGCAGCGCGTCGACCGCGGCGACCGCGTCCCGCTCGCTCGACTCGTCGACGTGATCACCCTCGACGCCCGACAGGGCGGCGGCGAGGTTGAGCGTGGAGGTCTGTTCGGCAGGCCGCTCCGGCGCGATGGGCTCACCTGGACGTACCAGCGGTGACCCGCACCGTGCGCAGTACAGGGCATCGGTCGGGTTCTGCTGTCCGCACCTCGTGCAGAACACGGTCGCGTCTGCTTCCTGCCGGACCGCCGCGGACGCGGTTGGCCGGCCACTCGGGCCACCTCGCCTGGGGGTGGCGAAAACGTTCGTTGCCTCCTCGGAGCCACGCCCGTCCCCTCATCCGGTAACGGCTCCGAGACCGGAACAGGAAACACCGACCGTGAGATCGCGGCCTCGTATCGCCTTCCCGGCGCACAACGAGGCTAGTGCATCAGGCCCACTGCCGCGAAAAGGGGAGCTGGAGAGCTATTCCGGCGTGGCGTCCGTAGCGTCAACGCGAACGACTGACGGCATTCCGTAGATGTTCCGTGGATACTCCGTAGACCTTTACTGTGCTTTCACATGCTGGAGGTACGCAGCGGCGTCCAGCAGTGACACGGTCGCGGACGTGTCGTCGACAGCCAGCTCGACCAGCCAGCCCTCCCCGTAGGGATCGGAGTTGACCAGCTCGGGGGTGCTGTCGAGCACCTCGTTACGGGCGATCACCTCCCCTGAGACCGGAGCGTAGACATCGGAGACGCTCTTGGTCGACTCCACCTCTCCGAACGGCCGGCCAGCCTCCACCCGTTCCCCTACCGCTGGCAATGTCACAAAAACGATGTCGCCGAGAGCCTCCTGGGCGTAGGAGGTGATACCCACCCGTACGGTGGCCTCGTTCACCCGGACCCACTCGTGCTCCCTGGTGTACTTCAGGTCCTCCGGGTACACGCGGGACTGCCTCCGATACTCCTCAAGGCCGCCGGCGACACGCGACGAACGCCCGTACCACCGGCCAGCTCCGACACTCCTGTGAAGCCTGCGACGTGACGAACGCCGCCCGCACCGCCGCCGGCCCGGCTGGCGCGTCCGGGCTCAACCCTACGGCCGACCAGCCACCCGGCGGGCCGAGCGTAGCGGGGCATCGCAACCCGCCGCAATGCGACACCGCGACGCACCCGTCCACAACGCCCATATCCGGCATACCCTCGCGGAGCAACCACGCCTGCGGATGAGCCTCCTCGATGATCACCGCCAGGTGACCACCGAGCCACGAGCGGACGCCGCCCCCCGACGCAGCACCCCCGCAACATCACAAAGCACCCTCACCCGCGGATGACTCCCCTCGGCGATCGCCCGGTGGCGATCGCCGAGCCACCGCCCCACACCAGCCCGCGAGGCAGGGGTCCCCGCATAATCGCTCTCGCGATTATGCGGGAGAAGCCGTAGGGGAGGCGATGACGGCGCTCCAGCGCTGGAGGAGCTGGTCGGCGTCGGTGGCGGCGCTTCCCTCGGCCCACAGGTGGGTGACGGCTTCGGCCGGGTCGGGCAGCACCAGCACCCAGGAGCCGTCCGGCCGTATCACCCGGACACCGTCGGTGGTGTCGATCGTGCATCCCCCGTCGGGGTCGACCGATTCCACGATCCGGCGCATCACCGTCCCCTTGGTTGCCCACGGTGTCGCCACGGAACGGCGCAGGACGGAGACCGGTGGAATACGCGCGTCGATGGCGCTGAGGGTCAGCTTGGTCCGGGCGACCAGGGCGGCCAGCTTGACGAACGCGGCCAGGCCGTCGATCGCGGAGGCGAACTCGGGGACGACGAAGCCCCCGCGGCCGTCCGCGGCGAAGACGACGCCCGGGTCGGCCGCGGCCCGGGTCAGGTCGGCGGCGGACAGCGACGTCCGTCGCACCGTCAGCCCGTGGAAGCGGGTCACCTGGTCGGCGACCCGCGTGGTCGTCACCGGCAGCACGACCTCGGCCCCGCGGTTCTCGGCGGCGACCAGGTCGAGGAAGACCAGCAGCGCGCGCTCGTCATCGATCGGGTCACCCCGCTCGTCCACGATCGTGATCCGTTCGCCGATGTGGTCGAAGCGGACCCCGAACGCGGCCCGGGAGCTGGCCACCAGCTCGCCGAGCCGGTCCAGCGCGTGCCGGTGACGGGCATCGGGCGGATGGGTCTGGACGGTCTGGTCCAGCCGGCCGTTGACGGTGAGCGCGTCCACCCCGAGATGTCCCAGCAACGTGGGCAGGACCAGCGCCGCCGTTCCCCCCGCCGCGTCGATCACGATCTTCAGGCCGGCCTCGGCCAGGCCGGAGGTGTCCACCCGGTCGAGCAGGTCCCGGGCGTAGCTGCCGGCGGTGCGGGCCGGGAAACGCAGCTCCCCGATCTCGTCGGGGAAGGCCCGCCGGAACTCCTGGCGGTTGACGACCCGGTCGAGCGTGCGCTGGACGGCGGGGGAAAGGTCGCTCCCCTCGGCGTCCAGGAAGATGATGTCGACGCGTTCGGCGTCCCCCGCGGTCGCGCGGATGACGACGCCGCCGGCCGCGTCGGAGGAACGGACGTCGAAGCGGACCAGCGGCATCGGCGCGACCTCCAGGTCCCGCACGTCGATCGCGCTGGCGGTCAGCGCGCTGGTCACCGCGCGTTTGAGCGCCCGGGCGGCCCGGGAGGTGTCCCGGGCGGTGGTCACCGTCGAGCCCTTGCGCAGGGTCGTGGCGTACGCGCTGCCGAGCCGGACCACCAGCTCCGGTGTGATCTCGACGTTGACCAGCCCCGACACCCCGCGGGGGCCGAACAGCGAACGCTGCCCCCGGGACTCCCAGATCACGCTGGTGTTGACGACCGCCCCGGCCTCGATCGTCTTGAACGGGTAGATCTTGACGTCGTGGGAGACGAACGCCTCCTCCTCGATCACGCACTCGTCCCCGATGACCGCGCCCTCCTCGACCCGCGCGGCCCGCAGCACGTCGGTGCTCTTGCCGATCACACAGCCGCGCAGGTGCGTCCGCGGCCCGATCTGGGCGTTGTCCTGGACCACCGCCCGGTGCAGGAAGGCCCCGGACTTGACCATGACGTTGCTGCCGACGACGGTGAACTCACGCAGTTCGGCGCCGGCCTCGACCTTGGTGTAGTCGCCGACGACCAGCGGTCCGGCGAGCAGCGCGTCGGGGTGGACGTCGGCGTCCCGGCCGATCCACACCCCCGGCGAGACCTCGAACCCGCCGATGTCCACGTCGACCTTGCCGTCGAGCACGTCGGCCTGGACCCGCAGGAAGCTGTCGAGGGTGCCGACGTCCTCCCAGTAGCCGGCGACGACGTGGCCGAACAGCGGTGCCCCGGCGGCGACGAGCTTCGGGAACACCTCACCGGACCAGTCCACCCGCTCGCCGGGGGGAACGTGGTCGAGAACCTCCGGTTCCATGACGTAGATGCCGGTGTTGACCGTGTCGGAGAACACCTGCCCCCAGGTCGGCTTCTCCAGGAAGCGGGCGATCCGGCCGTTGTCGGAGGTGATGACGATCCCGAACTCCAGCGGGTTCGGGACGGACTTGAGCGCGACGGTGACCAGCGCCCCGCTCTTGCGGTGGTGGGCCATCAGGGCGGTCAGGTCGATGTCGGTGAGCGCGTCCCCACTGATCACCAGGAAGGGGTCGTGGCGCAGCGCGTCCTGCGCGTTCTTGACGCTGCCGGCGGTTCCCAGCGGCGTGGTCTCGGTGGCGTACGACAGGCGCATCCCCAGCTCGTCGCCGTCACCGAAGTAGGCGCGGACGTGGGCGGCGAGGAACTGCAGGGTGACCACGGTCTCGTCGACCCCGTGCCGTCGCAGCAGCCGCAGCACATGCTCCATGATCGGCCGGTTGACGACGGGGAGCAGCGGTTTGGGCTGGTTGGCCGTTATCGGGCGCAGCCGGGTCCCCTCCCCGCCCGCCATGACGACGGCTCTCACCGGCCCACCTCCGCGTCCAGCCGGCCGGCTTCCTCCGGCTGCCCCGGATCCCCGCGCGGGCGCAGCGGCGGCCGTGGGCCGCGGGCCGCCCGGACGAGCCGGCGCAACTGCACGCCGTAGAGGATCCCCGACCACCAGTACAGGGCCGCGCCCCAGACGGCGAACGCCCAGCCGAACGGACGGGAGGCGGTGGCCAGCCAACCGTCCCCGGCCGAGAGCAGCAGCAGCGGGAAGGCGTAGAGCAGGTTGAAGGTCGCGGCCTTGCCCAGGTAGTGCACGGGCAGCGCCGGGCCGTAGCCCAGCCGCCGCAGCACCGGTGGTATGGCGACCGCGATCAGGACGTCCCGGCCGACGAGCAGCGCCGCGAACCACCAGGGGACGATGTCACGCAGCGTAAGAGCAATGATCGTCGCGAAGATGTAGAGACGGTCGGCGAGCGGGTCGAGCAGGGTGCCCAGCCGACTGGTCTGCCCGAGTGCCCGGGCGAGCTTGCCGTCGAGGTAGTCGCTGACACCGGCAAAGGCGAGAACGCCGAGCGCCGCCCCGTCGGCGTGGGGTCCCAGCGCCAGCCACAGGAAGACGGGGACCCCGACCAGCCGCAGGGCGGAGAGCAGGTTCGGGATCGTGAGCACCCGGTCGGAGGGGGCTGCCGTAGCGGCCACGCTCGGCACCTCCTCTCCGGTAGGACGGCAGGGCGGTGACGCCGCCCACCGCACAGGGAGAAGGTTAGACGACGAGCGGCGGCCAACCGTGCTCTACAGGAAACGTCCCACCCAGTAGGTGCTGGTGTAGATGGGCTGGAGGTTGATGGTCCGCCCGGTCTGGGGAGCGGCCCACATATAGCCGTTGCCCGCGTAGATGCCCATGTGCGTGATGTTGTCCGGTGAGCCGAAGAAGATCAGGTCGCCGGGCTGCTTGGCCGCCTTGGGGATGTGGATGGAGGCGTCGTACTGCTGCTGCGCCGTGCGGGGGAGGTAGCGGCCGAGCTGTTTGAACACGTACTGCGAGTACCCGGAGCAGTCGAAGGCGTTGGGGCCGGCCGCGCCGTAGACGTAGGGCTTGCCCTTCTGCAGCGAGGCGAGATAGACGATCTTCTGGCCGATGGAGCTGCCCGGGATGACCGTGGGGGTCGTCGTCGACCTGCCGGTGGTCGAGCCGGTGGCCGAACCGGACGTCGTGGGGCTGCGCACCGTGACGGTGGTCGCATTGGCCAGGGACGGGCGCAGGGCGTTGGTGCCGTCGAACACCGCGGTCAGCGTCGTGGTGGACAGCAGCCGCGTGCTGATCTTCGCGGTTCCGCTGGCGTCGGTCTGTAGCTGGGCGGTGGTGGTCCACTGCGGCCCGTTCGCCACCGCGATCCGGATCCGCTGGTTGCTGACGGGCTGGTTGGTGCCGATCTGGGTGGCGCGGACGGTGAAGACGACGGGGGCGTCCGGGGCGATGGTCGTACGGTCCGGGGCGATCGACACCGCAGTGAGGGTCGGATCCGGGTCGCCGATCCGGCTGGCCAGCCCGACGGCGGACGTGGCCGGGGTGCTTGCGCGCGACCCGCCGCCGATCACCGAGGCGGTGGTGGCGGTGGTGGCGGTGGGCTCCAACGAGGCGTTGCCACCCGGGCCCGGCATCGTCGCGGCAAAGCCCGCGGTCGACGCGGCCAGGGTCCCGGTCGTGACCGCGGCGATGGTGGCGACCCGGCGGGACTGCGGGCTCAGCCAGATCCGGCGGTACAGGGATTCGTGATCGGCTTCGTCCACCGATGCCTGATCACGATGGCGACCGCGACCAGCGGATTCCCCGCTCGCGGGGAAGCGGATCACGCCACGTGGGAGCAACACGTGTTCCTTCCCGTACGCCCGCAAGGCACCGCGATCCCTGACTTTCGAACCATGACGTGGACATGGTTCGGTGACGATTCGGGGCAAATCGTCAGGATCGGGGGGCCTCGCTCCTACCTTTGGCTACTCGGAGGGGACATCGGATCAGGGCAGGACTGGGCGTTTCGATCCGACGTGTGTGTCTTCTGGGGGACAGAGACACTGGGCTGGCACTGGGTCTCTGGGGTGCGCTGATGCTGTGTCAAACGATATCGGGTGGCACGCATGGGGACGCAACACCCCCAAAGCAAACAGTCCGGCACACTCATCTCATGATCCGGCGTAGTCCCGGTATTGATGATTACGTTCGGTTGTGCGTTCCCTCAGGCACTCTCCGTGAGAGAGACGGCCCGCCACCGTCCAGACGGGCTCTGACCCCCGGCCGGGGCGAACGCGCAAAGGCCGCCGAGAGCCTCTGCAAGCACTCTCGGCGGCCTTGTCGCACCGGTCCCGGCACCCGTCGCCCGCCCCCGCCCGCGCGGCGCGCGGTGACAGCCCGGGCCCCGTTGCCCGGTCGCGTGCTACTGGACCAGCAGCGAACGCAGAACGTAAGGCAGGATGCCGCCGTTGCGGTAGTACTCCGCCTCCCCTGGCGTGTCGATACGCACGACCGCGTCGAAGCGCCTGTCGTCCGCCTGGACGGTGAGGGTGGCGGTCCGCTCGTCGACGTCCGCGAGCCCGACGATGGTGAACGTCTCCTCCCCGGTCAGGCCGAGCGAGGTGACCGACTCCCCGGGCGGGAACTGCAGCGGCAGGACCCCCATCCCGATCAGGTTGGAGCGGTGGATGCGCTCGTACGACTCGGCGATCACGGCGCGGACGCCGAGCAGCGCCGTGCCCTTGGCCGCCCAGTCACGCGACGAGCCCGAGCCGTACTCCTTGCCGGCGAGGATGACCAGCGGCACCTCGGCGGCGGCGTACTTCTGCGCCGCGTCGTAGATCGCCAACTGCTCGCCGTCGAGCAGGTAGCGGGTGACCCCGCCCTCGACGCCGGGCACGAGCCGGTTACGCAGCCGGATGTTGGCGAACGTCCCGCGGATCATCACCTCGTGGTTGCCCCGGCGGGAGCCGTAGGAGTTGAAGTCCTTCGGGTCGACCCCGTGCTCGACGAGATAGCGACCGGCCGGCGAGTCCCGCTTGATGGAGCCGGCGGGCGAGATGTGGTCGGTGGTCACCGAGTCGCCCAGCAGCGCCAGCACCCGGGCGCCGACGATGTCCGGGCGCGGCGCCGGCGTCGCCGAGATCCCCTCGAAGTACGGGGGGTGGCGGACGTAGGTCGAGTCGGGGGCCCAGGCGAAGGTCTGGGAGACCTCGCCCCCGTCGCCGGTAGGCAGCGACTGCCACTGCTTGTCCCCGGTGAGGTCGCCGTAGTCCTCGGTGAACATCTCCGAGCGGATCGCGTCGCCGACCACCTCGGCGACCTCGGCCTCGCTCGGCCAGATGTCCCGCAGGTAGACCGGGTTGCCGGCGCTGTCGGTGCCGAGCGGGTCGCTGGTCAGGTCGATGTCCATCGTGCCGGCCAGCGCGTAGGCGACGACCAGCGGCGGGGACGCCAGGTAGTTCATCTTGACGTCCGGATTGATCCGGCCCTCGAAGTTGCGGTTGCCGGACAGGACGCTGACCACCGCCAGGTCACCGTCGTTCACACCCTGGCTGATCTCCTCCTGCAGCGGGCCGGAGTTGCCGATGCAGGTGGTGCACCCGTACCCGACCAGGTTGAAGCCGAGTTTGTCCAGGTACGGAGTGAGCCCGGCACGCTCGTAGTAGTCCATGACGACCTTGGAGCCCGGGGCGAGGGTGGTCTTGACCCACGGCCTGCGGGTCAGGCCGCGCTCGACGGCGTTGCGGGCCAGGATCGCCGCGCCGATCATCACCTGCGGGTTGGAGGTGTTCGTACACGAGGTGATCGCGGCGATCGCGACCGCACCGTGGTCGATCTCGAAGCCGGTGCCGTCCGCGAGCGTCACCCGGGTCGGGTTGGACGGGCGGTCGGCGACGTCACCGGCGACACCGTTGGACGACACGGGCGCGTCGCCGGCCTTGTCCGCGAACGCGGCCGCGGGGTCGCTGGCGGGGAAGGACTCGGCGCTGGCCTCGTCCGCGCCACCGTTGACCAGCGCGGCCGGGGCGGTCGCGGAGGAGCCGGCGTAGTTCGTAAGCGCCGTGCGGAAGGCGGTCTTGGCGGTACGCAGGGGCACTCTGTCCTGCGGGCGCCGCGGCCCGGCCAGCGACGGCTCGATCGTGGACAGGTCGAGCTCAAGGGTGGTCGTGTACACCGGCTCGTGGCCGGGATCGTGCCACAGCCCCTGCTCCTTGGTGTAGGCCTCGACCAGGTCGATCTGCTCCTGGGGACGGCCGGTCAGCCGCAGGTAGGCCAGTGTCTCCGCGTCCACTGGGAAGATCGCGCAGGTCGAGCCGTACTCGGGGCTCATGTTGCCGATGGTGGCCCGGTTCGCCAGCGGGACGTTGCTCACGCCCTCGCCGTAGAACTCGACGAAACGGCCGACCACACCGTGCTGGCGCAGCTTCTCGGTGATGGTGAGGACCAGGTCGGTGGCGGTGGTGCCGGGGACGAGCTCGCCGGTGAGCTTGAAGCCGACCACGGTCGGGATGAGCATGCTGACCGGCTGGCCGAGCATGGCGGCCTCGGCCTCGATGCCGCCGACACCCCAGCCGAGCACCCCGAGCCCGTTGATCATCGTGGTGTGGCTGTCGGTGCCGACCAGCGTGTCCGGGTAGGCCAGCCGGCCGTCGGAGGTGTCCCTGGTGAAGACCACCCGTGCGAGGTACTCCAGGTTGACCTGGTGGACGATCCCGGTGTTCGGCGGGACGACGGTGAAGTTGTCGAAGGCCGCCTGGCCCCACCGCAGGAACTGGTAGCGCTCACGGTTGCGGCCGAACTCCAGCTCGGCGTTGCGGGCGAAGGCGTCCGCGCGACCGAAGACGTCCGCGATGATCGAGTGGTCGATCACCAGCTCGGCGGGCGCCAGCGGATTGATCTTCGCCGGGTCCCCGCCGAGGGCCACCATGGCCTCGCGCATAGCGGCGAGGTCGACCACGCACGGCACCCCGGTGAAGTCCTGCATGATCACCCGAGCCGGTGTGAACTGGATCTCCTGGCTCGGTTCGGCGGCCGGGTCCCATGACGCGAGCGCGTTGACATGATCGGCCGTGATGTTGGCACCGTCCTCGGTGCGCAGCAGGTTCTCCAGCAGGACGCGCAGGCTGTAGGGCAGCCGGTCGGCTCCGGGCACCGCGTCCAGCCGGCGGATCGTATACGTATGGTCACCGACTTTGAGATGACCTGTGCTGCCGAAGCTGTCCATATCTCCTCCTTGCCGCGTTCCCTCGCGGACCATCCTGGCGTGTGCCGGGCCTTTCGGGCCTGCGTCAGAGAGAAGAAGCATGCTCTCACCGACGTGGTCAGGGCCCGCGGGGCCGACGGTTGCGCCGGCGGAGCCGATGATCGCGCTCCGCCGGCCGGCCGCTGCTTTTCCGATCGTCGCCACCGGTCGTCATCCGACCGCCACCTGACCGCCACCTGACCGCCACCCAGGTGCCACCCAGGTGCCACCTTGCCGTCACCTGGCTGTCACCCGATTGCCACGACATCTCTATCCGACTGCCACCTGATAGCCGGTGGTAGCCGTCTAGTTGCCGTCTGATCGCCCCATCCGGCCATCCCGGCGGAGACGGTAATATCCCTTTTACTTAGTATTGCTAAGGATATACCAGCCGGCACCGCTGACGCGCCGAGCTCCGCATCCGCGACAGCACGGAAAGACCATGATCGCGTAGTTGGTGGCCCGTTCGCTAGGCGTTCTCGAGAAGATCCGGAGAGACACTCGCCTCGGTGTTCGGCAGCCCGAGCGCGTGCGCCCGCTTGTCCGCCAGCGCGAGCAGCCGCCGGATACGGCCGGCCACCGCGTCCTTGGTCAACGGCGGGTCCGCGAGCGCGCCCAGCTCCTCCAGGGACGCCTGCGCGTGCTCCAGACGCAGCCGGCCGGCCGCGAGCAGATGACCGGGCGCGTCGTCCCCCAGGATCTTCAACGCCGCCTGGACCCGGGCCCCGGCCGCCACCGCCGCCCGCGCGGAACGGCGCAGGTTGGCGTCGTCGAAGTTCGCCAGGCGGTTCGCGGTCGCCCGCACCTCCCGGCGCATCCGACGCTCCTCCCAGGCCAGCAGGCTGTCGTGGGCGCCGATCTTCGTCAGCAGCGCGCTGATCGCGTCCCCGTCCCGGATCACCACCCGGTCCACCCCGCGCACGTCCCGGCTCTTGGCCGCCACCCCCAGCCGCCGGGCCGCGCCGACCAGCGCGAGCGCCGCCTCCGGCCCCGGCGAAGTGATCTCCAGCGAGCACGACCGGCCCGGCTCGGTCAGCGAGCCGTGCGCCAGGAACGCCCCGCGCCACGCCGCCGCGGCATCACAGGACGCGCCCGTGACGACCTGCGGCGGCAGCCCGCGCACCGGCCGGCCCCGCTGGTCGAGCAGCCCGGTCGACCGGGCGAGCTGCTCACCGTCGCGTTCCACCCGGACGATGTAACGCACCGACCGGCGCAGCCCGCCGGCGGCGAGCACCGCGATACCGGACGGGAAGCCGAAGACCTCGGCGATCTCCCGGCGCAGCCGCCGCGCGGTGGCACCCGCGTCGAGCTCGGCCTCGACGACGATACGGCCGCGCACGATGTGCAGCCCGCCGCCGAAACGCAGCAGCGCGGCCATCTCCGCGCGGCGACAACACGGCTTGGCCACCCGCAACCGGCTGAGCTCGTCCTTGACGGTGGCGGTCATTGCAGCCACACGAATCATTCCTCACCTTCACGCGACCGGCCGGCGGTGGCGGGGCCACCGCGCGTCCCACCGGTCGATGCCGCCTCGTCGCTGACAAGCTCGTCGTTCCCGACCGGCCGCCCGGCGCCTGCCCGCGCGCCACCGGACGCGGCGCCGGTCGAGGGCCCGGGGCCCGATCGGAAGATCTCTGTTCTTCCTGCATGCTCTTCCCGCCCCGGCCGCCCCGGCCGCCCCGGCCGCCCCGGCCGCCCCGGCCGCCCCGGCCGGCTGCCCGGCGTCAGCCCGAACACCGTCTCGAACGCGGTGGCCAGCCGTCGGGGGTCGTGCCGCGGTTCGCCGGGATGAGCGACGGGCACCAGGTGCAGCCGCGCCCCCAGCTCGGCCGAGGCGCGGGCGAGCGCGACCGGGTCGGGCACCGCGTCGGGATCGGCGATCACCACGTCGAGGGCCAGCTCCGGCGCGTGTGTCCCGATGACCCGCAGGTGCTCCTCCGGTGGGTAGCCCTCGGTCTCACCCGGCTGCGGCACCAGGTTGAGCACCATGACCCGGCGGGCCGGCGAGCCGAGCAGCCGGTCGGTGATCTCGGGCACCAGCAGGTGGGGCAGCACGCTGGTGTAGAGCGACCCCGGGCCGAACACGATCCACTCGGCGGTGTCGATCGCGGTGAGCACCTGCGGGCAGGCTGCGGGCTTGGCCGGCTGCAGACACAGGCTCACCACCCGCCCGGCCGTGGTGGCCACCGCCGCCTGGCCGCGGACCTCCACCGTGGCGTGCGGGTCGGCCGGATCGAGGCCGGCGACCCGGGCGACGATGTCGATGCCGTCGTCGGACAGCGGCAGTACCCGGCCGGCCACCCCCAGCAGCCTGCCGGCCAGGTCGAGCGCGTCCACCGGGGAGCCGTGCCGCTCGGCGAGCGCGGTGAGCACCAGGTTGCCGACGGCGTGCCCGGCCAGCGGCCCGTCCCCGCCGAACCGGTGCTGGAACAGCTCCGCCCAGGTGGACGACCAGGTGTCCGGGCCGGCCAGGGCGGCCAGCGCCATCCGCAGGTCGCCCATGGGCAGCGCGCCGAACTCGGCCCGCAGCCGACCCGACGAACCCCCGTCGTCACCCACAGTCACAACCGCGGTGAGGTGGTGGGTGATGCGCCGCAGCGCCCGCAGGGACGCGGCCAGCCCGTGCCCCCCGCCAAAGGCCACCACCGCGGGGCCGGGCAGCGGCGCCTGATCGATGACGGTCACTCGCGCCCCAGGTCACGGTGCACCACCCGGACGCCGACGCCGTCCCCGGCGAGCCGCCCGGCGAGCTGTTCGGCCACTGCCACACTGCGGTGCTTGCCGCCGGTACAGCCCACCGCGAGCGTCAGATACCGCTTGCCCTCACGCACATATCCCTCCCCCACCAGCCGCAGCAGCGCCGCGTACTGTTCGACGAACTCCTCCGCCCCGGGTTGCTCGAGGACGTAGTCACGCACCTGCGGGTCACGGCCGGTGTACGGCCGCAGTTCCGCCACCCAGTGCGGGTTCGGCAGGAACCGGCAGTCGGCCACCAGGTCGGCGTCGAGCGGAAGACCGTACTTGTAGCCGAAGGAGACCACCGTCGCGGCCAGCCTGGTCCCCGACGGCTGGCCGAACGCTGCGTCGATCTTCGTGCGCAGCTCGTGGACGTTGAGGTCGGTGGTGTCCAGCACCAGGTCGGACTCGCCGCGCAGCTGTGCCAGTAACGTGCGCTCGCGGCTGATGCCGTCGACCACCCGGCCGTCGCCCTGCAGCGGATGCGGCCGGCGGACATGGTCGAACCGGCGCACCAGCGTCTCGTCCGCGGCCTCCAGGAACAGCACCCGCGGGTGCATGCCGCGGGCGGAGTGCGCGTCCAGGGTCGCGCGCAGGTCGGAGAAGAACGCCCGGCCTCGGACGTCCACGACCACCGCGATGCGGTTGACCGCACCCTGGGAACGCAGCCCGAGCTCGGTCATGGTGGCCAGCAGCGCCGGCGGCAGGTTGTCCACGACGAACCAGCCGAGATCCTCCAGACACTTGGCCGCGGTGCTGCGGCCGGCTCCGGACAGCCCGGTGATGATGGCGAGCTCGAGTGGCGCGGCGGAGGTCATGTGGGAACACCCCGTGTCTGTGTGGCGTCGGGACCGGGGTCAGGGGCGGTGGCGCGGGCGGTCGTGGATGGCGCGGGGGTGCCTGCCTGGGTCACGGATGGCGGGGCATCCGCACTGTCCAGGATCTCTCCGGTGTACGGGTCGACCGCGCCCGGGGTGGCGTCCGCGCCGCCGGGGCTGGTGGGAGCGAGCGCGTCCACGATCGCCCGGGCCGTGTGCCGGCCGATGCCCGGCACCTCGGCGATCTGCTCGACGGTGGCCTGCCGGATCCGCGCGAGCGAGCCGAAGGCGCGCAGCAGCGCCTTGCGGCGGGTCTCCCCGAGGCCGGGAATGTCGTCGAGGGCCGAACGGACCATGCTCTTCGAGCGTTTCTGCCGGTGGTAGGTGATCGCGAACCGGTGCGCCTCGTCCCGGATCCGCTGCAGCAGGTACAGCGCCTCGCTGGTGCGGGGAAGGATCACCGGATCCTCCTCGTCCGGCAGCCAGACCTCCTCCAGGCGCTTGGCCAGCCCGCACAGGGCGACCCCGCCAGGGCCGCTGTCGATGCCGAGCGCGTCGAGGGCCCGGCGCGCCGCGGCGACCTGCGGTGGGCCACCGTCGACGACGACGAGGTTCGGGGGGTAGGCGAAGCGCCGCGGCCGGCCGGTGGTGGGGTCCAGCGCGGCGCTGGCAGCCCCTGGCGCCGTGCCGGGGGACCCTGCCCCGGCTGCCGGCCTGGCCGGCGTGGCCGCCTCGGGGGAGCCCGGCGGCGCCGGTGCGCCCGACGGGTCCGACGGGTCCGGGGCGTCGGCGCCGCCGACGGGATCCGCGAGGTCCGGCAGGCCCGCGAACTCCCCGGTCCGGGCCTTCTCGGCGAGGTACCGGCTGAACCGCCTGGTGATCGTCTCGTGCATGCTCGCGACGTCGTCCTGCCCGTCGACCCCGCGGATGGCGAACCGCCGGTACTCCGACTTGCGCGGCAGCCCGTCCTCGAAGACGACCATGCTGGCGACGACCTCGGTGCCCTGCAGGTTGGAGATGTCGAACGACTCGATCCGCAGCGGCGGGTCGGCGAGGCCCAGGGCGTCGGAAAGCTCCGACAGCGCCCGGCTGCGGGCGGAGATGTCGCTGGCCCGCCGCATGCGGTGCAGGGCGAACGCCTGCCTGGCGTTGTGCTCGACGGTCTCCATCAGGGTGCGCTTGTCCCCGCGCCGGGGGACCCGCAGGTCGACCCGGCCGCCGCGGGCGATGCCGAGCAGGTCCGCGACCACCTCCGTGTCCGGTGGCAGCTGCGGGACGAGCACCTCCCGCGGGATCTCGTTCGTCACCCCGGTGCCCACCCGGCCCGCGCCCGCGGACGGCGCGCTGGCCCCGGCGCTGGCAGGAGAGGCGCCCGTGCTGTCGGAGAGGTACTCCTGGGTGAGGAACTGCTCGACCAGCTCCCCCGTCGTCAGGTCCTCGATCTTGTCCACGACCCAGCCGCGCTGGCCCCGGACCCGCCCGTCGCGGACGTAGAAGATCTGCACGGCGGCTTCGAGCTCGTCCTGGGCGAACGCGACGACGTCGGCGTCGGTGCCGTCGGGCAGGACGACCGCCTGTTTCTCCATCGCCCGGCGCAGCGCGCCGATGTCGTCGCGCAGCCGGGCCGCCTGTTCGTAGCGCTGCTCGGCCGCGGCCTCGCCCATCTCGCGCTCGAGCCGGCGGATGTAGCGGCCGGTCTGACCCGACATGAAGTCGCAGAAATCCTCGACGATGCGGCGGTGCTCGGCGGCGTCGACCCGGCCGACGCACGGCGCCGAGCAGCGGTCGATGTAGCCGAGCAGGCAGGGACGGCCGATGCGGGCGGCCTGTTTGAACACCCCCGTGCTGCACGTGCGCGCCGGAAAGACGCGCAGGAGCAGGTCGAGCGTCTCCCTGATGGCCCACGCGTGGGCGTAGGGGCCGAAGTAGCGGACGCCGGGGCGCTTGGCGCCGCGCATCACCTGCAGGCGCGGGAACTGCTCGTACAGGGTGACGGCGAGGCTCGGGTAGCTCTTGTCGTCCCGGTATCGGACGTTGAAGCGGGGATCGAACTCCTTGATCCACGTGTACTCGAGCTGAAGGGCCTCGACCTCGGTCGATACGACGGTCCAGTCGACCGAACTCGCGGTCGTCACCATGTGCTGGGTGCGGGGGTGCAGGTTGTGGATGTCGGTGAAGTAGTTCGACAACCGGGCGCGCAGGTTCTTCGCCTTGCCCACGTAGACCACACGGCCGTGCTCGTCGAAGAACCGGTACACCCCCGGGGTCTCCGGAACCGATCCCGGCGCGGGACGGTAGGACGCCGGATCAGCCATGAACCGAGCCTACGGCGAGCCGGATCGGCACAGAACAACACCTCCACGTAACCATTTCACCACGCTGAGCACTTAACCGTGCGGGGTGGCCGTGACCTGGGGCGCGAGCGCGCCCGGCGGTGAACGCGGGCAGGCATATCTCACAGCTCGCGGACACCCGCTCACCGCGCCCGGCGGGAAGCGGTGCAAGGGTCCATGCTCGAAGACCATGAGCGGTGTGCGAAGCATGATCCGTCGGACGCTCGGTGGCGGATGGGTGTGGTGGGCCGGACGTGGGCGCGCTTCCGGCCGGCCGGGGGAAGCCTGGTTGGTGAGGCACGGCCAGCAGGGCGAAGCGCGGCCGGCGGAACAGGGCCGATATGATCGACGGAGCCGGCCGGCCCTGTACGGCCGGCGGAGTCGACAGACGCCTTCCCCACGACATCGAGATGACGACCTCCCCGGCCAGGGTCCCGCAGTGTCGGTGCCGGCCTTGTCCCGGCTGGTCCCGAACAGGTCCCGCCACGCTTTCCGGGTGGCGTCTTGCCTGACTGGCTGTCACCCTCGATACCGCGGTGCACAGCGTCGCAAGACGACGAAGGAGGCACGACGGATGCAGGTGGAGGACGTGACCACCGAATTGGTCGTCGATGACGCACCTTCCCGCGGGCGGCTGACCGTGCTGCAGGTGAACTGGCGACGGGCCGACCCGCTCGCGGTGACGTTGGAGCTCATCTCCCGACCTGATCACCCCGCGCTGCCCCGCGGGACGTGGGTGGTACTGCGTGACGCGCTGCGGGCCGGGCTGGACGTGCCCACCGGCACCGGCGACGTGCGGATCACCCCCGAACCCGAGCGTGGCTGTATTCGTCTCGATCTGACCGCTGGTGAGCTGCACTCCGCCGTCCGACTGAGCATGGACGCTGCCCGGGCGTTCCTCGACGCGACCGAACGGGTCGTTCCCCGCGGGCAGGAACGCGCCGCCGAGGAGTTGGACGCCGTCCTCGCGAACCTGCTGGAGAACTGATCCCCCGTCCCCCGACGGAGCCCTCCCCGTCAGCCGCCCGTGACCTCGCGGGCGGCTGACGGCGAACCCGCCGCGGGGGCTATCCCGCCACGGCATCCGCGGCGGGGCGCAGTGGGGTGCGTGGCGACCGCTGACCTGAGACGGCCCCCCGCGCGGCCGGGGTTTTCGCCGAGGATGCCGTGGCCGGAGGCAGCGCCATGGCGTTGCCCTGGGCCGTGTCCAGGCGCTGCCCGAAGATCTCCCGCAGGAAGAGGCCGGTGTGGCTCTCCTCGATCGCCGCGACCGTCTCGGGCGGCCCCTCGGCGACCACCCGGCCGCCGCCGGTGCCGCCCTCCGGCCCCATGTCGATGATCCAGTCGGCGGTCTTGATGACGTCCAGGTTGTGCTCGATGACGATCACCGTGTTGCCGGCGTCGACCAGCCGGCCGAGGACCCCGAGCAGCTTGCGGATGTCCTCGAAGTGCAGCCCGGTGGTGGGCTCGTCCAGGACGTAGACGGTGCGTCCGGTGGAGCGCCGCTGGAGCTCGGCGGCGAGCTTGACCCGCTGCGCCTCGCCACCGGACAGCGTCGGCGCCGGTTGCCCGAGGCGGACGTAGCCCAGCCCCACGTCGTCGAGGGTGCGCAGGTGCCGGGCGATCGCGGGAACGGCGGCGAAGAACTCCGCGGCCTCCTCGATCGGCATGTCGAGGACCTCGGCGATGCTGCGGTTCTTGTAATGGACCTCCAACGTCTCCCGGTTGTACCGGGCGCCCTGGCAGACCTCGCACGGCACGTACACGTCCGGCAGGAAGTTCATTTCGATCTTGATCGTGCCGTCGCCGGCGCAGGCCTCGCACCGGCCGCCCTTGACGTTGAACGAGAAGCGCCCGGGCAGATAGCCGCGGACCTTGGCCTCGGTGGTCTCGGCGAACAGCCGCCGGATGTGGTCGAAGACGCCGGTGTAGGTGGCCGGGTTCGAGCGCGGGGTGCGCCCGATCGGTGACTGGTCGACCCGGACGGCCTTGTCGAGATGCTCGACACCGGTGACGGTGCGGTGCCGGCCCGGCACCTCCCGGGCGCCGTTGAGCCTGTTCGCGAGCACCGTGGCGAGGATGTCGTTGACCAGGGTCGACTTGCCCGAACCGGAGACGCCGGTGACCGCGACGAAGCAGCCGAGCGGGAATGACACCGTCACCTCGCGCAGGTTGTGCTCCCGGGCGGCGTGGACGGTCAGCGCGCGGCCCCTGGTCGGCTGCCGCCGGATGTCGGGCACCGGGATCTCACGGCGGCCGGACAGGTACGCCCCGGTCAGCGAGGCCTCCGCGGACAGCAGCGCGTCCACCGAGCCGGAGACGACGACCTTCCCGCCGTGCTCCCCGGCTCCGGGGCCGATGTCGACGACCCAGTCGGCGGCCCGGATCGTGTCCTCGTCGTGCTCGACGACGATCAGGGTGTTACCGAGGTCCCGCAGCCGTACCAGGGTCTGGATGAGACGGCGGTTGTCCCGCTGGTGCAGCCCGATCGAGGGCTCGTCGAGCACGTAGAGGACGCCGACCAGCCCGGAGCCGATCTGGGTGGCGAGCCGGATCCGCTGCGCCTCACCGCCGGCCAGGGTGCCGGCGGCCCGGTCCAGCGAGAGGTAGTCGAGGCCGACGTCGAGCAGGAACGCCAGCCGCGCGTCGATCTCCTTGAGCACCCGGCCGGCGATCGTGCGCTCTCGCGCGGTGAGCTCGAGGGTGCGCAGGAACCCGGCGCACTCCCCGATGGCCATGCCGGCGATCTCGGCGATCGACCGGCCACTCAGCGTCACCGCCAGCGACTCGGGTTTGAGCCGGGCGCCGCGGCAGGCCGAGCAGGCGACGTCGCGCATGTAGCCCTCGTAGCGCTCCCGGCTGCTGTCCGACTCGGCCTCGCGGTGGCGGCGCTGAAGGAAGGAGACGACGCCCTCGAAGGCCGTGTAGTACTGGCGGGAGCGGCCGTAGCGGTTGGTGTAGGAGACCTGGACCTCGGTCTCGCCCCGCCCGTACAGCACCGCCTTGCGGGCCCGTTCCGGCAGCCCCTCCCAGGGGATGTCCATCCGGAAGCCGAGGTCGGCGGCGAGGGCCTCGAGGAGCCGGGTGAAGTACTCCTTGTTGTGGCCGGCCGACCAGGGGGCGACCGCGCCGGCCGCCAGCGACAGCGACGGGTCGGGGACGACCAGGTCGGGGTCGACCTCCTTGCGGGTGCCCAGGCCCGAGCAGTGCGCGCAGGCGCCGTACGGGGAGTTGAAGGAGAACGACCGCGGCTCGAGCTCCTCGAACGACAGGTCGTCGTACAGGCAGGCCAGGTGCTCGGAGTACATCCGCTCGCGGTCGGGGTCGGCGGGGTCCCGGTCGACGAAGTCGACCAGTGCCAGACCGCCGCCGAGGCCGAGCGCGGTCTCGACGGAGTCCGTCAGGCGCTGTTTGGCGGACGCCTTCACCGCCAGCCGGTCGACCACCACCTCGATGGTGTGCTTGCGCTGCTTCTCCAGCTTCGGCACGTCGGTGAGCGCGTGGACGCCGCCGTCGACGCGCACCCGGGCGAAGCCCTTGGCCTGCAGCTCCGCGAACAGGTCGACGTACTCGCCCTTGCGTCCCCGCACGACCGGGGCCAGCACCTGGAACCGGGTACCCGCGGGCAGCTCGAGCAGGCGGTCGACGATCTGCTGCGGGGTCTGCCGGGAGATCGGCCGGCCGCATGTCGGGCAGTGCGGCCGGCCCGCCCGCGCGAACAGCAGCCGCAGATAGTCGTACACCTCAGTGATCGTCCCCACGGTGGAACGGGGGTTGCGCGAGGTCGACTTCTGGTCGATGGAGACCGCCGGTGACAGGCCCTCGATGAAGTCGACGTCAGGCTTGTCCATCTGGCCGAGGAACTGGCGGGCGTAGGCCGACAGCGACTCGACGTACCGTCGCTGCCCCTCGGCGAAGATCGTGTCGAACGCGAGGCTGGACTTGCCCGAACCCGACAGACCGGTGAAGACGATCAGTGAGTCCCGCGGCAGGTCGAGGTCGACGTCACGCAGGTTGTGCTCTCGCGCGCCGCGCACGACGAGACGGTCTGCCATCGTGGGAATCCTTCGCGCTCTGCTCTGGGGACGGGACCAGGCTCGGGGCCAGGCCAAGCGTGGGGCCTGGGACCAGGGACCGGCCGTGCCACGGCCGGACGTGGCATCCGCCGCGCCTGCCATGCTACGGACCGGCTCCGACAGTTCCGGAGCGGAGGATGCCGGAGCGGAGGATGCCGGAGCGGAGGATGCTGAACCCGCACAACCGACAGCCGACGAGGGATGATGGGACACGAGATCAACGGCGACGGCTACACCGGCGCGGTACGTGTCGGTGGGCCGGCGGACGTCCGGACGCTGCCCGAACTGACCATTTCCAAGGTCGCGGTCGGCCCGATGGACAACAACGCCTACCTGCTGCGATGTGCCACGACGGGCGAACAACTCCTGATCGACGCCGCGAACGAGCCCGACACGCTGCTGGCCCTCGTCGATGACGGCGGCCTTGCGACCGTGGTGACCAGCCATCGCCACGGCGACCACGTGCAGGCGCTGTCCGCGGTGGTCGCGGCCACCGGCGCGCGCACGGTGGCGCATCCCGACGACGCCGGCGCCATCCCGGTGGCGACCACGACCCTGGTGCGCGACGGCGACGAGGTGACCGTCGGCGAGGTCACCCTGCGGGTCATCCACCTGGTCGGACACACCGCCGGCTCCATCGCGCTGCTCTACGGCGCCGGTTCCGCGGCACCGCATCTTTTCGCCGGTGACTGCCTTTTTCCCGGTGGTCCGGGCGCCACGTTCGGGGATCCCGTCGCGTTCAGATCCCTCATGGACGATCTGGAGAGCAAGGTCTTCGGCCCGCTGCCCGACGCCACCTGGATCTACCCGGGCCACGGCCACGACACCACCCTCGGCGCGGAACGCCCCCACCTCGCCGAATGGCGTGCCCGCGGCTGGTGACCGGCCACCCCGCCTTCGGCGAACGAGAATCGGTGGTGTGGCGGAACCGGACCGGAGGGCAGGCCAGGCGCTCGCGGGCAGGACCCCGTGGCCGGGCGGCCGGTCGCCGCTGCGGGAGTTCCTGCGCACCGAGACCGGCGGTGCCGCGGTTCTGCTGGCGGCGACGCTCGCCGCCCTGATCTGGGTGAACGTCGCCGCCGCGTCGTACGAGACGGTCTGGGGAACCGAACTGTCGATCGAGATCGGCCACCGGGGCGTCGCGCAGAACCTGCGGGAATGGGTCACCAACGGGCTGATGGCGCTTTTCTTCTTCGTCGTCGGGCTGGAGACCCGGCGCGAGTTCGACATAGGCGAGCTGCGAGAACGCCGCCGCCTCGCCCTGCCCGTCGTGGCCTGTCTGGCGGGGATGGCCGTACCCGTCCTGATCTACCTGGCGGTCAACGCGGGGGAACCGTCCGCGCGTGGCTGGGGGATCACGATGTCCACCGACACCGCCTTCGCGCTGGGTGTACTCGCCGTCGTCGGGCCACGCTTCCCCGAGCGGCTGCGGACGTTCCTCCTGACACTCACCGTCGTCGACGACTTCGTCGCACTCGTCGTCATCGCCGTCTTCTACAGCGAGGACGTCGTCTGGAGCGCGCTCGCCACCGGGCTCGGCATCTTCGCGGTGATACTCGCGGCGCGGGTGGCGGGCATGCGCTCCGGTCTGGGATACGCCGCGCTGGGGTTCGCGTCCTGGGTCGCGCTGTTGCGCTCCGGGATCGACCCGATCGTCGTCGGGCTCGCGATGGGCCTGCTGACCTACGCCCACCCGGCGGAGCGCGGCGACCTGGAGCGCGCCACCGACCTGTTCCGGTCGTTCCGCGAGCAGCCGACACCGGAACTCGCCCGCAGGGCCCGGGTCGGCGTCTGGTACGCGATCTCGCCGAACGACCGCCTCCAGCAGATCATCCACCCGTGGACGAGTTACCTCGTCGTCCCGCTGTTCGCACTGGCGAACGCCGGGGTCGAGATCAGCGGCGACGTCCTCGGCCGCGCGCTGCGCTCACCCGTGACGCTCGGCATCATCGCCGGCTACCTGCTCGGCAAACCGGTGGGCATCGTCGGCTCGGTGTGGCTGGTCAGGGCGGTCACCCACGGCCGGGTACGCCTGCCCGTCGGCTGGGACGCGATCACCGGTGCCGGGGCGCTCGCCGGGATCGGCTTCACCGTGCCGCTGCTGATCGCGACGGTGGCGTTCACCGGCGAGCGCCTTGCGGAGGCGAAGATCGGTATTCTGGCGGCGGCGCTCGCCGCGTCCGTGCTCTCCTGGATCGTCTTCCAGGTGGCGGGCATGTTGCCGGCGCGGATGCGGGCCCGCGCCGAACGCGGCGTATCCGAGATCATTATCGACCTCGCCGAGCCCGTCGACCCGGAGCGCGACCGGATCCGGGGGCCGCTCGACGCCCCGGTGACCCTCGTCGAATACGGCGACTTCGAGTGTCCCTACTGTGGCCGGGCCGAGGCCGTCGTCCGCGAACTGCTCGCGGATTTCGGCGATCTGCGCTATGTCTGGCGGCACCTGCCGCTGACGAAGGTGCACCCCCATGCCGAGTACGCGGCCATCGCGGTCGAGGCCGCGGCCGAGCAGGGCGCGTTCTGGGAGATGCACGACCTGCTCTTCGATCGCCAGTCGGCCCTCACGGTCAGGGATCTGCTGCGGTACGCGGGCGAGCTGGGGCTCGACCTCGAGCGGTTCCGGGCCGACCTGCGCGCCAGGGCCGGTGCCGACCGGGTCGAGCGCGACATCGCCTCCGCCGACGTCAGCGACGTCTCGGGAACGCCGACGTTCTTCATCAACGGCCGGCGCCACCACGGCGCCTACGACGCCGCGACCCTCACCCTGGCCATAACAGCCGCCCGCCAGACGGTCAGGCAATGACGGACGGTGACGGAAAGCCCGGAGCGGCCGTAACCACGGCCGGCCCGGCCACTGTCGCCTCGGACACAGACGCGGGCCCTCCGCCGTGCCGTTGCGGCAGAGTATCCGACCGGGAGCAGAGCATCCTCCGGGCGTGGCCCGTGGACGGGCCGCGGGCCGGTGGGTGCGACACTCAGGTGGGCTCGGGGCGCCTGTGGCGGCCCGGAGAACTAGCCTGGTGGCCATGTCCGCATCCCGGCTGATCCGCATTGGTACCCGTTCCTCCCCGATGGCTCTTGCCCAGGCCGAGCGGGTCCGCGCGGAGCTGACAGCCCTCAACCCCGATCTCACCGCCGAGATCGTGCCCATCACCACCAGTGGGGACAGGTGGACCGGTCCGCTGTCCACGCTCGGTGGCAAGGGTGCCTTCACCAAGGAGGTCGACGAGGCACTGCTCGCCGGCCGTGCCGATCTCGCCGTGCACTGTATGAAGGACGTCCCCGGCGACCGCCCGGTCCCGGCCGGCACCGTCTTCGCCGCCTACCTGCCCCGGGACGACATCCGCGACGCCCTGATCCACCCCGGCGGCCGCACGCTCGACCAGCTGCCCGCCGGCACCCGGGTCGGTACCTCCGCCGTGCGCCGGATCGCCCAGCTCGCCCAGTCCCACCCGCATCTGGAGACCGTGCCGATCCGCGGCAACGCCAACACCCGGCTGGCCAGGCTGGACGACGGCGCGGCCGACGCGCTGCTGCTGGCCGTCTCCGGCCTGGAGCGCATCGGCCAGGCGGGCCGGATCACCGAGATCCTCTCGGCGGAGACGATGTGCCCGCCGATCGGCGCCGGCGTGCTCGGCCTGCAGTGCCGCGAGGACGACACCGACACCGCCCAGCTCGTCGCCGGCATGGACGACATCGACGCCCGGCGGCAGGTCACCGCCGAGCGCATGCTCCTGCACGTCCTGCAGGGCCACTGCAACTCGCCGATCGCCGGGCACGCCCACACCGAGCCCGACGGGCGGCTGTCCCTGCGGGCGAAGGTGTTCAGCCCCGACGGCAAGACCGTCCTGGACGCCCACGAGTGGGGCCCCGGCACGGACCCGACCACGCTGGGGGCGTCGGTCGCGGTGGCGCTGCTCCGCCAGGGCGCCCAGGACCTCCTGAACGCCATCCCGCACTGAACGGATCCTTCCCCGATCCGTTCGGTGCGGTCGCGGGCTCGGCGGTCAGGCGTTGAGTTCGCCTCGTTGCCATGCCCGCACCCGGCTGATCGTCTCGATCGTCCGGGTTCCGGCCGCGTGTGGGCGGACCGCGCCGATCCAGCGGTCGGCCTTCACCGACAACGCCCCGGTACGGCGGTGCAGCGAGATGGTGACGGCCTCCTCGACGAGTTCGGCCGATCGTTCCAGGTCGAGCCGCCCACCGCTGAGGACGAGCGAGGTGGCCAGCGTGAAGCGGGCACCCGACGACCAGCCGGGCATGTCGATCGCGTCGAAGACGGGCACACACCACCGGTAGAGATTTTCAGCGCGGCGGACCCGGCCGACGAGCGCGTTCGCGGTCAACGCCCGCTCCTTGGCGTCCGCCGGATGGTAGCTGGTGAAGAACAGCCCGGGCATGCCCTGTTCGGCGACGGGCAGCGCGCTGGCCGCCGCCAGGGCGCTGTCGGTCTGCTGTTCTATGACGTCCGGGTGCGCTCCGGCCAGCGCGTGGGCCTGTACCTGCCGGGCCAGCAGCGCGGCGGCGACAGGGCCCTCGGGGCAGCGCCGTAACCCGTCCGCGAGCAGCTGCAGGGCCTCAGCAGGCCGGCCCGCTTCCATCGCGATCGCCGCCTGCTTCCGCCGAGCCGAACCGATCATGACCCGGTCGCGGGACGCTACCGCCATCCGGTAGGCGCTGTCGGCGATGCGTTGCGCCGTGTGCAGGTCGCCGGCCATGGCGGCCAGGTCCGAGCGGGTGATGGCGATCCTCGCGGCAAGCCCGTCGAACACCATTGCCTGCGTCCGGCTCGGGTTGCGACCGGCGCGCAGCGCCGCGGCCCTGGACTCGATGGCCCGGGCGATCTCGCTGGACTCCGCCGGTGGGCGCATGTTCACCTCGACCAGGAGTACGCCGAGCTCCTGGTCGAGTTCGTGCACCCCCGACTCGAAGTCGTCGCTGAACGGCGGGATCACAGGATCTTCGGCAGGAACGGCTGGCCCCCCGTGCGGGAGCCTGGAGTCGTCCGCGCGGACGTCCCTCTCCCGTGCGTCTTCAGCGTCTGGCTGCGGCACCGGCTTGTCCAAGAGTCATTGCTCCTTGTGCCTGACAGTGATGTCGTGTACGCGATAGTGATCGAACAAGTTTCCCATGAGTGAACTATTGGGCGCCAAAACAATCATCCGATCTTGCGAATATCACCGTTTGGTCAACGGCAGACCGGTTGATGAAGATCAAATTGTCAAGACATGTCGTCAACAACGTTGACTACGGTGTAGTCTTCCGAAAGGATCTCGATGGGACGCCGACGTGACCGATCCCGACCGGCCCTGGCCGATCCCGGCGGAAGGCACCGCGACGATGGAGACCGCAGGGAGACCGTATGGAGACCGCGCAGCCCCGCCACACCCGCACCCCTCGCGGCACGCTGTCCCGGCAGCTCCTCCTCGACACCGCGATGGAGATCGTCGACATCGGCGGGGTCGGCGGCTTCAGCATGCGGGCCCTGGGCGCACGCCTGAACATCGACCCGACCGCCGTCTACCGGCACTTCCGGACCAAGAACGAGCTGCTCGAGGCCCTCGCCGACCGGGTCGTGCGCGGCGACGAGCCCCTCCCCCACACCGGCGATCCCCGGGCCGACCTCAGGGAGACCTTCGCGCAACTGCGCGGGTCGCTGCTGCGGCATCCGACGCTCGCGCCCATCGTGCTGCGCCGCCCACCCGGCGGGGAGGCCAGCTGGGAACGGACCAACCACGCGATCGGCCTGCTACGGCAGGCGGGCCTGCCCGACCGGCAGGCCTCCGACGCCTACACGACCCTGCTCTTCTACACGCTCGGGCACGCCCTGACCGAAGCCCGGCACACCGCGGCGACCATCGCCAGGAAAGGACCGGACGCCACCGTGACACCGATCACCGCGATCGGTTCGTCCGCGTCCCGCTATCCGCATCTCGCCGCGGTAGCCGACCATCTCGCCGCGGACATGCGGGAGCAGTTCCACGACGGCCTCACCCTTATCCTGTCCGCCCTGGCCATCTGACCGAAGCCCCTGCCAGGCGGAATCCTCACCGAGGCAGCGATACCCGCCACCATCAGGACCTTCCCTTGTCGGTCACCTCTCCGGTCGGCCTCCTGGCAGGAGGTGCGCGGGCGTCCGGCCGGCCGGATCATCGGCGATGTCCAGACCGTCCGGCCGGTCATGATCGTCCAGGCTGTCCGACACCGACGGGACCCAGCGCAGGCGGACAAGTTGACGGGCGGCGGTGACGGCCTGGTCGGCGTACCGCTCGTAGTAACGGGACAGCAGAGCGAGGTCCACCGCCTGTTGGATGCCGTGGGGCCAGCCGGGGTCGGTGAGGGCGGCCATCAGCTGCCGGTGAATGCGGTCGATGGGATCGTCGCCCACAGTGACCCGCCAGGCGGCGGCTGCCGGGTCGTCGGCGCAGATCGCGGTGGCCAGACTGCTCGCCTGCTCGGCGCACAGCCGGCCGAGCTGGCTGAGGGTGGGGCGCAGCCCGACCGGGACCACCACGGTGGGTGCCCGCAGATCGGCGGTGGCGGCGACGTGGTCGGCGAGCTCGGCCATCCGCTGCACCGCCGCGGCGGTGCGCAGCCCGGCCACGACCAGGTGCAGATCCCCCGCGACCGGATTCTGCCGGGCCAGCAGCAGCACCAGGTCCTCGTCGAGGTCCTGGCAGCAGTCCCGCAGGCAGGCCACAGCGGCGTGCACGCCAGCGGTGTCGGCCTGCCCGGTCACCGCGCTGGTCGCGTCGAGGAGGATCTTGCTGGTCTGCTCGGCGAGGTCACCCAGCATGAGCCGCAGACGCCGCAACGCCTCCGTGTACTCCAATCGGCGTGGTTCGGGAACGTCCATGCCCCCCATCGTCCACCGTGTGCCCGCACACATACAGCCGCACACACACAGTTGCCGTGGCGCCTGCCCTCCGCGACCTGCGCCCTCCGGAGGAGTCACCCGCTCAGCCACGAAGAGCCATCAGCTCGAGAGAGGGGACAGCCGAGCCAAAAAAACAAAATCAGAACACTGATCGAACAACTATCGGCCGCTTGAAACCGTGGCACGCGGCAGAACACACCGGAAGCACCCGTCCGGCCACCGGACGACAGCCGACCGGCCAAAGCCCGCGCGACCGCTTTTCCGTTTTTCCGTGCCATCGACCTCCACTGAATCGACAAACCGATCCACTGGGACGGGCCTGGACCGGCACCAGCGCGCTGCGTGGCATAGTGCTGACTTATGGGGACGATACGGGGGAGACTCCGCGAGCGGTACTCCGGCGGCGGAGGGACGGCACCGGACAGCGGCGTCGCGACGGGACACCCGGCGTCGGCCAACCAGGGAATTCGGCCGCCCAGGGCAGCCGGGCACACTGTTTGACGGGGAGCAGCCATGACGAACAATGACCCTGGCCGGAGCCTGCTGCCATGATTCCATTTTTCGACGGTGTGGGCGCCGTTCTCACCCTGTTCCACTCCCTCGCCATCGATCTCAGACGACGCCGGTCGGCACCGCTGATATGCCTGGTCGCCGACCCGGACAGCGGCTCCTGGCTCGCCGAGATACACAACCGGATACAGGAGTCATCGCCACCCTCGCTGCTGCCGCACGCCTATCTCGACCTGGCGCCCGATGACAGCCGGCATCCGGACTCCCCGCCCCTTCCCGGGGGTGACGACCCACCGGTACTGCCGGTACTGCACGCGCTCTTCGAGCAGCTACGCACGGCACCGTCCGGCTTCGGATACCATTTCCGTACGTACGCGTTCACGGATTGGTTGACCCGACAGACACTGAGCGCCCCTGCTGGAAAAGCCCAGGAGAAAGAGCTCACCCGACGCCTGCGAGATGAGCTCAGGGGCACCGGCAACAATACCCATCTGCTTTTGGAAAGCACGCCAGGCTGGTTTCGGCCCCTGCTGGCCGTACTGATTGTTTTCGGACCGCCACTGCGCTTTGTGCTCTGGCTGTCCGGCCGTGTCCCCGTCCCGGGTCTGGTGCGCACCCGCTGGTTCATGAAGCAGCAGCTGTTTCCAGCGGTAGGCAGGCAGAAATTCGTCCCGTTCGCCGTCAGCCTCACCGCGAACGCGTTCCGCGCCCCTGCACGGCAGACTCAACGCGAACGGCTGCTGATCGGTGCCTTTCTCCACGACCTGCGGCTGGCCTACCGGCGCCGACTCTGGCGGCCATGGGCGTGGCGGCGCACCGCCCGGGTCCTGGCCCTCATCGACAACATCGCCGGTGACCCGCGGGGCGAACAGTTCCTGAACCTGCTCACCGCCGTCCGTGATCACAGTACGCCGCCGCGCGGGCGCGTGACGCGGTTCCTGAATCTGATCCCGGTCATCCGCAGCAGCGGCAGGAAGGACGACCCCCTGCTGCTGGTCGCCGGCTACCAGGTCAACGCCATCCCGCAGCCGCTCCCTCGCCATCCCCTGACCGCTGCCAACGCGGCAGACGCGTGTGACGCTTGGAACGCGCCTCAACGCCCCACCGGTGCGGGCTGGCGGCTGTGGCTACGGATACCCACCTTCGTGGCGCCCCCGCCCGGCGTGACCGCCAAATCGGACGCTCGAGGATGGGGACAGCCTCTGTTCGCCCCGTCGCCCCCGGTATGGGCGCGCCGATGGGTACTGCGTTCGCTCGCGGTCGTGCTCGTGCCCGTGTTCCTGGCGTCCGTGGCGACAGGGATTCTTCGGCATGGAACCCATTTTTTCGATCCTGACGGCTGCTGGTCGCGAGCGGGTGTCTCGGTGTCCTGGGTCGACGGCCAGTGCATCGGCTATAGTGCAATGCCGCTCAATTAGGCTGGAGGGGCGTCCGTCCATCCCGACACGCCAACGCCCGATCCCGCATCGATCAACTTCTGAACACGGCATCCAGTCACGTTCCTCAACGTCGATCAGTAGGCGGCGGAGTGCTCATGCCGCGATTTCGGCCGGTCGGCAGATAGAATCCAGATGTGGTGCGCCTTCGCCAGGTAGTTGAATTGCCAGCCGTTGACAACGACCGGCTGACCGACCGCATCTCGATCGGTGTGCTCGCCAGAATCGTTCCCCGGGACCTCGTCGAAGAGGTACTGGTGGAAACGAAGCGGCAGGAACGGCGTACCAGGCTGCTGCCAGCCCGGGTCATGGTGTACTTCACCATGACGATGTGCCTGTTCTTCGACGATGACTACGAAGAAGTCATGCGTAAACTCGCCGGTGCGTTGAGATGGCTGGGGAACTGGCAGGGTGACTGGAAAGTCCCGACCACCGGGGCGATCTCGCAGGCACGGATCAGGCTCGGTGCCGCCCCCTGAAGGTCCTGTTCGAACGTGTCGCTGTGCCGGTCGCGGGGCTGGGTACCAAGGGCACTTGGCTGCGTTCCCGGCGGCTGATGGCGATCGACGGGTTCTTCCTCGACGCCGCAGACACCCCCGAGAACGTGGCCAGGTTCGGGCGGTCCACCAACGGACACAAGGCCAGCGCTCTGCCCCAGGTCCACGTCGTCGCGCTCGCCGAATGCGGCACGCACGCGATCGTCTCCGCCGCGGTCGGTCCCCGTGCCAGCGACGAACGTGCTCTCGCCGCCACCCTGCTCGACGCCTGCGAACCCGGGATGCTCCTCACCGCCGACCGTTACTTCTACAGCTTCGACCTCTGGCAGCAGGCGCTCGACACCGGCGCGGACCTGCTCTGGCGAGTCAAATCCGATCTCACGCTACCGGTCATCCGGTCCCTTCCCGACAGCTCCTACCTCTCTATCATCGTCAACCCGAAAATCAGAGGGAAACAGCGGAACCAGATCATCGCCGACGCCCGCGCCGGCCGCGACTTTCCCGAGGACTCCGCGACACCCGTCCGCGTCATCGAATACACGGTGCCTGACCGCACAGGATCCGGAACCGGAGAACTGATCTGCCTCATCACCAATATCCTCAACCAGACCGACATACCAGCGGTGGAACTCGCCACGGCCTATCACGAGCGCTGGGAAATCGAAAACATCTTCGATGAGATTAAGACACACCAGCGGGGCGAAGCCCGCGTCCTACGCTCGAAACTCCCGGACCTGGTGGAACAAGAGATCTGGGCGCTGCTCCTCAGCCACTACGCAATCCGATGTCTCATGTGCGAGGCCGCCGACGAAGCCGACGTCGACCCGGACAGGCTATCCTTCATGCGATCACTACGCGTCGTCCGCCGCCAGGTCACCGACCAGGCGGATTTTTCCCCCTGAGGACCACACGCACGCGCTCCGGGAAACCTTCACAGAGATCACCGAACGGCTTAACCCCGTGCGCCTCCACCGCACGTACCCACGCACCATCAGACGAGGCCGACACAACGCCTACCGAGTCAAAAGCCCAACAGACACCGGCACCAAGCATGATCAATCACCGAAGATCATGCTCGCTCGGGCCGCTTAACTAAGCGCCATTGGCACCGAGCCTGATCCGTGCCTGCGAGATCGCCCCGGTGGTCGGGACTTTCCCAGTCACCCTGCCAGTTCCCCAGCCATCTCAACGCACCGGCGAGTTTACGCATGACTTCTTCGTAGTCATCGTCGAAGAACAGGCACATCGTCATGGTGAAGTACACCATGACCCGGGCTGGCAGCAGCCTGGTACGCCGTTCCTGCCGCTTCGTTTCCACCAGTACCTCTTCGACGAGGTCCCGGGGAACGATTCTGGCGAGCACACCGATCGAGATGCGGTCGGTCAGCCGGTCGTTGTCAACGGCTGGCAATTCAACTACCTGGCGAAGGCGCACCACATCTGGATTCTATCTGCCGACCGGCCGAAATCGCGGCATGAGCACTCCGCCGCCTACTGATCGACGTTGAGGAACGTGACTGGATGCCGTGTTCAGAAGTTGATCGATGCGGGATCGGGCGTTGGCGTGTCGGGATGGACGGACGCCCCTCCAGCCTAATTGAGCGGCATTGCACTATGAGCCACGCGGATGGGCACCTGCGCAGGGAACAGCGGACTGGTTTCGCGACCGGTGCGGGGAGCAGCAGCCAGCGGATCTCGTTTTCTTCGCCGGCCGGTACAACGATTTTCGCGAGTTCCTACGGGGCATGGAACGCTGCGGGGAGCTGCTGCTGGCCGACGACTCGGTCTCAAGAGTGGTCAGCCAGGACGTGGGCCGCGGCACCGGCGGAGAGTTCAGGTTCGTCTCCAAGGGAGCACCCGTGCTGCTCGCCGGCAGAAAATGCCTGAACGGAGAGCTGGAACAGAATCCCCCGCCGTTTGCGAGCAGATCGCTGCGGGACTTCTGCGGCCGCCTGAAGGACATGTACACGGTGACCGGGATCAAGAAGAAGTACGCACCGGACACGGTGGACCCCTCGGATCCCCCCTGGGTGGACGAGCGTACCGGTCTGGCCTACGACACGGCCAAGCTGTTCGTCGACGCCATCAGAAAATCAGGCGTGGGGATCAGCAGAGCACAGGCCTGGAAGACCCTGCGGGAGGAACCCTACCTGGACGACAGGAATCCTCGGCAGGACGACCAGGAAAGGTGTGAGGACCCCACCAGCCGGCAGGCGTGGCCGGGCGCGACCGGATGTGTCGATTTCCGTACTTCTCAGGTCGCGGTGAGCAAGCAGATGACGGTCATATACGTCGACCTCTCCCGCCCGGAGCTCCCGTCCGGACCGACCAGAGCGGGCCAGGATCCGGAGAACGACAACGGACAGCCGTGCAGATACGTCATCAGCGGCCGGGAGCCGAGAATCAGCAACGACTGTCTCGACCCCGGCAGGCAGCCGCTCTCCCCCACCGCGGACGACTGACGACGGACCGTTCCACCGGCCCCCGGTCGCCGTCGTCCGCGTCCGTGACGTGGAGGGAGTCACGGGGCCGTGTGGTCCTGTGCGGCGGGGAGGCGGATCTGGGAGCGGTCGCGGACGTAGCGGGGGGCGTCGGCGGTGAGGCCGCGGAGCAGGATACGGTTTTCTGACAGCAGGTAGCGCACGCTCCCGGACACCGACGCGGCGATCGTGGAGATGAAACTCTGGGACGCCTCCCGCAGTGGGCTGAGCCAGCGTCCCTCGACCGCCTCCTGTACCCACAACTGCTCGATGTGCATCTTCTCCCGGATGCACGAGGCGGGATGGGTCGCCTGCTCCAGGCGCCGGTAGGCGTCCATCAGCAGCATGGCGGCGGGCATCTCCCGCACCTCCTGGACCTTCTGGCCGTTCGCGATCTCCTCCAGGCCAATGAAACGGCCGAGGCCGAACTGCCCGACGACGTCGTTCAGCCGGGAGAGCAGGGAGACACCGTCTGTTTCGACGCCGTCGAGGGCCACCGGTGTCCCAGCCTCGAAGGACACTTCGACCTCCACCGGGTCGGTGCCGCGGTACCGGGTCCAGTGGAAGAGCGACTCCGGAATCTCTATCTTCTCGGGGTCGTCGAGCCCGGCGGCCTCGAATTCACGGCACCAGATGTTGACATCGGTACTGAAGATTGACGCGCCGTCGTCGATGATGCCGGCCTCCGCCAGCGTCCAGCGCTTTTCTCTCCGATGCGGCGGACGGGCGGAAAAAGGTGACCCATAGTGTCCCCTGAACCCGAGGTCGGCGAGGGTCCGGTTGAAACGCCGCAGACTGTTCTGGGTGGCGTCCGCGGTGTGCAGAATGACCGAGCAGTCGCGCCGGGTGGCCTCGTCGAAGGCCGTCCGGGCGAGCAGCGGCCGGGACAGCGAAGCCGATATCGGATGCGTCCCCCCATAGCATGCCTGGGCCGAGATCGAAGGGAACGCGTAGTCCCGTACGAAGGCCGCGGTCCGGTCCAGCACGATGTGCTCGAAAGGGAGGTTCGCACAGATCATCCGGGCCCGGTTGGTATCCACTCCCCCGCCGAGGTCGCAACTGAGAACAATCACCTCGGCGCTCGGGCGGACCCGGTGGATATGGTACAGCAGGTACGTGCCGTCCAGCCCACCACTGTAGAGAACCACCAGCCTGTTGGCCGCGAGAAAGGCCTCGTCGACTTCCTCGAGCTCCCTGATGACGGTGTTCACTCTTCCCCCTCGCCGGCATCCACGATTTCTTGTATGAGGCGGTTCGTCAGTACGAAGCAGTCATCGGCGAGCTCGGGATCGTCAGGCGGGTAGTCAAAGGACTGCAAGGTCTGAACGCAGCGATGATACCGCGGGCCGGAAAAATACTCGGCCAGCATCTTCCGCATGCGGTCCTCGTCGCTCTGCCAGGCCGCCTGAAAGGCGCCGCGGGTCCACACCAGCGACGTGGCGTACTCGTGGCGTTCACGGTGGTAACTGCTCCCGACGAGCCCCCGTAAGGCGCTGAACAACGGGCCACGCTCGAAGGTGATGACGAAGATGTCCTCCCGTTCACTTGTCGACTCGTAACGCACCGAACGGACCCGGGTCGCCGGTGGCATGCTGATGCTACCGGTACGCTCCTCCTCCGGAATCCGCAGGATGATGGCTGATATCTCCGGCAGGGCACGGTTGAGGAATCCTTTGATGTAGCCCTGCCAGAACGTGTAGAGCTGGCGTGTCTCGTCCAGGTCGGTGGTCCGCAGGAAGTTCTCCCGGATCGCCAGGTGCCAGGACTCCTCCGTCACGTTCCGCAGCTCGTACGTGCCCCAGCCGCCGGTACGGTCCCAGTAGTTCCACAGCGCGACGAAGGCCGCTGGGCTGGAGGGCACCCAGCGTCCGTAGTGCAGGGCGTGGTCGACAAGGTCGCGGGCCGCGCTGCGGCCGATCTCCTGGCCGGTCTTCTCGAATTCGCGCGCGTCCAGCCGGCGCGGTGTCTGCAGCATCCGCACAACCGTCTCGGTACGCATGATCACATGACGGACGCCGGCCCGCCGAACCACGCCGTCCGTCACCGACAGGCCGACCTCGGGAATCAGGTCGCTGAGCCGCCGTTTCGCCTCGCGCAGGATCGGATGGTCGTTGTAGGAATCCGGGCTGATCGCGAACAACGGCCGGAACTGCTCCGCCAGGAACTCAACGAAATCGGCCACCTGGGCCCGGGTCGACTGATTCCGCGTGTCGAACACGTCACGGACGGACCGCAGATCCGGATGGAAGACGCGGTACGGGCTGTTCGGCTGGCTGAACTCCTGCGCAAGACGGGCCAGGTCGTGCCGCACCCGCAGCTGCAGATCCGCGGCGCTGTCAAAGGACCACGGCGAGAAACGGAGCATGAGCTCCCGGCGGAACTCCGCCTGAAACTGCTGGTGATCGGGCTGTCCGGGACCTTCCGGCCAGGCCTCGCCCGAATCGACAAGATAGATCAGCAACTGTTTCCCCAGCACACGGGCGCGATCGTACTCGGCCATCGTCGCGGACCGCGCGGGATCTGCGGAGGCGTCACCGAAATGATGCCCGATGATCCCGACATAGACGTCGCAGGCACTCACCTCGTCCAACAACGGCTGCCGGTTCCGCTGGTCGCGGCTTTTCAAGATTTCGATGGCCGCCTCTTCACTGCTCTGGGCGACGATCCGTTCCCGGGCCGGGCGCCAGTATTCGTCGAGATCGGTCACGGTACCGCTGACGAACACCCGCATGGGGCTGCTCGTGTGCTCGAACGCCACCGCCACCACGCCGCCGGAGCTCGGTGGCGGCCCCTCCAACAACGTCAGAGCGATTTCCAAGATCTTCTCGTTCTCGTAGTTCTCGATGGTGTCGGGATGCAACCCCACCACGTCGGCCAGCCGCCGGCGCCGGGCCGTGAGAATCCCCGGGTCCTCGAAGAACCTGGACGTACCCGCGGCCGAGGGTTCGGCGAGTGCGTAGGCGTTGCGCAGGGACCTGCTCCGGATGCTCAGGTCCAGGTCCGACAGCAGCTGGACGAGCACCGCGAACGCGCTCGACACGGAACCGTCCCGGCCGGCGGCGGCGCTCCATTCCCGCAGGACCGCCAACAGGCCGTCCCGTTGTTGCAGCGCGGGCAGGGAGAGGCCCCGGCCTTTCCGGAGAGCGGTCAGATCGTCGATCAGCGCCTGCCGGGCCCGCTCACGTGGAAGGCTCCCCCCTTTTTGTACCCCAGCCACTCTCTCTTCCGATTTTTTTCCGGCTGCCCGAAACTATCCCGTCATCTCTCCGCTAGCCACAAGGTGTTGGCTCATGTGACTCTAGGGCTGGTCGGTTCGGCAGGGAAGGCACCGGTCGGCGTGAGATGGCCGACGGTGCCGCGTTCTTCTAACCGGGGGTGTTCACGTGAGCCCGATCCTCGTCTTCTTCCTCTTCCTGATCTCGCTGCTCTCGGTCGGCTGCGTGTTCCTACTCCTTCTTCTGCGGCTGGCCGAGGAACGGCGTGACATCATGGACGCCCGCCGGCTCGCCGACAGCATTCACTATCCGTGGAACCCGCACAACCGTGTGTCGAGATACCCCGAAGACGCCGGCCAGCGGATCGAACGGGTCGAATAGAATCTCAGGTTTTCGCCGGCCCTCTCGGAACAGTTCGACGAGGGCCGGCGAACACGCGGCAGCCCGCGATGCGGGGCGCCTGACACGGGCCCGGCCCACACCCGGGGCGACGCCGGGACAATTTCGGTTTCGGACACCACCAGCGACAACCACGACCGACAACCGCTGATAACCGACAACTTTCAAGATCAACTTTGACGCCAGGGGGCGTCAACGGCGTTGACTACGGCGTAGGCGAAGGAAAAAACCTCCGAACGAACGAGATCGGGACAGCACGCAGGCGCGTCAGAACAGCCCGACGGCGCTGCGATCGATCGCGGTGTCCCGGCCGGCCAGCCTCACGACGGCGTCCCGGGTGGCGATCGCCCCCGGGCCGATTCCGCTGATGCTCAGCGTGGCAGCCGCCGCGGCAAACCGGACAGCGTCACTGACCGTGCTCCCAGTGTCCAGCGCGATGAACAGCGGCGCGGCGAAAACGTCCCCGGCGCCGGTGTCGTCGACGAGACGGTCGGCCGCGATGGCGGAGAACTCCTGTCTCCCGTTCGCGAGCAGGACCTCCGCCCCGCGAGGACCCTTGGTGATCACAACGACCCCGCCGGCGCGACGCACCGCCTCGGCCACGCTGGCCAGATAGGCGACCTCATAGTCGGCGAACACCACCGCGTCGATGTTCTTCGCGGTCGCGCCGTCGATGTGCAGCATGTGATGACGGACGAGCCGGCTGGCGTCCCAGGAACGGATCAGGCCCTGTGGGGTGAGCCCGACCAGCCCTCGCGCGCTGCGCCGGACAACATCGTCGAGGACGATTTCCCGCGCGACGGGCGCCAGATGCAGCACTCTGCTCTCCGGGAGCCGGTCGAGCCCCGAGACGACGCCCGCGGACGCCTCCAGCCACTGGGTTCGCAGGCTGCCGGCGTTGTCGTTGCGAAACCGGGTCGTCTCCGGCGCCGGCTGGATGTAGAGAAACGCCTCCGCCTCGAACGGCGTCCACACCGGTGCCAGTTCCGCATCATGGCCGCACCCGACACCGGCGGCACACAGGCCCAGCCGCGCCGCCTGCACCACGCCGTAGACCATGCTCCCACCGATGGTGGAGGAGGAGTCGGGCAGGACGTCAAGTGTCGGGTTCCCCACCGCCAGGTAGTCGACGGGCGCACAGCCGGCCAACGCCTCGGCGGTCCTGATCGTCATGGCGGCAACAGTACTCGTGTCCGTCCCGGGCACTCCGGCGTATGCGCATGCCAGCATGCCATCGATCAACCCTGACCGGGGGCTCATCACATGGGCCGGCCGGTCAGGGGCGGCGCTTCGGGGAGCGCTCAGTCGACCGGCCGCGCGGCGCCCGGCACCCTGCCGACCGTGCCGGGCCCACCAGCACCCGGCCCACCAGCACCACCATGCGCGCCAGCCACGGCGGCCCGCGACGACGCGACCGCCAACGCCTTTGTGATCTCCATATGGCCGACGGCGCCGACCGGCTGTGGCCTGGCGCCGCCGATGTCGTCGACCGCCAGCGCGAGGCCCGCGCCCGGCCGTCCGGCCAGCCGCGGAAGCAGGTCGGTGAGCAGCTCGTCCGGCGTGGTCAGGCACACCCCGGCCATCGGCACACTCACCTTGCTGACCCTGGTCAGCCCGCGGTCGTCCAGCGGGACCGCGTCAAGATCACGCAGGAACACGACGCCAGCGAGAGCACCGTCGAAATCCACGACGGTGAACACCGTCCGCCCGGAGGCGACCACGGCCGGCGCCACCACCTCGTCCACAGCGGCGGCGACCGTGCGCCAACCGGCCACACTCTCGGGGGCGGGCCCCATCACCTCACCGACCCGGACGCCGGCCAGCAGCCGGTTCGTGCGCAACCGGGACTGCTCGAGACGGCCAGCGCCAAGCGCGATCCAGCCCAGCAGCGCCACCCACAGCCCCGCCGGGCTGGTCAGGAAGGTCACGGCCAGGCCCGACGCGATCAGCGTCCAGCCGACGATCACCGCGGCCCGGGCCACGGCGGCGTCGGCGCGTTCCCGGCTGCCCGTCCGGCGGTACACCGCGGCCGCGAGCAGCCGCCCCCCACCGGTGCGTGGCGTGGGCAGCAGCTCCGAGGCGGTGAGCAGCAGCAGGAGGCCGCCCGCCCACAGTCCGACGCTGCCGGCGAGCGCCGCGGCGCCGCCGGGGGCGAGCCAGCCGAGCACGACGAGCGCACCTCCCCCGAGCCCACCGACGAGCAGGCCGGCGCGGGCAACGCGGGCAGCGGCCACGGGTTCGGTGATCTGCGTCACGGTGGTCAGCCGGCTACCGAAGGCGCCGACCGTGATCCCGCTGACCTCGGCACCCGCCCGACGCGCGGCCGCGGCCCGGGCGAAGTCCGCGGCGAGCAGCACGCCGAACACCACTCCGGCACCGATGAGCCCGGCGGACAGATAGGCGGCGGTCGGGCGGTCCGGCACCGCGGCCGGGAGTATGAAGGCGGACAGCAGGAAGGTCAACAAGGCGATGGCGACGGCGGCCCCTGGGCGTACCGACACCGGTGTGCGGACCGTTCCCCGCGGCGTATGGTCAGCGGTCATATCCGTTCGCTCCCCTTTCCAGGCAGGACGTATGCCGCGGGAAAGATCGCATCACCGAATTCGTCCTCTTCCAGACTTCCCGGTCCCCGGCGCATGCACACGGCCGGACCCCACGATTGTTGTTTAAAATTTCGTTACCGTTCCTTGACGATCACTGTCGGTTCCCGTGACCACCGACCCTGCCCGTCCCTGCCAGCTCTCCTGCCGGCTCCCTTGCCGGCTCTGTCAGTCCCTGCCCACCCCGGCACCGGTACGGGATCCGACCAGGGCCTCACCCCTCGGCATTCCTCTCGGCGGCGGATGGCGTCCCATCCTGCTATCGAACCATCACCCGTCGCAACGTAGGATCGGTACATGCCTCACGAATGGGACGCCCGTGGCTACGATGCCCTGCCACTGCCCCACGAGCAGTGGGGTCTGCGCACCCTCTCCCGCCTGGCGCTGGCCGGCGGCGAGACGGTCCTCGACGTCGGCTGCGGGACCGGCCGTGACACCGCCGCCCTGCTCGACCGCCTGCCCCACGGGCGAGTGATCGCCGTGGATGGCTCGGCCGCCATGCTGGACCAGCTGCAAGCCCGGCTGGCCGGCCGTACCGACCGCCTGGAGATCGTCCACGCGGACCTGACCCGGCCGCTGCGCCTACCCGGCCCGGCCGGCCTGGTCGACGCGGTCTTCAGCGTGGCCGCCTTCCACTGGATACCCGACCATGGCGCGCTGTTCGACAACCTCGCGGCCGTCCTGGCCCCCGGCGGCCAGCTCGTCTTCGAATGCGGTGGGCACGGGAACATCGCGAACGTCATCCGCGCCATCGACAACCTGGTCGACGACGTGCCGGACGTGTGGAACTTCGCCGACGTCGCCGGGACGGACGCCCTTCTGCGGGCCGCCGGCTTCGTCGACACCGAGGTGACGCTGGTGGCGGACCCGGCGGTCTTCCCCGACGACGACCTGCTGCTGCGCTACCTGGAAACGGTCGTCCTCGGCGCGCACCTCGACCGGCTGCCCCTCGACGAACGGGCCGCGTTCACCCGGGCCGTCGCCGAACGCCTGCCCGCGCCCGTCGTCGACTACGTACGGCTGACCGTCCGCGCCGTGCGAGGGGGCTGACCGGATCCGCGGGGCGCACTGACGTGACCGTGCCCCGCGGAACACAGAACACAGTCGCGCCCGTCGAGGCTGGCCCGGGGCCGCCTCCGGCCCGACCGTGCCCCGCGGAACGCGGACTCCCGCCCCGGAAGAGCCGGTAGCGGGCCGGCCATCTCGGTCGACTCGGCTGGCGGCTACGGTGGCCAGACGGCCACAGTGCATGTTAATTTCATCCTGTTTATGAATTTTGCCTGGCTTTGATCCCTGATCCTGCCTGGACGGTGCCCATGAGGTTGTGCATCCGCCGTTACGCGTTCCTCGCGTCCACCGGGTGTGTTCCTCGGAACACGGAGCCGGCCACGCCCGCCGCTGTTCCTGCGGCCCTGGCCGCGCTCCAAGTCGTCCGGTCCGGTGAGCCGTCCCACCGACTGGGGTGTCCTCGACATCGAGCACGACCCAACCCCGGGCGACCCCTTTGCCGTTCGCGAGCTGGCGCGACGCTTCCTGACGTTCGCCGCCGACGTCGAGCATGCCCGCGGGCAGATCGCCACGGTCACCGTCGGCGGTGTCGTACAGTCCTGGGCCGGCACCGCCGGTGACGCCTTCCGCGACGAACTGGACGAGTTCCCTGGCCAGCTGACCAGGCTGGAGACGTCCTACCGGATGGCTGGCCAGGCCCTCGGCGCCTACGAGCCGATCCTGGACGCCGCCCAGCGGCAGGCCGACCGTGCCCTCGCGCGTGGCCGCGATGCCCGCGCCCTCCGTGACCATGCCCAGACCCTCCTCACCCCGGCCCAGACCGCGCTGACGACCGCGGCCGCCGCCCTCACCGACCTGACCCCCGCCCTCCACCTGACCCCCGCTCTCCACACCGCCAGCGCGGGGATCCCTCCGCCCGACCCGGCGCAGCTCACCCAGGCCATCCGCGACCGCGACGCCGCCCAGATCCGTCTCGAGCAGGCCCGCGGCGCCGCCCGCGGAGCCCAGGACGATCTCGACGCCGCCCGCCGGCTCGCGTTGGCCGCCGGCCGGCTGCGCGCGGACGCCGCGCACACCTGTGGCCAGGCCATCCGCGACGCCTCCGACGCGGGCATCCGCAACAAACGCTGGTGGTCCTGGGAGAAGATCAGACAGACCGCGGGCAGCCTCTGGCACACCACCGTGCGGGCCGCGCAGATCACCGTCGCCGTCCTCGGCGTCGTCGCCCTGGTGATCGGCGGGCCGGCCGCCTGGATCGTGTTCGCCGCCGCCCTGGTCGTCCTCGCCGACACCCTGGCCCGCTACACCGCCGGCGAGGCGTCCGGTTGGGACGTCGGCCTGGCGTTACTCGGCTGCATCCCGGGCACCAGGGGGCTCACCACCACCGCCGGGCTCGCCCGCGGCCTGCGCATGGCCGGCGGCGCCCTCCGCGACGGCCGGGTCCTCACCGGACTCGTTCATGGCAGCGCCATCACCCACAGCATCCTCGCCGCCGCCCGCACCCACCTCACCACCCTCACCACCAACCTCCGCGACGCCTCTACCCACGTCACCACGATTCTCAGGAACATCCTCGGGCCGTTCCCGTCGCCCGCACTGGCGATGGCCGGCGGCGAACCAGCCGGCCGGATCACCGGGCGTATTCTGAGAACAGAAGCCGGTACGTCCCGTGGTGTCGCGCGCGCATGGACACCACCGGTCCACAGCCTGGAAAATCCGCACACCATACGATTCAGTCAGGAGAACGTGAGCCCGCAGACACACGATGACATAACCCTCCCCGAACTGGTGGAGAGCATGCGGACCGAGGGTTGGAGGGGAAAGCCCATCGACGTCGTCGAACTCCCCGACAAGTCGCTGCTGAGCATCGACAACCGCCGCCTCCTCGCCGCCCGCGAAGCGGGGATAGACGTCCCAGTCATACGCCACCACCCCGACGAGCCCTTCCCGGAAGAACGAGGGAAGTCAAGATTTTTCAGACCGAATAACAATATCCGCCAGCTGTCAGACGGAAGCCTGGTCCGCGGTGGCATGGAGGGCGAAATATTATACAAGAAAAAGGCCAGGCCGCTGACCTGGGGCGAAGCCGCTTTGTTCCGGACTGCCCGCCAACCGAACAATCCCGACGGTTCGCGGTTCCCCCTGCTGGGGCGCCTGGAACCACCGAGGATCTTGGCCGGAAAATGAAAAACGGTTCGAATTCTCCGCATCTTCCAACGCTCGTAGAATGTTTTGCGAGCTATCTTCGGGATCTGACGGGCAAACGTTCGGTGGACGAACTGCTTGTCGCCCTGGATGCGAACGGGCTGTACCTCGAGCGCGACCTGCTCCAGGCCCGCCGGGACGGCCTGGCGAGACGGCTGCCCGCGCCGGAGTCGGCCGGGATCTGGAGTGGCCGGCGCTGCTGGCTGGGCTGGTACCCCCCGGATACCAGCGAAGCCTCGGCAGGTGATCTGTGGTTCGACCCGGTCGAGATCTCGCTGATGGCCCTGATCCCACAGACCCAGGAAGATCTCGCCGAACTCGCCGCGCTTCCACCGCGTTTCCTGGCACGGCAGACACCGTTCGTGGGGTGGGTCTCCGTTCGGCAGATGGCGGTCTGGCAGGCGATGGGATGTTCGCTCGTGGCCGGCCGCGGCCTGCTGGTCGACACGGAGCCCGGCCCACCGCATGCGGCTGTCGCCGGGGTGCCGCCGGCGCTCGCGTGGGACATCGCCCTCTTCCTCGGCAAGGAGACCTGTGACCCGGACTACTGGGAGGCCGCTCATGAGGCACTGTCGGCGGAAGAACTTGCGGACATGTGGCCGGATGACGCCCCGGAGCATGCCGGTGAGGAGAACTCCGGATTCTGGATCGTCGTCGGGCGCGACGATGTCCTGGCCGGCACCCCGTGGGACAACGACCTGGGTGACAGCTTTCCGTATCTTCATGCGTCTTACCCTGCGCCGGGCGTCCGCTTCCGGACCGCCGTCTCCAGCCAGCTGGGAATAACAGATCCGGAAGAGGATGATGAACCGGGCACTGTCATCGACCGTCGGCAGGCTACCATGATCGATAACAGGTGAACGTGGTGATCGATCCGCGTCTCCGACGGTTCGCTGTCCTGACGGCCGCGGAGCGGCTGCGCAAACAGGGGTGGAGCGGTGGGCCGCTGCACGCGGTGGGGCTGCCCGACGGCACGAAGATCACCCTGCAGAACGTCCTGCTCGCCGCCGCGCGCGAGGCCGGCCTCCAGGAGATTCCCACCCTCACCCACCATCCGGACGAGCCACTGCCGCTCTTCATGGCCAGGGACTTCGTGCTCGTCCGGCCGATCCGTGAGCTGGCGGACGGGTCGTGTGTGGTCGGCGGCCGGGCGGGAGAGGTGTTGTTCCGCCGGGGGCGCCGCGCGGCGACATACGGCGAGGCCGCGTTGTTCCGTGCCGTAGGCCAGGCGGACATTCCCGATGGCGCCCCGGTGCCCTTCTCGTGGACGGCCGCCATGAGCACGGGAGAAAACCAGGAATGAAAGAAGGCCAGCAATGAGAGAAGGCCGGGAATGACCGGCACGCTGGACGACGCCTATGCCGATCATCTGCGGCTGTGGGCGGCCGGGTCAGCGTCACCCCGGCTGGTGGACGCGCTTGTACGCGGCGGTGAACCGGCCGAGGCCGAGCTGCTGCGGGCATATCTCGACAGCGGCGACCAATGGGTGACCACATCACGGACGTCGGGTGTCTGGCAGGGCAGGGCATGCTGGGTCGGCACCAGACCACCGGTGGAGGCACGCGGCGGTGACCTCTGGTTCGACGTGGTCGAGGTGGCCTCCACTGTGCTGATACTGCGTCCGGAGGCGGAGCTGGCGGCTTTCTCCGCCGAGGAGTGGCAGACCCTGACCGCGTGCGTGGGCTGGCTGTCGACCAGACCGGTTCGGCGGTGGCAGTTCCTGGGCTTCGCGTCCGTCACCGGCCTGGACCCCGGCCGGACGATCGGCTCGTCCGCATATGCCATGGGCGTCCGCGGTGCCTGGGCCGACCGGTACGCCGGATACTTCGGCAAGAGCCTGCCCGGCTGGGACAGCTGGTGGGGGGCATCCTGCTCGCTCAGTGATGAAATCATCAACACCATGTGGCCGGCGGACATCCCGGAGATCGGGTTTCGTGTCGCGGAGGACGCGATGGCGCTTCTGGGCCGCGCCCGCGCGCTCCTGACGGACCAGGATCCGGATGGCCCATTCCCACTGGGTGAACGTTTTGCCGTCACGGACCGCTACTGGCTGCCGGGCATGCGGTTCCGGACGGAGCTGAGCGCCCAGCTCGGCCTCCTGCCGGCCGACCGGGGAGAGACCGGGAACGCACCCGTACTCGCCCGGCCATGAGCGGGAAGGCCGTGGGGGTCATATGCCGGCTGCGTGCATGCCGCGTAGTTCTTTTTTCAGTTCGGCGATCTCGTCGCGTAGCCGGGCGGCGAGTTCGAACTGGAGCTCCTTGGCCGCCTCGTGCATCTGGTCGTCGAGCTGGCGGATGAGCTGCGCCAGGTCGGCGCTGGGCATGCCGGCCAGCTGGGCCGCGTGCCGCCCGACCGCGCCGTCACGGCCCGCCTTCGAGGACATCCCGGGGGCCGGCACCTTCCCGCGGGACCGCGCACGACCGCCACCGCCGATGACCTCGCCCTCGGCGCTCTCCCGCACAAGGTCGTCCAGGATGTCGATGACCTTCTTGCGCAGCGGCTGCGGATCCACACCCCGTTCGGTGTTGTAGGCGATCTGCTTTACGCGCCGCCGGTTCGTCTCCTCGATGGCCCTGCGCATCGACGGGGTCACCTTGTCGGCGTACATGTGCACCTGGCCGGAGACGTTGCGGGCGGCCCGGCCGATGGTCTGGATCAGCGACTTGTCCGACCGCAGGAAGCCCTCCTTGTCGGCGTCCAGGATGGACACCAGTGACACCTCGGGCAGGTCCAGCCCCTCCCGTAGCAGGTTGATGCCGACCAGCACGTCGAACTCGCCCTTGCGCAGGCCGGTGAGCAGCTCGACGCGGCGGAGCGTGTCGATGTCGCTGTGCAGGTAGCGGACCCGGATACCGAGCTCGAGCAGGTAGTCGGTGAGGTCCTCGGCCATCTTCTTGGTCAGCGTCGTGACCAGCACCCGCTCGTCACGTTCGGCGCGGACGCGGATCTCGCCGACGAGGTCATCGATCTGCCCCCTGGTCGGTTTGAGTACGACCTCCGGGTCGAGCAGGCCGGTCGGCCGGATGATCTGCTCGACCACGCCGTCGGCGCGGGAGAGCTCGTACGGACCGGGGGTCGCCGACAGGTACACCGTCTGGTCGATGCGGGCGCAGAACTCCTCCCAGCGCAGCGGCCGGTTGTCCATCGCGCTGGGCAGCCGGAAACCATGCTCGACCAGGTTGCGCTTGCGCGACATGTCGCCCTCGAACATCCCGCCGATCTGCGGGACCGTGTTGTGCGACTCGTCGATGACCAGCAGGAAATCGTCCGGAAAATAGTCCAGCAGCGTGTGCGGTGCGCTGCCGGCGACCCGGCCGTCGATGTGCCGGGAGTAGTTCTCGATGCCCGAGCAGAAACCGACCTGGCGCATCATCTCGATGTCGTAGGTGGTGCGCATCCGCAGCCGCTGGGCCTCCAGCAGCCTGCTCTGGCGCTCCAGTTCGGCAAGCCGGTCGGTGAGCTCCGTCTCGATGCCCGCGATCGCGCGTTCCATGCGTTCCGGGCCGGCCACGTAGTGGGTGGCGGGGAAGACGAACACCTCCTGCGCCTCACGGACGATCTCGCCGGTGAGCGGATGCAGGTAGGCCAGCCGTTCGATCTCGTCGCCGAACATCTCGATCCGGACGGCGAGCTCCTCGTAGACGGGGAACACCTCGACGGTGTCGCCGCGGACCCGCAGCGTCCCCCGGGTGAAGGCGATGTCGTTGCGGGCGTACTGGACGTCGACGAACCGGCGTAGCAGACTGTCGCGGTCGATCTCCTCCCCGACCCGCAGCCGGACCATGCGCTTGATGTACTCCTCGGGGGTGCCCAGGCCGTAGATGCAGCTCACGCTCGCCACGACCACCACGTCCCTGCGGGTGAGCAGGCTCATCGTGGCCGAGTGGCGCAACCGCTCGACCTCCTCGTTGACCGAGGAGTCCTTCTCGATGTAGGTGTCGGTCTGCGCGATGTACGCCTCGGGCTGGTAGTAGTCGTAGTACGAGACGAAGTACTCGACGGCGTTGTGCGGCAGCAGCTCCCGGAACTCGTTGGCGAGCTGGGCCGCCAGGGTCTTGTTCGGCGCCATCACCAGCGTCGGCCGCTGCACCTGCTCTATCAGCCACGCGGTGGTGGCCGACTTGCCGGTACCGGTCGCGCCCAGCAGGACGAGGTCCTTCTCGCCGGCGCGGATCCGGCGGGCCAGCTCCGCGATCGCCGCCGGCTGGTCGCCGGAGGGCTCGAAGTCGGAGACGACCTGGAACGGCGCGGTCGAACGCGTGATGTTGTTGGCGGGGCGGTCGACGCCGGTGGGACGATCGGTCGTGGAGCTCACGTCCCTACAACACCACAGACCTCCGACAATTTCGCATCCGACCCGTTCCGCGCCGGCCCGCCGCGACCGCCCGGCGCTATCCGGGCTGGTGGGCCGCGAGCAGCCGCGCCCACACCTCGTCCACCCTGGCTCGAAGATCTTCCAGGCTGCCGCCGTTGTCCACGAGGATGTCCGCGACCGCCCGGCGGGCGGCGTCGTCGGCCTGGTTGGCTATCCGCGCCTGCGCCTGCTCGGGAGGCAGGCCCCGGCCGGCCAGCCGGGCCAGGCGGACCTCCAGCGGCGCCTCCACCACGACGACCACGTCGTACCGGTCGGCGAGACCGGCTTCGACGAGCAGCGGCACGTCGTAGACGACCACCGCGTCCGCGGGTGCCTGCGCCATGCGTTCAGCCGCCTGAGCGCCGACCAGCGGATGCGTGATCGCCTCCAGCCGGCGGCGGGCGTCCGGGTCGGCGAACACGACCGCCCCGAGAGCCGCCCGGTCGAGAGCGCCGTCGGCACCGAGCAGATGCGAACCGAACTGTTCGACCACGGCCCGCAGCCCCGGCGTCCCGGGAGCGACCACCTCGCGGGCGAGCTGGTCCGCGTCGATCACCACCGCGCCGTGGCCGGCCAACAGCCGCGCCACCGCGCTCTTGCCCGCACCGATCCCACCGGTCAGCCCCACCCGCAGCACAGGACCGAGTCTGCCGCATCGCCCCGTCCGCCGTACCGGATGGGCCGCCGTACCTGATGGGCGGGCCGCCCATCAGGTGAGGACCTTGGCCTTCAGCCGCTGGTACTCCTCGTCCGAGATGGCGCCGTGGTCCCGCAGCTCGGCGAGGCGGCCGATCTCGTCCGCGGGGCCGCCGCCCGGCGGGAAATGGTTACGCAGCACCCGTTCCCGCAGCGCCTGCTCCTGCTGGGCCGCCCGCTCCATCGCCCGTTCGTGCATGCTGCCGCCCCGCACGATCAGATAGATAAGGATGCCGAACAACGGGAACACGACGGCGACGACGATCCAGCCTGCCTTACCCCAGCCGGACAGGTCATGGCTGAGCAGAATGTCGGACACGACCGCGAAGAGCAGATAGAACCACAGTGCGAAGAGAAAGAACCACAACAACGTCCAGAACACGCTGAGCAGCGGATACGAATAGCCGGTGTCCACGATGGCCCCCTTGGTCGCCATGGCCGCTCCTGCTGTCGCCCGCGGCGGGCCCGCGAGCGGCACCGCACCCGGCCCCCCGGCACGGATACGGCCGGTGCGCGCGCACGGCCGATGGAACGCGACAACCGCCACCTCCACCATGCGCGGCAACGGCGCACCCCTCCTCACCCCCGGCAGGTGAACCCCCGCACGCCCCGCCACGCCCCGAGAACGCCCGCCAGCATCCCGCCGGCGGTTTCCAGTGGTTGCGGTTCATTCGCCGGGCATATATTGATCCTTTGACCAGTGTCCATCTGTGTGACGGAGCATGCGCGTCTGAGTGATCCGCGTGGGAGGTGGCCGGGGTGGTGCGTGGGGCGCCGGTGGCGGATCCGGACGAGGGCCGGGTTACGGCGGACGGCCCGGCGCGTTATGCGGCGGGGGTGCCCGGGGTGGCGCACGCGCTCGGCCAGTCGGTGGCCCAGATGGGGGTGCGACGCAGCGTCACCACCCTGCGGCTGCTCAACCAGGCGGACGGGTTCGACTGCCCGGGCTGCGCCTGGCCGGACCCGGATCCCGCGCACCGCTCCGCCGCGGAGTTCTGCGAGAACGGGGCGAAGGCCGTCGCCGAGGAGGCGACCCTGCGCCGGCTGACGCCGGAGTTCTTCGCCGCGCATCCGCTGCCGGACCTCACCGGCCGCTCCGGCTACTGGCTCGGGCAGCAGGGCCGGCTGTGCGAGCCGATGTACAGGGCGGCGGACGACGACCACTACCACCCGGTGAGCTGGGACGACGCGTTCAGGATCATCGCGGCCGAGCTGACCGGTCTGGACAGCCCCGACGAGGCCGTCTTCTACACCTCGGGACGCACCAGCAACGAGGCGGCGTTCGTCTACCAGCTGTTCGTCCGCGCGTTCGGCACCAACAACCTGCCGGACTGCTCGAACATGTGCCACGAGTCCTCCGGGGCAGCGCTCACCGAGACGATCGGCATCGGCAAGGGCAGCGTCACCCTCGACGACCTCGAACAGGCCGACCTGGTACTCGTCGTCGGGCAGAACCCGGGGACGAACCATCCACGCATGCTCTCGACGCTGGAGCGGGTGAAGCGGGCCGGTGGCGGCATCGTCGCGGTCAACCCGCTGCCCAAGACGTCGCTGATCCGGTTCCGTAACCCGCAGCGGCCCGCCGGTGTGCTCGGGCGCGGCACCGCCCTGGCCGACCAGTACCTCCAGATCCGGCTCAACGGTGACATGGCGCTGTTCCAGGCGCTGTCACGCCGCCTGCTCGACGCCGAGGCAGCCGCCCCGGGCACGGTGCTCGACCACGGCTTCCTCGCCGCGCACACCACCGGCTTCGACGCGTTCGCCGAGCATCTGCGGACGCTGTCCGGCGACGACGTCCGGCGACGACGTCCGCGCCGCCACCGGGCTCGCCGACAGCGAGATCGACGAGCTGGCCCGCCGGGTACTGGCCGCCAAGAAGATCATCGCGTGCTGGGCGATGGGACTCACCCAGCACGCCAACGCGGTGGCCACGATCCGGAAGGTGGTGAACTTCCTGCTCCTGCGCGGCAACATCGGCCGGCCGGGAGCGGGGGTCTGCCCGGTGCGCGGGCACAGCAACATCCAGGGCGACCGCACGATGGGCATCTGGGAGAGGATGCCGGACGTGTTCCTCGACGCCCTCGGCTCCGAGTTCGGCTTCACCCCGCCACGGCGGGGTGGCTACGACGTCGTCGACGCGATCCGTGCGATGCGTGACGGGCGGGTGAAGGTCTTCGTCGGCATGGGCGGCAACTTCGTCGCCGCCGCGCCCGACACGGCCGTCAGCGAGGCGGCGATGCGTGGCTGCCGGCTCACCGTGCAGATCTCCACCAAGCTCAACCGCTCCCACGTGGTCACCGGCCGCCAGGCCCTCATCCTGCCCACGCTGGGCCGGACCGAGATCGACGTGCAGGCCGGCGGCCCGCAGTTCGTCACCGTCGAGGACTCGATGGGCGCCGTGCACGCCTCCCGCGGCGGCCTGCCACCGGCCGCGCCGTCGCTGCGCTCGGAGGTCGCCATCGTCTGCGGGCTCGCCCGGGCCACCCTCGGCGGGAGAACCACGGTGGACTGGGCGGGCCTGGCCGGCGACTACCGGCGCATCCGCGGCCACATCGCCGCCGTCATCCCCGGCTTCGCCGACTACGACGCCCGGGTCGCCCGGCCCGGCGGGTTCCTGCTGCCGCACCCGCCCCGGGACAGCCGCAGCTTCCCGACCCCGTCCGGCCGCGCCGCCATCACCGTCAACACCCTCGAGGTGCTGCGCACACCGCCCGGGCACCTTCTGCTCCAGACGATCCGCTCCCACGATCAGTACAACACCACCATCTACGGCCCTGACGACCGTTACCGTGGCATCCGCCACGGCCGGCGCGTCGTCCTCGTCCACCCCGACGACCTCGCCGCGCTCGGCATCCCCGACGGGGGTCAGGTGGACATTGTCAGCGTCCACGATGCCGCCGCCGGGAAGGGCAAGGGCAAGGGCAAGGGCAAGGAACGTCGGGCCGAGAACTTCCGGGCTGTCGCCTACCCGACCGCCCGTGGCTGCGCCGCGGCCTACTTCCCGGAGACGAACGTCCTTGTCCCGCTGGACAGCACCGCCCGGCGCAGCAACACTCCCACGTCGAAATCACTGATCATCCGGCTGGAACCACGGTAGGACGCGGCCAGCCGCGCGCACGCGGAGCCGTCAGAAAGCAGTCATCGGGAACATACGGACACATGAGTGTGGGCCTGTAGGAAGAATCTCCTACAGGCCCACACTCATGTCACTGAACGATCAGTGGTAGCACCCGGCTGGCGGAGCCGACCAGATGGCGGGGCTACTCCCGGCCGAACTGCTCGCGGAGCCGGCGCAACGCTTCCTCGTCGATCGCGGAAGCGGGCTGCTCCGACTCGGCGGAGGTGTAGGACGACGGCGCGGCCGCGGCAGCTTCGGCCTCCTGGGCGGCGCGAATCTGCGCCTGGTGCGCCTCGTACCGCTGCTGGGCCTCGGCGTACTGTCGTTCCCACTCGGCCTGCTGCTCCTCGAAGCCGGGCAGCCACTCCCCTGTCTCCGGGTCGAAACCCTCGGGGTAGACGTAGTTGCCCTGCTCGTCGTACTTGGCCTCCATCCCGTACTGGGACGGGTCGAACGCCTCGCCGTCGGGCACCAGCGCGCTGCTGTCGTTGGCCTGCTTGAGGGACAGGCTGATCCGACGGCGGTCCAGGTCGATGTCGATGACCTTGACGAGGATCTCGTCCCCGACGTTGACGACCTGCTCGGGGATCTCCACGTGGCGCTCGGCCAGCTCGGAGATGTGCACCAGGCCCTCGATGCCCTCGTCCACCCGGACGAACGCGCCGAACGGCACGAGCTTGGTGACCCGGCCCGGCACGACCTGGCCGATGGCGTGGGTGCGGGCGAACTGGCGCCACGGGTCTTCCTGGGTGGCCTTCAGCGACAGCGACACCCGCTCCCGCTCCAGGTCGACGTCGAGCACCTCGACCGTGACCTCCTGGCCGACCTCGACGACCTCGGACGGGTGGTCGATGTGCTTCCAGGACAGTTCGGAGACGTGCACCAGACCATCGACGCCACCGAGGTCGACGAACGCGCCGAAGTTGACGATGGAGCTGACGACGCCCTTGCGGATCTGACCCTTGGCGAGCTGGGCGAGGAACTCCGAGCGGACCTCGCTCTGGGTCTGCTCCAGCCATGCCCGCCGGGAGAGAACCACGTTGTTCCGGTTCTTGTCCAGCTCTATGATCTTTGCTTCGAGCTCACGGCCGACGTAGGGCTGCAGGTCCCGGACGCGGCGCATCTCCACCAGGGAGGCCGGCAGGAAGCCACGCAGCCCGATGTCGAGGATGAGGCCACCCTTGACGACCTCGATGACGGTGCCGTTGACGACGCCGTCCTCCTCCTTGAGCTTCTCGATCGTGCCCCAGGCGCGCTCGTACTGGGCGCGCTTCTTCGACAGGATGAGCCGGCCTTCCTTGTCCTCCTTCTGGAGAACAAGAGCCTCGACATGATCGCCGACAGTCACGACCTCGTGCGGGTCGACATCGTGCTTGATCGAAAGCTCCCGGGACGGGATGACGCCTTCGGTCTTGTAGCCGATGTCGAGGAGCACCTCGTCGCGGTCCACCTTCACGATGGTGCCGTCGACGATGTCGCCGTCGTTGAAAAATTTGATCGTCTTGTCGACGGCGGCGAGGAAGTCCTCGGCCGAGCCGATGTCGTTGACCGCGACCTGCGGGGTGGTCGGGGTAGGCGGTGTGGTCACGGTCTCCATGGGTCGTACGTCGGTGGTGCTCGTCAAGGGGTCGGCTCCGACTACGGGGTTCGTCGTATGCACGAGGGCCGGGTCGAACCGCCGGGACGGAGGGACAGGGACCGTGCTAAACGAACACTGTCGATACCGAAAGCGACGCTCGAGCGGATCTGCTAGGTCTGAGACCCACGGACTCTCGTGCCAGTCCCAAGTCTAGGGACCGGTGTCCAAGGTGGTCAACGCCAGGGGCCCGCAACCTCGTCCAGGATCACAGGATCGACGGGACCGCCGGACGCGCGGCCCCACCGCGGGGCCGCGCCGGCGGCCTGGCGCCACCACCCCGAAGCGGCTGGCACGACTGAACTCAAACGGCTGAACTGGCACGGCTGACGGCACGGCTGGCACGGCTGGCACGGCCTCGTTCCGCGGCCGGCCGGCCATCCCCGCGCGGTATCCGGGGCGCGACGGCACGGCCCCGGCGGGACACCGCCCGCCCGGGCGCGCACCGCCGGCGTCCAGGGGCCCGCCGGACGCTGCGAGGATCGATGCCGTGAACGGAACAGAACACCCCGGCCCGGCCGCCGGCGAGCCGGAACCCGCCCGCCGGGTCGCGCCGCAGTACCCTCCGGGCCACTACCACCCGGCGGAGTTCGGCTACAGCGACATCGACGACGACAGCGCCCGGTGGGCCAGCCGCGGCTACTGGGACGCCACCGCCGACGACTACCAGGCCGAACACGGCGCCTTCCTCGGCGACACCGACTTCCTGTGGTGCCCGGAGGGGCTGCGGGAGGCCGATGCCGGGCTGCTCGGCGAGGTCCGCGGCCGCACCATCCTGGAGATCGGCTGCGGTGGCGCGCAGTGCGCCCGCTGGCTGGTCGCCCGCGGCGCCGAGGTGGTGGCGCTGGACCTCTCCGCCGGGCAGCTGCGGCACGCCCGCGCGCTGTCGGCCGCCACCGGTATCCCGGTCCCCCTGGTGCAGGCCGACGCGGCCCGGCTGCCGCTGGCCGACGCGAGCGTGGACACGGCCTGCTCCGCCTTTGGCGCGATCCCGTTCGTCGCGGACAGCGCCGCGGTCATGCGCGAGGTCGCCCGGGTGCTGCGGCCCGGCGGCCGCTGGGTCTTCTCCACGACACACCCGATGATCTGGTCGTTTCCCGACCATCCGGGCAAGGAGGGGCTGACGGTCGTGCGCAGCTACTTCGACCGGCGGGCCTACGTGGAACGGGACTGGGCCGGCCGGACTACCTACGCCGAGACGCACCGGACCGTCGGTGACCGGGTCCGTGAGCTGGTGGCGGCCGGGCTGCGCCTGCTGGACGTGATCGAGCCGGAATGGCCGGCCGGTCACGACCGGATCTGGGGCCAGTGGGGGCCGGTGCGGGGCCGTTTCTTCCCGTCCACCGCGATCTTCGTGACCGACAGGCCTGCCCGACCCACCTGACACACTCCGGCACTCCGGCACTCCGGCACTCCGGCATGTACCGGTATGTACTTGTATGTACCGATAGGAACCGGGCCGGTGCCGACAGGCACCGACAGGAGCGGCCACGGGGGTGATATCCGGAGTCCGGCGGGACCGGCCACTGATTTCCCGACGCGGGAATGTCACATCGGGCAATGGGAAAATCGCTGCCGTGACGCCGGGGGGTGGTGACGGGCCAGCAGTTCGTCCGAGCGCGACGAACACCCTCCCGGTTGTGACGGACATCCTCGCGGCCCATGGCGTCCTCTCGGCCAGCGGTGTCGCGACGGGTCGCGGCACGGCCAGCACCGCCGCGGCAGGTCGCCCCCGGGCCGACAGCGCCGCGACGGGTCGTGCCGCGACGGACGGGGGCAGCACAGACACAGGCACCGCGCGCGGGGGCACGGCGGGCCGGGCCGGACGCCCGCGCGGCGCGGCCGCGCGGTGGGCGCCGGCACGCCGGGCGACCGCCACCGCGGTGCGGGCGGCCTCCCCGATCGCCGCGGCCGGCATCATCGTCAACACCGCGAACCTGCTCGTCACGCTCGTCCTCGCGCGTGCGCTCCCACCGGTGGCCTACGGGGCGCTGGCCCAGCTCCTGGCGTTGTTCTTCGTGGTGTCCATGCCGGGCAGCGCACTGCTCGTCGGGGTCGTCCGCACGATCACGAGCTGGCGGCAGGACGGCCGCGGCGCCCTGGTCGACGGCTGGGTCGCCCGGGTGCGTCGCGCCGGGGTCGTGCTGACGCTGTCCGCGGCTGCCGGGGGCCTCGCCCTGCGCGGCGCGATCGCCGCCGCGCTGTCCCTGCCGGGCCCTGGCGGCGTGGCGGAGATGCTCACCGCGGGCGCGGCGTGGTGCCTGCTCTGCGTCGACCGGGGGCTGCTCCAGTCCGCCCTGAGGCATCGGACGCTGGCGGTCAACCTCGCGCTCGAGGGGCTGACCCGCGGCGTGCTGGCGGTCGTGCTGGTGCTCGCCGGCCTCGGGCCGGCCGGCGCGTCGCTGGCGACCCTGCTCGGTGTGCTCGTGGGACTTGCCCACTCGCGCCGGGCCCTTGGGTCCCGCACCGGGCGACGGCGCGGTGGCCGGCCACGCGCCGGTCCGCCCGGCACCGGCCTGCCCCGGAGCGAGACCTCCCGGAGCGGCCGGGCCGCCGGTGGCCGGCCACGCGCCGGCCACCGGCGTGCGGGAGCCGGCCCGCGACCGGTGGACCCGCGTCCGGCCAGGCGGCAGCCGGGCAGCCGGCGAGCGGCGGACCCACCGCCGCGGCCGCGGCCCGGCGGGCCCGGCGCCGCGCGTGCCGTCCCCGCCATGCGGACAGCTCCCACCACGCGGGCGCGCCCCGCCGAGCCGGCCAGCCCCGCCATGCCAACAAGCCCTGTCGGGGCGACAGGCCCTGCCGTGCCGACGAACCGTCCGACCGTCGAGATCGGCGCCGCGCTGACCGCGCTGGTACTCCTCGGCCTGTTGCAGAACATCGACCTGCTGGTGCTCGGGGCGCACCGTTCCGCCGACGCCGGCCCGTACGCGGCGGTGTCCGTCGCCTGCAAGGCGCTGGTCTTCGCCGCGGTCGCCCTGGGCGGTTTCCTGCTCCCCGAAACCGCCACCCGCCGGCACCGCGGCGAGCACGCCCTGCACCAGCTCGGCGGGACGCTGGCGATGCTCGCGGTACCGGCCGCGGCGCTCGTCGCCGTCGCGCTGGTCGCGCCGAGGGCAGGTCTCACGCTCGCGTTCGGCGCGCCCCTGGCCGCCCGCGCGCCCGCGTTCGCGCCCCTGGCCGGTGCGATGGCCTGCCTGGGAGCGACCGTCCTGTGCACCTACTACCTGCTCGCCGTGGGGGAACGCCGCGTTCTCGCCGTGCTGGCCGCCGCCAGCGCGCTCGCCGTCCCGGCGCTGTGGTGGGCGCGGGGCGACGCGATCGCCACCGCCCGCATAGAACTCGTGGTACACGCGGCGCTGCTGACCGTGGCCGGATCGCTGGTCCGGATCGCGGCCCGGCGGGGCGCGCCGCCCGGGCCGACGGCGGGCCGTCGGGTGGCGGCGCCGATACAGCCGGGCCGCCCCGGGGGCGGGCTGCACCGTGGCCGACACAACATGTGGCGTTCCACCCCCTCGGCCGCACCCCGCCACCGCCGCAGAGATCTCTAAGATGCACCGGACACGGCCCGCACGCACCGCGCCGGCAGGTGAGCCGCCACGGTGAGCCGACCCGGCGAGCGGCCGTCCCTCCCGGCGGCACCCGCCAGCCGTGGACCGAACCAGGATGATTGGGTTGGACGGTGACCCTGACCGCACCATCAGCACGCCCGCGGCGCGGTCTCGGCCGCCGGACCGCCCGCCGGCCGGCCGCCCGCACCGGCCTACCAGAGCGCGGCCTGCGGCGCTGGCTGCCATCGTGGCCCACCGTGCTGCTGGCCGCGATCAGCTACCTTCCGCTGCTGTTCACCGCGCCCGGCCGGGTCGGCGTCGACACCAAGGCCTACCTCTACCTGGAACCGCGGGAGCTGATCGGACGAGCGGGGATCATGTGGGATCCCGGTGTCGGGATGGGTGTGGTCACCCATCAGAACATCGGCTTCCTGCTCCCGCAGGGCACCTTCTTCTGGTTCCTGGACCTGCTGAGCCTGCCCACCTGGGCCGCCCAGCGGCTGTGGACGGGTTCGGTGCTGTTCATGGCCGGCGCGGGCGTGCTGTTCTGCATGCGTTCGTTCCGCTGGCCGCACCGGTTCGCCTTCGTCGCGGCCGCGGGTTACATGCTGACCCCCTACGTCCTCGAGTACGAGGCGCGGATGTCGGCGATCCTGCTGCCGTACACGGGCCTGGGCTGGCTGTTGGGGATCACGGTCCGTGGCCTGCGCGAGGCGCGGGGTGGCCTGGCGGGGTGGCGGCCGGACGGCTGGCGCTGGCCGGCGGCGTTCGGCATCGCCGTCGCGCTGGTCGGCAGCAGCAACGCCGCCAGCCTGATCTTCGTGCTGCTGGCGCCGATCCTGTGGCTGCCCTTCGCGGTGTGGGTCACCCGGGAGGCCCGCCTCGGCCCCGCGCTGGGCATGTGCGCCCGGGCCGCGGTGGCGGTCGTGGGCTGCTCGGCCTGGTGGATCGCGGGCCTGCTCACCCAGGCCGGCTACGGCGTCGACATCCTCGCCTACAGCGAGACACTCAGGACGGTCGCGAGCGCCTCGCAGGCCTCCGAGGTGCTGCGCGGTCTGGGCAACTGGTACTTCTACGGCGGGGACGCGCTGGGCACCTGGATCGCCCCGTCCCGGGACTACACCCAGACCATCTGGGTGATCCTCATCAGCTTCACGGTGCCGCTGCTGGCCCTGGCGGGTGCGGCGCTGTGCCGGTGGGGATACCGGGCCTACTTCGTCCTGCTCGTGCTCGTCGGCACCACGGTCGCGGTCGGGGTCTACCCCTACGAGAACCCCTCGCCGCTGGGCGGGGCCTTCCGGTCGTTCGCCGAGGCGTCCAGCGTTGGTTTCGCCCTGCGTTCGATGCCGCGTGCCGTGCCGCTGGTCGCCCTCGGCCTGTCGGTGCTGCTGGCCGGCGGGCTCGCCGCGCTGGCGCAACGCGTTGACGAGCGGCTGGCGCGGCGCGCGCGGGAGGCGCCCGGCCGGGGGCGGCGGCAGGCCGGGCGCGCGGCGCGCGGCGCGCGGCTGCCGGCGTCCGTGCCGGGTGTCGCGTGGGCGGTCGTGGTCGTGCTGATCGTGGCGAACCTGAGCCCGCTGTGGCGCGGCCAGTTCGTCGAGGCCGGGCTGGACCGGCCCGAGACGCTCCCCGGCTACGAACTGCAGGCCGCCGCCGACCTGGACGCGGCGGGGACGGCCACCCGGGTCCTGGAACTGCCCGGGGCGCCGTTCTCGCACTACCGGTGGGGGACGACCCTCGACCCTGTCCTGCCCGGGCTCATCGAACGGCCCTTCGTCTCCCGCGAGCTGATCCCGCTGAGCGCCGCCGCGTCCGCCGACCTGCTGCGCGCGCTGGACCGCCGGCTGCAGGAGGGGGTGTTCGAGACCGGTTCGCTGGCTGACATCGCCCGGCTGATGGGTGTCGGCGACGTGCTGCTGCGCAGCAACTTCCAGTACGAGCGGTTCCGCACCCCGCGGCCGGTGCCGACCTGGCAGCTGTTCACCGACCCGGTGCCGGCGGGCCTGACCGCGCCGCGCCGCTTCGGGCCGCCGGTGGCCGACACCCCGCAGATCCCCTTCAACGACGAGATCGCCCTGGGCACGCCCCCGGGCGCTCCCGCGCCGCCGGCGCTGGCCGCCTTCGGGGTTCGGGACGCCAGGCCGATCGTGCGCACGGCGACGACCGCGGCCCCGCTGCTGGTCAGCGGGAACGGTGAGGGGCTGGTGGACGCGGCGGCCACCGGGCTGCTGTCCGAGGCGGTGGCCGGGAACCGGGCCATTCTCTACACCGGCTCGCTGGCCGCGGACCCCGCCGGCCTGCGACAGGCCCTGGACGACGGCGCCGACCTGCTGCTCACCGACAGCAACCGACTGCGGGCGGAACGCTGGAGCTCGGTCCGGGACGGCTACGGCTACGTGGAAACCCCCGGCAGCGCGCCGCTCACCCCCGACCCGAACGACAACCGGCTGCCGGTCTTCCCGGACGCCACCGCGGCGTCCCAGACCGTCGCCGTGCTGCAGCCTTCCGGCCAGTCCGCGCCGACCGCCTCCGCGCGGATCGCCTCGGTCGAGGCGACCGACTACGGCAACACGTTCTCCTACAGCCCACCGGAGCGCCCGGCCGGCGCGGTCGACGGCAACCCGGACACCGCCTGGCGGGTGGGCGCGTTCACCAACCCGGCCGGGCAGCGCCTGCGCGTCGACCTGGCCGGCCCGGTGACCACGGACCGGGTCCGGCTGGTCCAGCCGCTCACCGGCGCGCGCAACCGGTGGATCACCAAGGCGACGCTGCGCTTCGACGGCGGCTCGCCGGTGACGGTGCCGCTCACGGACAGCTCCCGGGATCCCGCCGGCCAGGTGGTGACCTTCCCCGCCCGCAGCTTCACCCGGCTGGACGTCACCGTCGACGCCACCAACACCGGGACCCGCGCGAACTACGCCGGCCTGTCCAGCGTGGGGTTCGCCGAGGTCGACATCGTGACACCGGACGGGAGCGCACCTCACGTCCAGGAACTGCTGCGGATGCCCGCCGACCTGCTCGCCGCGGCCGGCGAGGACTCCCTGCGGCACCGTCTGACACTGCAGATCACCCGGGACCGCGCGAACCCGGCCGAGCCGTTCAAGTCCGACACCGAGCCGGCCGTCGCCCGCACGTTCACCCTGCCGACCGCGCGGACCTTCACTCTGACCGGCACCGCCCGGGCCTCCGCCTACGCCGATGACCTCGTGCTCGGCGCCTCGGTCGGCCGGCCGACCGACGGGGTCACCACCGAGTCCTCCGGCCGGCTGCCCGGCGACCTGGCGGCCGGCAGCGCCAGCGCCTTCGACGGGGATCCGGCCACCGCGTGGAGCCCCGGCTTCGGCATGCAGCAGGGCGCCTGGATCCAGATCAACTCCCCCCGGCCGGTGAACCTGTCCGAGCTGACGCTGTCCGTGGTCGCGGACGGCCGCCACTCCGTGCCCACCGCCCTGGGACTGATCGTGGACGGCCGTCGGGTGGACACCCTCACCGTCCCGCCGGTCAGCGACCTCGGACAACCCGGCGCGAGCCAGACCGTGACGATGTCCTTCCCGCCCGTACGGGGCAGCAATATCCGTCTCGTCGTCGACAGGGTGCGGCTGGCCACCACCGTCGACCCGATCAGCGGGACCCGGATCTCCATGCCGGTCGGGCTCGCCGAGGTCGGCCTCGCCGGCCTGCGGGTACCCCCGCCGCGGGCCGGCATGCCCGACACCTGCCGCGACGATCTGGTGACGATCGACGGGCGTCCAACCCCCGTGCGGATCACCGGTTCCGGCACGGACGCGCTCGGCCGTGCCGGGCTTGCGGTGTCGCTGTGCGGCGACCCGATCGCCCTGGGTCCTGGTGACCACGTGTTGCGGACCGTCGAGGGCGCGCGGACCGGATACGACCTCGACCGGCTGATCCTCACCTCGCAGCCCGTGGGCGCGCCGACAGCGACGGCACCAGCGGCATCGGCGGCATCGGCGGCTGCCGGCCCCACTCCGGCGAGCCCGGCGGCCGGCACGGCCACAGCCGCGGGCCCGGCAGCGACGGCGACGCCGGCGGTGGCGGTCACCGACTCCGCGGCGACCTCGTTCGGGCTGCGGGTCACCGGCGCGCAGCCCGGTCAGCCGTTCTGGCTGGTGTTCGGCCAGAGCCTGTCCGCCGGCTGGCGGGCGACCTCCGGCGACACCGACTACGGCCGGCCCGTCCTCGTGGACGGCTACGCCAACGGCTGGCGGATCACCCCCACCGCGGCCGACTTCGACATCGCGTTGGCCTGGACACCGCAGACGCTGGTGTGGCGTGCCCTGACGGTCTCCGGTATCGCCCTGGTGTCCAGCGCCGTCCTGCTGGTGGTGACGGCCCGCCGCCGGCGGCGGGCCGGCCAGGGGCCGGACGGCCCGCCGGACCTGCCGGTGTTCGAGCCGCTGGCCGCCCGCGCCGCGCGGGTCCCCGTCCTGATCGCGTTCGCGCTGGCCGCCGCGGTGGCCCTGGTCGCGCTGGCGCTGGTCAACCCGGTCGCGAGCGTCGTCACCGGGGTGAGCACGCTGGCCGCCCTGGTGCTGCCCCGCGGCCGGCTGCTGCTGCGGGTCGCCCCGGTGGTCCTGCTCCTGGTCAGCGTGGGGTATGTCGTCCAGGTGCAGCTGCGCCACCACCTGCCGGTCAACGGGGAGTGGGTCCAGGAGTTCGACAAGATCGCAACTGTCTCCTGGATCGCGATCCTGCTGCTGGCCGCCGACGTGGTGGTCGCGGCCGCGCAACGCCGCCGCGGGAAGGCGTGAGCCCACCCGCCGCCTGACCGGGGCCCGGTCAGGCGGGACCGCTCAGGCCCACACGCCGACGCGGTCGTGGCCGGCGTCCCCGTACCCGGCGCCGTTCTGGCCGGCACCGTTGTAGGGCATGCTGCCCGCCCGGCCCGTCATCGCGCTGGTGGCGCGCAGGGCGTCGCGCAGCGACCCCTCGGCGTCGTGCAGCGCGGCGCTGGGCGGCTGATCAGGCCGGGTGGTCGCGACCCCGACCGCGAACGGTGCTGCCGCGGCGATGTCCCCGCTGGAACGCAGTCGGGTGAGCAGGGTGTCCGGCTCGACGTTGCTGTCCGCGGGCAGGGCCGCCACGAACCGGTTGTGCGACCAGCGGGCGAGCTCGACCCCGGCGCCGGCGGCCGCCCTCAGCCCGGCGGCGAAGTGCCGCAGGACGTATTCGTCGGCGCGGACGAAAGCCTCCCCCTGCCGGTGGTCCGGCACCCCGAAGAGGCACACGGCGGTTCCCGCCGGCAGGCCCTGCAGGACGGTCAGGAAACGGTCCCGGCTGGTCAGGCCGGTATCCGGGTCGACGCCGATCTCCCGGACCCGGACCTGCGCCGTACGCAGCCGCGCCAGGGTGTGGCCGGCCTGCCCGCCGAGCAGGGTGACCGCGCGCAGCCCCGCCTGGTCGACCCGGGCGCGCGTCGCCGCCCAGCATGCCGCGACCAGGCCGATCAGGCCGCCCTCACCGGGGATCGGCACCAGCAGCGCCGAGGCGATGTGGGGCCGACGGACGACCTGGTGCGGGAACGGCCATGACGTCGACACGTCGGGGAAGAAGACCGGTGCCCGGGTGCGCAGCACGGTACCGATACCGGTCTCGTCACTTTCCGTGAAGCGAGCCCCGGGAGAGATCATGGTGTCCTCGTCTGGTCTCGTGGCGGACGCGGCCACGTGGAACACCGTCGAGCCGGGCATGTCCGCGAGCAGCAGGCTGACCGCGTCCGCGTCGAGCAGGCTGCGGGAGACCTCGGCGACCGTCGACACCGCCGGGTCGAGATGGTCCGGGTACCAGAACTGGTCGAGCGTGCCCAGCGCGGTGGTGACCTGGTCGACCATGCACACGGCCCGCCGGGCCGCCAGCAGGTGCGCGTTCTGCCGCCCCAACGCGGCCAGTGACTCCTTCTGCCCGGGGGTGAGAGCGCGCGCGACGCGGTCGAGCACCGCGACATGGCCGATCACCGTGTGGTCCGGAGTGCGGATCGGCGCCGCCGCGTAGAACCGGAACGGGCTGCTCGGGCCGAGCGCGGCCAGCCGCGCGAACCGGGGGTCGCCGGCGATGTCGGGAATCTCCACCACGGCGGGCCCGTCCGGTGTGTTCAGGTCGACCAGGTCGAGGAGAGCCTCCCGGGGCAGTTCGGTGGCGGTCGACCCGTACCACGCCCGGCGCCACTGCCGGTCAGCGTTCCGGAAGGCGACGAACGCCACGGGCGTGGCGCACAGGCGGGCGGCCAGCGTCGCGATCTCGTCGAACGCGTCGTCCCGGTCGGGCTCGAGGAGCTTGTGGCCGGGCGGGGCCCCGTGTCGGGCCGGTTCGTCCGCCGGTGTCAGGGCGGCGAGCGGTTCGGTGTCGCCCGGCCCGGGCCCGGGCCCGCCGCCGGCTCGCGGCCCGCGGGCGGGCGCCAGCCCGCAGGAAGCTCCCGAAGCCTCCTCGGGTACCAGCCCGTCGCCGGTGGCCGACGCGGCGGCCACCGGCTCGGCAGCTGCCGGTCCGCCGCCGGCTGCCGGCGCGCTGTCAGATGCTGCGGCTCCCGGTTCCGTACCACCGGGGCGCGCGGCGCCGCCGGGCTGCGGCCCGGTGGCGCCCACGGGGGCCGGGGGCACCTCGCAGGCGCCGGCGCGCAGCACCGTCAGCAGGTGCGCGGAGGGCGGCTGCGGGGACGAGATCGCGTCACCCTGCAGCAGATCGCAGCCCAGCTCCATCAGCATCCGCATGGCCCGGGCGTCCTCGACACCCTCCCCGACGACACGCAGCCCCAGCCGGTGGCCGAGCTCCAGGACCGAGCGCACGATCGCGACGTCGGGCAGGCTGCCGTGGGCGTCGGAGACGAACCCCTTGTCGATCTTCACTTCGTCGAACGGCAGGGCCTTGAGGATCTCCATCGAGCTGTAGCCGGTGCCGAAGTCGTCCAGCGACAGCTTGACCCCGCGGGTGCGCAGCTCCCGGAGCATGGCGGCGGCCCGCGCAGGCTGCGTGACCAGCGCGCTCTCAGTGATCTCAAGGGTCAGGACGTCGGCGGGCAGTCCGTGCCGGGACAGCGTCTCCGACACCAGGTCGGGCAGGTCGTCACGGACGAGCATGCGCGCCGAGAGGTTCACCGACACCGGGATGTGTTCGCCGGCGCGGGCCCAGTCCGCGCACTGGCGCAGGGCCTCGTCCAGCACCCACTCGGTGAGGTCGATGATCAGGGTCGACCGTTCCGCCATCGGCAGGAACGAGCCGGGCGCCAACAGCCCCCGGCTCGGATGCCTCCAGCGCAGCAACGCCTCCACCCCGGCGATCCGGCCAGTCTGGCGGGACAGCAGCGGCTGGTAGTGCAGCACCAGCTCGCCGCCGGTGATCGCGGCGCGTAGCTGCGCGTGCAGGGCGAGCTCCGACGGGCACACCCCGCCCATACCCGCGTCCCAGACGCCGACCCGTTCGCTCTCACGGCCGGCGGCGTGCAGGGCCGCGTCCGCGGCCGGCAGCAGCGTGCCGAGGGTCGTGCCGTGCATCGGGGCGGCCGCCACGCCCGCGCTGACCTCCACCTCCACGTCGACCCCGTCGATGCGGAACGGGCCGCGCAGCTGCCTGATCACCGTACGGCCGATCGCGCGCAGGTGCTCGTGGGCGGCGGCGGGCTCGTCGGACAGCTCAAGCCCACACAGGACGACGGCGAACTCGTCACCGCCGAGACGCCCGACCAGGGCGGGATCCGTCGCCACGTTACGCAGCTGCCTCGCCACCACCTGGAGTAGCCGGTCTCCGGCGGGGTGACCGAGGGCATCGTTGACCTCGCGGAACCGGTTGATGTCGAGGAGCACCAGGACGGCGTGCCGTCCGGTGGCGACCGCCTGGGCGATCGCAGGCTGGGCGACGTGGGCTAGACCGGCCCGGTTCGCCAGGCCCGTCAGCAGGTCGCGGACGACCAGCAGGTGGTTCCAACGGCCGACCCAGAACGTCACCAGGGTGGTGGCGACGATCGTGACGATGGCCATCACCGCCGCCGCCCCACCGGCGTACAGATCGCCCTTGAGCGCAACTCCCAGCACAGCGCCGGCGCTGACGACCAGTGCGTGCAGGAGCGCGACCCGCAGGCGGCTGACCATCGCGGCGTAGGCGGCGATCCAGAAGTACCAGAGCAGATAGAGGTCGCTGTCCCGGCCGGAGTCGCTGCCGCCCAGCGCGATCGTGACGGCCAGCACCGAGGAGAACACCAGCAGCCGGTGCGCTCCCGGCCGGATCCGGGTCAGCAGCACGGCCGTGAGCAGATTGGCCGTGCTGATCGCCACCGCCAGCCACGTGGCGAGCTGGCCCTGCCCCGGCGAGCCGGGCAGCAGGGCCAACGCCGTGAACGCGACGATGCCCACCGCGGAAAGAACGATCAGAAAAAGCCGCCGGTCCGTGAAGAACGAGAGGCTCACTGCGATCGATCCTCCTGCCATCGGGTGCGCGGTGCCACGGCCGGGCGCGGCACCATCCGGTGCGACGCTGTCCGGGCTGTCCGGCGTGACGCCGTCCGGTGTGGCATCGCGCCCGGGGACTGTGGCATCGCGCTCGGGGACACCGTCCCGCGGGGTACCGCGCCCCGGCGGCCATGGCGTGTTCGGTCGTATCGGCATGGTCCGGGACAATCGGGCGTGACAACGCGGACGGCTTTATTCCGCGGCCACCAGCGCACTACGGACAGCGACACAATGCCTTTCCGCCGGGCCTCGGCATCGCTGCCGGACCTCGGTCTTTCCGCGGGGCCTCGCCGGGCTGACGAAACCCGTCGGCCCACGGCTGGGAGCAGCCCGCCCACTGCGACACAGCTACCCGGGGCAGCCACCCAGACGCGAGAAAATCAACTCGGCAGGATACGGATGGGAACGGACCGGACATTTAGTTGACGTTCATGTCACGACACGAGAACGATGCCGTTTCTCCACCGTAACCCGAATCCGGCGGTGCACGCCCACTCCGGTGGAATCTGGTGGCATCACGCCCGCAATGGCCGCCCGTCCAGGCCCGCGAGCAGGGCGAATGCTCACTTTTCGCACAAGGTGCCCTACAGATTTCGCACAACAGTTCCTACGGACTCCGCCCACACGAGCCCTGCGCACAGGGACTCTGCGCACACGGCTGTGGCGAACAGCGGCAGAACGGACGACGACAGTCCAAAAACGGATGATAAAAGAACAACGGCAACGGAACAGGTGGCAGCAGGACGGACAGCAACAGAAATGGTCGCCAGAAGGTATCAGTGTGCCGCGTCGTCCCACGTACGGCCGGAACCGACGCTGACCTCGAGAGGAACCGACATCTGGTAGGCCCCACCCATCTCGGTCCGCACCAGCGCCTCGACATCGGCGCGCTCGCCCGGGGCGATCTCCAGGACGAGCTCGTCGTGCACCTGCAGCAGCAGTCGCGACCGCGCCCCGTGCTCCCGTAGCTTCCGGTCGACACCGAGCATTGCAATCTTGATGATGTCGGCCGCGGACCCCTGGATGGGGGCGTTGAGCGCCATCCGCTCGGCCATCTGCCGTCGCTGCGTGTTGTCACTGGTCAGATCGGGAAGGTAGCGGCGGCGGCCGAGGATGGTCTCGGTGTAGCCGTCCGCGCGGGCCCGTTCGACCACGCCGCGCAGGAAGTCCCGCACCCCGCCGAACCGGGCGAAGTACGCCTCCATCTGCTCACGGGCCTCCTCCGGATGGATGCCGAGCTGGCCGGCGAGCCCGAACGCCGACAGGCCGTAGGCCAGCCCGTAGGACATGGCCTTGATCCGGCGGCGCAGCTCCGGGTCGACCTCGTCCACCGGGATGCCGAACGCCTGGGCTGCGACGAACGTGTGCAGGTCCTCACCGGAGGCGAACGCCCCGATCAGCCCCTTGTCACCGGAGAGGTGCGCCATGATGCGCATCTCTATCTGGGAGTAGTCGGCCGTGAGCAGGGACTCGTACCCCGCGCCGACGACGAACGCCCGGCGGATCTGGCGGCCCTCGGCGGTGCGCACCGGGATGTTCTGCAGGTTGGGGTCGGCCGAGGACAGCCGGCCGGTCGCCGCGATCATCTGGTTGAACGTCGTGTGGACCCGGCCGGCGTCGTCGATCATCGGGATGAGCGAATCCACCACCGTGCGCAGCCGGGCGACGTCCCGGTGGCGCAGGAGCACGGCCAGCAGCGGATGGTCGGCCTGGGTGGAAAGCCAGGCCAGCGCGTCCGCGTCGGTGGTGTAGCCGGTCTTGATTTTCTTGGTCTTCGGCAGGCCCAGCTCGTCGAAGAGGATCACCTGCAGCTGCTTGGGCGAGCTGAGGTTGAACGGCCGGCCGACGATCTCCTGGGCCTGCGCGGCCACCTCGGTCACCTGCGCGCCGTAGTGCTTCTGGAGGTCGAGCAGATGGTCGGTGTCGGCCGCGATCCCGGCCCGTTCCATCCCGGCGAGCACCGTGACCAACGGGAGCTCGACGTCGCGCAGCAGCGCGGTGGCACCGCGGCGGGCCAGGTCGGCGTCGAGGGCGTCGGCGAGCTCCAGCGTCGCGCGGGCCCGCACGACGTCGGCGGCGGCCGCGGCCGCCTCGTCCGACCCGTCGATGGTCAGCTGCCCTGTCTCGGACGTCTCCGGGCGCAGGTCGCGTCGCAGGTAGCGCAGGACGAGGTCGGCGAGGTCGAAGGTGCGCTGGCCGGGCAGGGCCAGGTAGGCGGCGAGCGCGGTGTCGCTGGTGACGCCGGCGAGGGAGAAGCCGCGGGCGGCGAGCGCGAGGATAGGCCCCTTGACGTCGTGGACGGCCTTGGGCCGGCTGTCGTCGGCCAGCCAGGCGGCCAGCGCCGCGTCGTCGTCCGCGGTGAGCGCGACGGGGTCGATCCAGGCACCGGCGCCGGCACCGTCGGCGGTGGCGAACGCGAGACCGGTCACGCTGCCGGTGCCCCGGCCCCAGCTGCCCCGGACGTACACGCCGAGGCGTTGCCCGTCGCCGGTGTGCGCGGCCAGCCAGCCGGCCACCTCCCCTGGTGCGAGCGTCTGCGCGGTCACCTCAAAGCCCGCGTCGGCCTCGGGCTCGACTGTGCCCAGCGCCGCGTACAGCCGCTCCCGCAGCACCCGGAACTGCAGGGTGTCGAAGAGCTGGTGGACGGCCTCCCTGTCCCACGGCCGGAGCTGGAGGTCGGTGGGGGTGACCGCCAGCGGCACGTCACGGGCCAGCTCGGTCAGCGAGCGGTTACGGATCACGTTGGCCAGGTGTGCGCGCAGCGACGCGCCCGCCTTCCCGCCGACCTCGTCGGCCCGGTCCACCAGCGCGGCCAGCGACCCGAACTGCTGAATCCACTTGGTGGCGGTCTTCTCCCCCACCCCGGGCACCGACGGCAGGTTGTCCGACGGGTCCCCGCGCAGCGCGGCGAAGTCCGGGTACTGCGTCGGGGTGAGGCCGTACTTCGCCTCGACCTCGGCGGGGGTGAACCTGGTCATGTCGCTGATGCCACGCCGGGTCATCAGGACCGTCACCCGCTCGTCGACGAGCTGCAGCGCGTCCCGGTCGCCGGTGACGACGAGGACCTGCATGCCCAGGGCCGCGCCCTGGGTGGCGAGCGTGGCGATGACGTCGTCGGCCTCGTACCCGGCGGCGGTGACCCCGGGGACGGCCAGGGAGTCGCACACCTGGTGGATGAGGCTGACCTGCCCGACGAAGTCCGCGGGCGTCTCGGCTCGTCCCGCCTTGTACTCGGCGTACTGGGTGTGCCGGAAGGTCGGCGTCGGCAGGTCCCAGGCCACCGCGACGTGGGTGGGCCGCTCGTCCCGCAGCACGTTGATCAACATTGAGGTGAAGCCGTAGACGGCGTTGGTCGGCTGCCCCGTCGTGGTGGAGAAGTTCTCCACCGGCAGCGCGAAGAACGCCCGGTAGGCCAGGGAGTGACCGTCGAGGAGGAGCAGCCGCGGTTCACCCGCCGCGGCCCCCGCCGCCGGCGCCGCGCCGGCCGCCGGCCGGGCGGACACCGCGCGCGACGGCCGGCCGGCGGCAGCCTTGCCGACGGTGGGCTTGCCGGAAGTCGTGGTCGTGGCGGGCACACGGCAATTCTATGGAGAAGGTCCGACAGTCCTTCCGGCAGGGAACGCGACACCGCCGGCCCGGCGCCCGGGGCGGGTCGGGCCCGCGGCAGGCCCGGCCCGCGCAGGCCCGACCCCAGCACCGATGACCGGCACCGGCCCCTCCCCCGCCGCGGCACGGCGCCCGGTGCGCCGCCGTCACGGTTCGCCGGCCCGCCGACCGGCCCCGCGGTATGCCGGTATGTGGGTGTTGAGATATGTAGGTTTTTGATGTGACAGATTCGCAGACTTCACGGAGCGCCCCACCATCAGGGACCGCGCCGAGCCCGTCGGCCTTATCACACACGGTGACGACTCCCGACCGCGGCTCCGCTGACTCCACCCGCCACGGTCCGGCCGACGGCAGCACCGATGACCACGTCATCATCGCCGACCCTTCCGACCGGGTGGCCGTGCTGGCGGCGGTCAATGCCCGGCGCGGTGAGCTCGCCGAGCGCATGGGCCTCACGATCGTCGAGGCGAGCGCCGAGCGCGTGGTCGCAACCATGCCCGTGGCGGGCAACCGACAGCCGTACGGGCTGCTGCACGGCGGCGCCTCGGTGGTGCTGGCCGAGACGATCGGGTCGATCGGCGCCATGCTGAACGCCGGTCCCACCAGGGCGGCGGTCGGTATCGAGATCAACGCCACCCACCACCGGGCGGCGTCGGCCGGGACGGTCACCGGCGTCGCGACCCGGGCACATGCCAGCCGGGCGCTGGCCACCTTCGACATCCGGATCACCGATGACTCCGGGCGCCTGGTGTGCACGTCCCGCCTGACCTGCATGCTGCGCGACCGGATACCGGCCGATGGCAGCGTCCCGGCCTCGACCGGCAACGGTGACAGCGGCCGAAGGCAGTAACGCCGAAGGCAGCGGCACCGGAGACAGCGGAGCCGGAGACGGTGCGCAGGCGCGTGTGTCGGCCGCCACGTGACACAAGAGCGACAGGAAGGCCCGGCGGTGGGCTGCGCTCCGGCCGGCGGACGGGAACGAGACACCACCACAACGCCACAGAACCGCTGATCAGCGCGGGAAAACACAGTGCACAAACAACAGGCGGGTGCGCTCCGCCTGGCGAATTGACGCCGACGGCGGTTGGGTCCTAGTGTCCTGAGTCGTTGATTCGTGTGCAGATAGAATGGGCTGGTGCCTGGCCCGAGCGCGGATCCCATCGAGTTGTCGTCTGCTGAGCGTGCGGTGCTGGAGGGCTGGGCCCGACGGCGGAAGACCGCGCAGGCGCTGGCGTTGCGCTCGCGGATCGTGCTGGCCTGCGCGGACGGTGGGACGAACTCGGGGGTCGCGGCCGAGCTCGGGATCACCCGGGGAACGGTCGCGAAATGGCGGGAGCGGTTCGCGGTCGACCGGCTGGAGGGCCTGTCAGACGAGGCACGTCCGGGAGCGCCTCGGAAGGTCACCGACGCCCAGGTCGAGGCGGTGATCGCGAGGACGTTGGAGGAGAAGCCACCGAACGGCGATACCCATTGGACATCGCGGTCGATGGCGAGGGCCAGTGGGCTGTCGCAGTCGACGGTGTCACGGATGTGGCGGGCGTTCGGGTTGAAGCCGCATCTGGTCGAGACGTGGAAGCTGTCCACCGACCCGCTGTTCGTGGACAAGGTCCGTGACGTGGTCGGGGTCTACCTCGACCCGCCGGAGAAGGCGATCGTGCTCTGCGTCGACGAAAAGTCGCAGGTGCAAGCTTTGGATCGCACGGCACCGGTGCTGCCCCTGATGCCGGGTACCCCGCAGCGGATGACCCACGACTACGTCCGCCATGGCACGACCAGCCTGTTCGCCGCGCTCGACCCGACGTCCGGGTCGGTGATCGCGCAGACCTTCCGGCGGCACCGTCACCAGGAGTTCCTGCGCTTCCTCAAGCTGATCGACTCCTCGGTCCCGAAGGGCTACGACCTGCACCTGGTCCTGGACAACTACGCCACCCACAAGACCCCGGCGGTGAAGAACTGGCTGCTGCGCCACCCCCGCTTCCACCTGCACTTCACCCCGACCTCGGCGTCGTGGATGAACCTGGTCGAGCGCTGGTTCGCGGAGCTGACCACCCGCAAGCTGCGCCGATCGACGCACCGCTCGGTCGTCGAACTCGAAGCCGACATCCGCCGATGGATCAACGCCTGGAACAAGGACCCGAAGCCGTTCGTCTGGGCCAAGACCGCCGACGAGATCCTCGAGACCCTCGCCGCCTACTGCCAGCGAATCAACGACTCAGGACACTAGCGTCCATTGGCAGTGGGACCCGGGATGGACGAGTAGATAACGTCCGCACACGGGGAAGGTGCGGACGGCGCCAAAGGCCGTCCCGGGTTTCACTCATTCATCTACCGCTTATAACTGTTCGCTGGCTGTCCGCCAACCGGCACCCTGTGGATTCGGATAGTCAGCGCGGCCGGGCGGTGGCACCTGCCAGGCATGCGGTGCCGGCGGTCGCGGTTGTGCGGATGTCCGCTTCCCACGCCCCATCCGCTGCCGACGCCCACCCCGCGGGGCCGCGCCGGTCCGGCCGCCCGGTGGTGGGTGGCCCGGCTGCGGGCGGCCCGGCGGCCTTCGCGCCGGCAGGCAGCCAGGGCACGTGACCCGTCCGGCCCGGAGTTCGACCAGCGCCGCCGGCTCGGGGCCGATCAGCGCCTTCGGCTCAGGGCCCGATCAGCGCCGCGGTGGTTCCGAGCAGGTTCCGCCGGCCGCCGCGGACCTGGTAGACGTACACGGCGGTGTCGGCGACGTCACCGCTCGGGGCGAAGGCGACCCGCTTGGTGACGCCCTGGAGGTCAACCGAGGCAAACGTCTGCGTCACCGCCTCCCGGCCGGCCTCCGGCCCGAGCGCGCGCAGCGCCTCGACGACCGCGCTCGTCGCGTCGTACGCCTCCCCGGAGCAGGCGCCCGGTTTCGCGCCGCCGGCGACCCGCTCGTAGTCCGCGACGAAGCCGGCGGCCCGCGGGTCGCCGGCGGGGTCGCCGCACGGGCCGATCAGGTAGGCGCCCTCGGCGTTCGCCGCGCCCGCCTCGGTGACGAACCGGTCGCCGGTCGCCCCGTCGCCACTCATGACGGCTCCGCTGAACCCTCCGGCGCGCAGCGCCCCGGTCAGCGGCGCGAATTCCTGGTGATAACCGGCGTAGAACACCGTATCCGAATTCCCGGATATTATTTTCGCGGCCTCGGCCGTATAGCCCCTGGTGGGCTCGACGGTATCGTGCGTGACGGCCACCCCCTGGGCCCGCAGCTCCTTCTCGAACGCGCCGGACAGTGCCGTGCCGTATGCGCTCCCGTCGTCCAGGGAGAACACCTTCCGGGATTTGAGCGCCTTCGCGACGTAATCGGCGGTGGCGGTGCCCTGGACGGTGTCGGAGGCGGCCATGCGGTAGAAGCTGACGAAGCCGAGCCCGGTCAGCCGCGGATCCGTCGCCGCCGGGCTCACCGACAGCAGACCGGCCTGGCTGTAGAGCGCTTCGCTCGCCCTGGCGGCGTCCGAGGACAGCGGCCCGACCACTGCGATGACGTCCGGATTGTCGATGAGCGTCTGGGCGGCGCTGGGCGCCTGCCGGGCGCTGCCGGAGTCGTCGGCCGTCACCAGGCGGAGGGTGAACGGGAGCCGCCCGCTTCTGTTGGCCTGTTCGACCGCCGTCCGGGCGCCGTTGGCCGCGTCGAGGCCGAACTGCTGGTCGGCGCCGGACAGCGGCCCCTGGAAGCCAATGGCGTACTGGGCGTGCCGGCCGCCGGAGAGCCCTCCCCCGCACGCGCCGGCGGACAGCGCCACCGCGAGCATCCCAGCGGCGGCGGCCGTCACCGTCCGTATGGCCATGCTGTTCCGCTTCACCGCTGTCCCCTCACCACTGCTCCCCCGCCCGTTCCGGCCCGCCCGTTCCGGTAGGCCTCCCGGGCGCTTTCCGGCGGTTCCCCGGCGCGGCGCGGCAGCCGTTTGCGCGCCGCCGCTCTCCGCCGCCGACCGGCCCTGCCCACGGCCGGCTGCCCCGGACGGACCACCGCGGATCCCGCCTGCCGGATGCCCCGGATGCCCCACCTGCCGCCCGCCGCCTCTGCCCCGCCCCGCCCACTCGTCGAACCGTCCGTAACATAACCACTACAGCAAGTGCTCGAAAACTTGACGTACACACGCCACGGAAATTCATACCGATCACACGAAATCCCGCCGGATATCACCGGATTCCGCCATGTCGTGTCACATAAATCTGAATACGACAGGATTCCACCGAATTCCGCTGGACGCGGACGCCCACCGCCGGAGCCGGCCAGGAGACGGCACGGCCGACCACCCCCGTCCACCCTCGGCATCAGCGGCCGGCGGAGCCTGCCCACGAAGCGGCGTAACGGACAGTACTGTCCAGATGCCTCCGCGGCTCACCGTCCGCCTCCGGGATTACCTGTAAAGATCACCGGATGCCTCTGCCCGGAGCCGACCACCCGACCCAGGGTGATGGGTGGTGATGGGTACCGTATCGACGACAGGAAGCTTGTACATCCGATAGACGGATGTCAAAATATCTCTCGCACGCAACGCTGAAGCTCTCATCCGCCGACAAAATCCGGAAAGATACTGAGCCGGTGTGGGATCAGCGCCCATGGACCGATACGAGCAGTGACGGCCCACCGGGCCAGGACGAGGAGAACCGGACATGAGTGGGATCCAGCGGGTGGGGATTGTGGGTGCCGGGCTGATGGGATCCGGCATCGCCGAAGTCAGCGCCCGGGCAGGACTGGACGTCGTGGTGACCGAGGTGAACCAGCTCGCGCTTGAGGCGGGAGCGCGGCGGATCGAGAAGTCGTTCGAGCGCGCGGTCCGAGGCCAGAAGCTGAGCGAGCAGGAGCGTGACGCGGCGCTGAGCCGGCTGCGCTACACCACCAACCTGGACGAGTTCGCCGACCGGGACCTGGTGGTCGAGGCCATCGCGGAGAACGAGCAGGCCAAACTGGAGGTGTTCACGGCGCTGGACAAGGTGGTGGCCTCACCCGACGCGATCCTGGCGTCGAACACCTCGTCAATTCCGATCATGAAGCTGGGCATGGCCACGACCCGGCCCGCGTACGTGGTGGGGCTGCACTTCTTCAACCCGGTACCGGTGCTGAAGCTGGTGGAACTGATCCCGTCGCTGCTGACCTCCGAGGAGACCCTGGCGGCCGTGACGGACTTCGCCACCGAGACGCTGGGCAAAACGGTGATCCGTTCGCAGGACAGGGCGGGCTTCGTGGTCAACGCACTGTTGATCCCGTACCTGCTGTCGGCGATCCGGATGATGGAGCCGGGCTTCGCGTCGGTGGAGGACATCGACAACGGCATGGTGCACGGGTGCTCCCATCCGATGGGTCCGCTGCGGCTGGCGGATCTGATCGGCCTGGACACCGTGAAGGCGGTGGCGGAGTCGATGTACGAGGAGTTCAAGGAACCTCTTTACACCGCCCCGCCGCTGCTGCTACGGATGGTCGACGCGGGACTGCTGGGCAAGAAGTCCAACCGTGGCTTCTACGACTATCAAAGTTGATCTTCTGGAAAGGAGCCGGGGATGAGCCAGGGCTTCGGGCTTTACCAGCTCGGTGAGGAACACGACGCACTGCGCGCGGCCGTACGCGCGCTGGCGGAGAAGGAGATCGCGCCGTACGCGACGGAGGTGGACGAAGCCGAACGGTTTCCAGCGGAGGCCCGTGACGCCCTGGTGAAGGCGGATTTCCACGCGGTGCACATCCCGGAGTCCTACGGCGGCCAGGGCGCGGACGCGGTCTCGGCGTGCATCGTGATCGAAGAGGTCGCGCGGGTGTGCGCGTCCTCGTCGCTGATCCCGGCGGTGAACAAGCTGGGCTCGCAGCCGATCATCCTGTCCGCCGACGAGGAGCTCAAGCGCACGGTGCTGAGCGAGATCGCGGCCGGCGCCGGGATCTCGTACGCGCTCTCCGAACGGGAGGCGGGCTCGGACACCGCGTCGATGCGCACCCGCGCCCAACTGGACGGGGACCACTGGGTACTCAACGGCACGAAGGCCTGGATCACCAACGCCGGGGAGTCGACCTGGTACACGGTGATGGCGGTGAGCAACCCGAACGCGGACAAGCCCTCGCGGGGTATCTCGGCGTTCGTGGTGCACCGGGACGACCCGGGCTTCTCGGTGGGCCACAAGGAGCGGAAGCTGGGGATCAAGGGGTCGCCGACCCGGGAGATCCACTTCGAGAACTGCACGATCCCGGCCAACCGGATCATCGGCGAGCCGGGAACCGGCCTGAAGACGGCGCTGGCCACCCTGGACCACACCCGTCCGACGATCGCGGCGCAGGCGCTGGGGATCGCGCAGGGCGCACTGGACGCGGCCGTGGACTACGTGCGCGAACGCCGGCAGTTCGGGCAGCGCATCGGGGACTTCCAGGGTATCCAGTTCATCCTGGCCGAACTGGCGATGAAGATCGAAGCCGCGCGGCATCTGGTGTACGCCTCGGCGGCGACCACCGAGCGCGGTGAGCCGGAGTCAGGCTTCCGCTCCGCGGCGGCCAAGACGTTCGCCTCGGACGTGGCGATGTCGGTGACCGTCGACGCCGTGCAGCTGTTCGGTGGCGCCGGGTATACCCGGGACTTCCCGGTGGAGCGGATGCTGCGCGACGCCAAGATCACCCAGATCTACGAGGGCACCAACCAGATCCTGCGCATGGTCATGGCCCGCCATCTGCTCCGAGGCTGACCTCCCGGCGCCGGCACAACGCGAGAACGCGAGGCCGACCAGCCCCGCGGACGAGGTGGGCGTGGGCTCCTCCCGGAGCTCACGCCCACCGGCGTGTCACGCCTCCCGCCGCCCGGTCCTGGCCGACGATCAGTCGATGATCGCGCGTAGCTGTTCGACGGCGTGCACACGCTCGGCGTGTGCGGTCGCCAGCGGCGTCACGTGCAGGGTCGTGACACCGGCTTCGGCAAAGGCGGCAACCCGCTCCTTGATGTACCCGGGCGGGCCCACCAGCGAGGTGTCCCGGACCAGGTCCTCCGGGATGGCGGCCGCTGCCTCGTCCTTGCGCCCGGCAAGGTACAGCTCCTGGATGACGTCGGCAGCCTGCTCGTACCCGTACCGGCGGGCCAGGTCGTTGTAGAAGTTCCGGCCCTTCGCGCCCATGCCGCCGATGTAGAGGGCCAGCTGGGCGCGGTACGGCTGCAGCAGCCGCGGATCGTCCTGGTAGCCCTCGCCGATGGCGAGGAACACGCTGGCGGTGATGTCCAGCGGGCCGAGCTCGGGGTCACGCCTGGCATAGCCCTCCCGCAGGGCGTTCCCCCACGCGTTGTCGGCCCTGTCCGGATGGAAGAACACCGGCAGCCATCCCTCCGCGATCTCGGCGGCCAGCGCCACGTTACGCGGGCCGATCGCGGCCAGAACGATCGGGATCCGGGGCCGGAGCGGACGATTTATGATCTTCAACGGCTTGCCGAGCCCGCTGCCCTGGCCTTCCGGCAGCGGGACCTGGTAGTACCTGCCCTTGTACACCACGGGTTCCCGCCGCCACACCTGGCGGCAGATGTCTATCACCTCGCGGGTGCGGCCCAGCGGCGCGTCGTAGAGGACACCGTGGAAGCCCTCGATCACCTGTGGCCCGGACGCGCCGAGCCCGAGCCAGAACCGCCCCCCGGAGACGAAGTCCAGGCCCGCGGCGGTCATCGCGGTCAGCGTCGGGGTACGGGTGTAGAGCTGCAGGATGGCGGAGGCGATCTCCAGCCGGCTGGTCCGCGCCGCGATGAAGCCGAGCTGGCTGACCGCGTCAAAGGTGTACGCCTCGGCGACCGAGACGATGTCGAGCCCGGCCTTCTCGAAATCCTCGAGCTCGGCGACAGCCTCCGTGAAGCCACCGCTGTAACTCAGCGTCATGCCGATCCGCATTACTCTCCCCGGTTCCGTCCGCAATAACAGTCACGACTGACCGGACGATACCGCTGGGGACCGGCCCGAGACAGAACTTCCACGGCGGTCGGCGGCCGGCCAGCCGCTCCGCCCGTTCTCCGCCTGCCGCTGGCGCGGCCGGGCCGTCAGGTCGCGCTGCCGTAGGGACGGGTGAGGATCTCCAGCAGGTGGCCGTCCGGATCCTGGAAGTAGACCCCGCGCCCACCGCTGCCGTGGTTGATCTCTCCCGGCCGGCTGCGGCCCGGGTCGGCCCAGTAACGGATGCCGCGCTCGCGAATCCGCCCGAAGATCTCGTCGAACTCCGTCTCACCGATGAGGAAGGCGTAGTGCTGCGGGGTGACCGCGCCCTTCGTCTCGGCGAAGTCGAGGCTCACGCCGTTGTCGGCCGTGACCACGAGGAAGTGCCCGAACGGGACTGGGGCCGCCAGCCCGAGGATGTCGGCGAGGAAGGCGGCCGACGCACTCCTGTCGTGCGCCGCCACGATGGTGTGGTTGAGCTGTACGGTCATGCCAGCGTCCCTCCTGTTCCGTTCCGCTCGCCTGTGCGATGCCGCATCCGTTCTCCCGGCTGTCGCGGTGGGCGAACGCGGGCGCCGCGCGCCGGTGGGCGATCACGCCATGGCGGGCCGCCGGTCGGCACGGCGAGCGCCTCCGACGCCGCCGCGGGGTATGTCGGGAAAGGCATGACAGCAGCCTGCAACTTCAACCGCACTTCAGGTCAACAGGGGACGGCGCGGAAGGTTTCGGCCGCCCAACCGTCGTCTCCCAACCGTCATATCCATGTCGTTGTCTCCCAGGTTGTTGTCTCCCAGCCGTTGTTTTCCGAACCTCTCCCAGGCGCGCGGCCTCCCGGGTGCGGCCAGCCGTCCGGGCCACCGCCAGCACCGTGGTCCGTCAGGATCCGGGGAGGGGGAAGCGGCCGGGCGGATGGCGCGGGCCGCGCCGGCCGGCCAGGGAGCGGGGCATGAGCAGCGGCACGGATGACACGGGCCACCGGGACGGCACGGCGACGACGGGTGCCGTGCCGGGTGCGGCAGTGGGCGCCACGATGGGGGATGGTGAGCAGCGGGTGCTCATCGGTGACCTGCCGGTGGTCGTCGTCCCCGGCCGTACCGTCGACCTGCGCGAGCTGCCGCCGTACAGCATCGCGCTGGACGGGGTCGTGCAGGGCCCGGCGCTCGACCTGAGCACCCGCCGGCTGAGTTTCGACCACCACGGCGCCTGCATCCGGCTGGTGACCACGGCGACCTGCCGACAGGTCGCCGACGCGCTGCTGCTCGGGCTGGAGCCCCGGCGTTACACCGCCTATGTCAACGATCTCGACGCGGACAACGCCGGCAGGGGCAGCGCCGCGCGGATGGCCGCCGACCTCGGCCGCTGCGTGGCGGCGATCGCCGAGCTGACCCGCGGTCTCGCCGGCACCGACCCGGGCGACCACGCCGGCCTGGGCGATCCGGCCGACACGAGTGATCCGGTCCGGGCGGGTGGCCAGGCCGACGCGGACGATCCGGCCGGCCGGCGGCGGCCGGCGACGTCGTTCCGGATCACCCATGCCGGGACGGGATGGGTGATGGCGACCAGCGACACCGGCGCCTTCGACCGGGTGTACGAAGCGGGGCACGCCCGGGCGGTGATGTGGCGGCCGTTGCCCGACGGCTCGACCGCGTACACCGTGGGACGGCGCAGCGACCTGGTGGACGGCTTCCCGGTCGGGCCGGCCGAGGCGCCGGGACGATCCTTGGCGCGCTCGCCGCGCGGGAGCCCGGCTGGGGCGGGGGCAGCTCGATCGGCGGGGCGCCCCGGCGTCCCGACGGCTCCCGCAGCTCACTGCACCCGGACGAGGTCTTCACGATCGTCGAGGCGGCCGTCACCGCGGCCGGCTGACCCGCGGGCCGGGGACGAGCACGCGGCCCGGGGAACGGACGGCCCGGAGAATCCGGCAGCGCACCGGGAGCGGGAGGCGCCCCGGCCCTGCCCGCGGCCGCCATCGGGCTGCCACGGGAGGGCGTACAGGGCAGGCCTGTGCCGAAGAAGGCATGCTCCGAAAAGGTCGACATGTTGTGGGACGGTTACCATGACCTACGGTCGAACCGACTTCCCGGAGCGGGTATGGCACCTCGGCGTCACTCCAGCCCTGAACCAGGGGACGACGAGCTGTCGCAGACCCTGGTGCAGCTCGCCGGCGAGGTGCTCGAGCGGATCAAACTCCAGCAGGTCCGGGTGGAACTGGCCATGGCGCTCCAGCGCCACATCCTGCCGGTCGAGCTGCCGGTGGTGCCGGGGCTGCGGACCGCGGCGTGCTACGTCCCGGCCCGTCCCGGGCTGGACATCGGCGGCGACTGGTACGACGCCTTCATGATGCCGGGTGGGACGGTCGGCATCGTCATCGGTGACGTGCAGGGCCATGACGTGGAGGCCGCCGCCTTCGTGGGTCAGGTCCGCATCGGGCTGCGCGCCGTCACCAGTGTCACCACCGATCCGGGAGAGGTCCTCGCCCGGATCAACGACCTGCTGGTGTCGCTGGGTTCCGGCCTGTTCGTGACGTGCACCTTCCTGCGCTTCGACCCGGCGTCCGGCGAGCTGGCGGATGCGCGCGCCGGCCATGTCCCGGCGGTCTGGGCCACCGCCGACGGCAGGTGCGAGGTGGTGCTGGACGACGGCGGGCTGCCGCTGGGGATGTTCCCCGGCCAGCGGTATCCGGTGACCCGCCGGCTGCTGACCGGGACCGGGGCCTTCGTCCTGCTGACCGACGGGGTCGTGGAGGGGCCGGCCTTCCCGCTCGAGCGGGGGCTGGAGCGGGTGGTGCACGTCGTCCGCGGCGGCTGCGAGGCCGACCCGGACGTCCTGGCCACCAAAGTGATCGACGTCGCGGACCTGACCGGCCACTGCGACGACGCCGCGGTGCTCGTCCTGCGCCACGACGGGCAGGCCCGCGGCCCGCGGCCCTGGCACCGTGCCGGCCGCGGGTGGTGATGTGACCTCGCCCACACCCATGTGATCTCGTTCACACAAAGCACCGGGTAGCGTCGTAACAACCATGGCGGTCGACGAACGACTCCGGCAGTGCCTCCGTCAGGGTCCTCACCGGCGCCTTCGGCAACGCACCGTCTCCGGGCGCATCGTCCCGCGACGCGTCATCACTCACCGTGTCACCGCCCAACGTGTTATCGCCCTGTGCGTTGCCTTCGCCCTGCGCACCTGCGCGATCACGGCGGCCTACTACGCCGCCGCCAGGGCGGGGCTGCTGCTGGAGCTGGTGCACAGACAGGTCACTCCGCTGTGGCCGCCGACCGGTATCGCCGTGGTCTGTCTGCTGCTGCTGGGCCTGCGCATGTGGCCGGGGGTGGCGTTGGGGGCCTTCCTCGTCAACCTGTCGCTCGGCTCGTCCGTGCTGGTGGCCCTTGGTATCTCCGTGGGAAACACGCTGGCCCCCGTCACCGCCTGTCTGCTTCTTCGCCGTAGCGGTTTCCGGCCGGAGCTGGACCGGCTGCGCGACGCCCTGGCGCTGGTGTTCCTCGGTGCCCTGGCCGGAATGCTGGTCAGCGCCACCGGGGGCACCGGAGTTCTCACGCTCGCCGGTGCCGTACCGACGGACGCGTTCTGGTCGACGTGGTCGGTGTGGTGGACCGGCGATGCCATGGGTGTCCTCGTCGTCGTGCCCTTCCTGCTCGTCCTGCGCCGGCTCCGGTGCCCGCGGGGCGCGGGCCCGCACCGGTGGCCCCGATGGTTTGAGGCCGGGGCGATGCTGGCGGTCACGGCCGTGGTCACGCTGGTAGCGACGAGAAGCACCGTCAGCCTGCTCTTCATCGTCTCCCCGGTCCTGATCTGGGCGGCGTTCCGTTTCCAGCTGGCCGGCACCGCGCCGTGCGCGCTGCTCATCTCCGTGATCACGATTTCCGCGGCGGCGGACGGCGTCGGCCCGTTCCGCGGCCACGAGCTGTCCACCCAGATGCTCACCCTGCAGGCCTTCAACGGGACCATCGCGCTGATCGCGCTGTCACTGTCGGCGCTGGTCACCGAACGGAACCGGACGCATCAGCGGATCGTGCGGGTCTGCCAGGAGCTCACCGAGGCGGTGACCCGGCTCGCCCCCGCTGACAGCGCGCCGGACACACTCGCCGTTCGCCGCCGGCCGCTGGAAAAGCCGGAAAGGGAAAGGACGGAAAAGACGGCCGATCCGGAAAGGAGCCCACCCTCCCCTTTCGTGCGGGCCAGCCGTCCGGCCGGACCGCCGCAGCCGTGACCCGGCCACACCGGGTCCTGGTACCCGCCCGGGCAGACCGCCGGAGGCCTCACAGGCCGAGCAGTTGGCGAGCCATCTGCTTCCACTGGGGCAGATGCGGGTCACTCGCCGCCGTGCGCGGATCGAACCCGTAGGTCATCGCGGCCCCGCGCATGCTCGTCATCAGCAGTTCCCGCACCTGCGGGAAGGTCTCCCGGGACGCCAGCGCCGGGCCGAACGCCCCCTCGGCGGCGGTGCGGATCGCCGCCCCCAGCCGGCGTTCGGCGGGGGCCAGCGCCTCCCGCAGGGCCTCGTTGGTGCGGGCCGCCGTCCACAGTTCCATCGCCGCCCAGAAGTACGGCTGGTGGAAGGTGAACCACATCATCTCCACGGCCCGGTCGAGGCGGGCGGCGCCGTCGGGCAGTTCGTCCAGCAGCTTGCCGAAGTGCTCCCAGGTGGTGGTCAGCCGGGTTGTCACGAGGTGCTGGGTGGCCGCGACCAGCAGCACCTCCCGGGACGGGAAGTGGTGCAGCAGCCGACCCCGGGACACCCCGGCCTCCGCCTGGATCACCAGGGTGGTGGTGCCGGCGTACCCGTACCGCACCAGGCAGTCGACCGTCGCGTCGAGGATGCGCTGGCGGCTGTCCAGGGTGCGCTCCCGGTGGGTGCGCTGGCCGCCTCGGGCCACCGGGCCCGGTGCCACCGTGGCACCAGCGCCCGGGCCCGCGCTCTGCCGCGTGGGTTCGGCACCGTCGGCGGCGGCTGCCCGGGAAGTAGGCCGGGATGGGGGCATGTACCGGACACTACCGCCCACCGGCCGTTTGACAGTCAGACCTGACCGCTACCCGGGCCGACCGGGGGCGGACAGCGAACAGGAGGAGCACAGCCGCCCACAGGCGACAAAAACCATACATCGTTAGGATTACGGCAGTCCGACCCCGACCCGTCGACGAGCCTCTGTTTTCCACCCGCTTCCGCCCGCTCCAGCGCTCTGCTCCAACAGGCCCGGGAAGGATCCCGATAGGCGGTTACCCGCTCTTCTGGCCACCGAGCGGGCCGAACGGGCGGTACCGCCGACCAAGCACCGACCCCGGTCCCGGTCGACCGATCCGAAGGAGCCCCCGTGCGTACCGGACGTACACGCAGGACACGCCCCCGGCCGCGTTGCGCGCTGCGTCTCCGGCCGCGTGACCGCTCGGTTCGGACAGCTGAGAATATCCCGGTGGGAGCCGCCGGTGAATCGGCCGGGAAACCGTATCGGATGGTATTCTGCGGCGTCGCCCCATGAGCCGGGCGTGTGCTCCTTCACCACGATACGGAGGCCTGGCATCGCGATCGTGTTTCATGCGACGTAGTTGGAATGTGCCATGGATCTGATATGACCGGACAGCAGCAGAACCCGCACGATCTGTATCTGCTCTATGCGGCTGCCAAACGCATCGGCCGCTCACTGGACGTTGACCACACGGCCGAGGACCTGGCCGAGGTCCTCGTCCCCGCCCTCGGCGATGTGGCCACGGTCGATCTCAGTGACGCCGTGCGGGCCGGCGACGAGCCGCCGAAAACATTCGGCGGTGGGCAGCTGCGCCTGCGACGTGTCGCCGCGGTCCGTCACCACGGTTCCTGGCATCCCGGATTCATCCGGACGGGCATGCCGGTCCCGTCGTTCCCGGACGGGTTTGAAATCCGCAGCCTGCAGCGCGGCAAGGTTCTGATGGCCACCAACCGGGCGGAGGTCGTTCCCTACGCGGGCGATTTCACGGACGCGATGGTCCCGCTGGACGCGCATTCGGGGATGAGCGCGCCCCTGTACGTCCGCGGCCTGCTGTTCGGGATCGTCAGCGTGTGGCGGACCGGTTCGACCCCGGTCTTCGACCGGGACGACCGCAAGCTGCTGCGGGAGATCGCCTCCCGTGCCGAGCTGAGCATCGACAACGCCCGCCGGTACACCCGCGAGCGCCGCGCGGCCATCGCGCTGCAGCGGGCCCTGCTGCCCCAGGCGAGGACCGACACCACCGCGGCCGAGACCGCCGGCAGGTACATCCCGGCCGACCGCGGCCGCCAGGTGGGCGGCGACTGGTACGACGTCATCCCGCTGTCCTCGCTGCGGGTGGCCTTCGTCGTCGGCGACGTCATCGGGCACGGCCTGCCCGCCAGCGCCACCATGGGACGGCTGCGCACCGCCGTGCAGACCCTGGCCGATCTCGACCTCGAGCCCGGCGAGCTGCTCGCCCACCTCGACGACCTCGTGCAGCGTCTCGCCAGCGAGGCCGGCCCCGCCCGGTGGGACACGGTGGGCGCGACCTGCGTCTACGCGGTGTACGACCCGGTCGCCGGCCGCTGCGCGATCGCCAGCGCCGGGCACCCGCCGCCGGCCGTGGTGACGCCGGAGGGCAAGGTCGACTTCGTCGACGTCACCCCCGGGCCGCCGCTCGGCGTGGGCGGGATGCCCTTCGAGGTCACCGAGATCGCGCTGGCGCCCGGCAGCGTTCTCGCCCTGTACACCGACGGCCTGCTCAACCGGCACGACCGCGACGTCACCCAGGGAATGGACTGGCTCCACGAGCGTCTGGGATCACTCTACGAAAGCGAACAGTCTCTGGACGACATCGGCCAGAAACTCCTCGGCGACGTCTCCTCGGCCCCGCCCGCGGACGACATCGTCATGCTGCTCGCCCGTACCCGTACCGTGGTGCCCGAGGCCGTCGTCGAGTGGGAGTTTCCCGCCGACGCGTCCGTGGTCGCCGAGGTCCGCAACCTCACGACCCAACAGCTGGCCGCCTGGGGCCTGGACACCCTGTCCTTCAGCACGGAACTGGTCGTCAGCGAGCTGATCACCAACGCCATCCGGTACGCGCAGGGCCCGATCAGGGTCCGGCTGATCCGCGACGACCTGCTCGTCTGCGAGGTCTCGGACGCCAGCTTCACCCAGCCGCGGCTGTGCTATGCCCGCAGCACCGACGAGGGCGGCCGTGGCCTGTTCCTGGTGGCCCAGATGACCCGACGGTGGGGCAGCCGCTACAGCCGCCTGGGCAAGACCATCTGGACCGAGCAGCCGACGCACCCGACGTATAAATAGGGCTTTCAGGCGTGAGCATGGCGCCAGGATGTGCCTGACGGATGTTCGACCGCGCGGGCGGCGCCCACATCGGCTGTCGACCACCATCCGTCGGACACGCCCTGGACGGGGACGTCCGGGGCCGCGGCCCGCGAACTGTGCGCGCACGCGAACAGGCGGCGGGCTGCGCTGGTATCCGGACCGGCTCTGTCACCGGATCTCGAATCCCCGCTTGGCACCGCCGCCGCAGGTCCCGCTCGCATCCCGTCGCGATCAGCGACCGGGTGTGTGTTCGGACCCCGTGCTATCCGGGCAGCAGGCTGGCCGGATCGAAGTTCTCGTCCCAGTAGTGCGGCCGGACGACCGGCACACCGAGCGCCTCGAAGACCGTGTTGTCCTCCCAGTAGGTCGACTCAAGGATGATCTTTCCCTCGGAGTCGAACTGGTGGAACGTCGAGCCGACAGTCTCCAGCGTCTTGCCGCTGGTGGGCAGGCCGCGGTAGGTCGTGGCCCCCTCGATCCGGACGTTCCAGTGGATGAGGCCGTAGCTGTCGTTGGCCCCGCCGAACCACGCGGTGGGGGTGAAGGTGTAGGTGCCGTTCTCCCCGCTGGCGATCCCGCCCAGCCGCTCCACGAGGGTCTCGCGGTCGGTGACCGTGTCGTCGAGGTGGTCGTCGACCTTGGTCCACTCGACGGTGAAGTAGTCGGCGTACAGGTCGGCCAGGGCGGCCGTGTCGCTGCCGAGGGCGGCGGCCCACCGCTGGGCGTGCTCCAGGCCACTGGCCGCCCGGATGAAGGGGGCGCCGCTGGAGGTCTTCACCACGGCGGGCTTGGTGCCGGTCAGGCTCTTGGTGGGGCTGACGGGCCCGACCGCACGCAGCACCGCGGACGCGTCCCACCAGGAGGACTCGCGGGTGATCAGACCCTGCTCGTTGTAGATGTGGAAGGTGTGGCCCTGGGTGCCGAACGGCTTGCCCGCGACGTCCAGGCCGAGGAAGACCGCGGCGTGCTCGGGGCTCCACTCCCAGCGGAGCAGACCCACCCGCTCGTCGCCGATGTAGGAACGAATCCGGAAGTTGTGGATGCCGATGCCGTTCTCCGGGTCCTTGTTCGCGTACGGGCCGAAAACGCGGTGCAGGTCCGGCTTGTTGTTGATGTTGTACTGGTCAAGCATCACGTCTTCGAAGATGAAACCGTCGTCGGCGTAGAGCTTGGAGACTGCCTCAGCGCTCTCCCGGAACGCCTTCAGCCACTTGATTCCGAAATTGTAGTGCGCCACGATTTCTCCTTGTCCTTGCACGAGCCTTCGCAAGCCGGAACAAAATCTCAGGACTCCGAAATATCAACCTTCCCGGGAAGCGCCAGCCTTCCCGGGAAATGTCAGCCCACCCGGGGAAACAGATAACAACAGCCCGCCACAGCAGCCGGCAGGACCCGGCCGACGCGTTCTGGCCGGGGTCGACACGAGCCGGCCGGCCGGCCGGACGAACAGGCGTCCACCGGCTGGGCCCGTCGCGTCACACCGACGACCACAAACGCCCTGACCACCCGGTCCTCCACGTCGTCCGCCCGCGGTACCCCGCACGTTCGCCCTGCACGGAACAGATCCTCGTCCGCCGAAATCATTCTTTACACAGCCGAAGACGATATTCCGGGAGAACGTGGCCCGCATCACCCTCTGGGATGAAGTCCGTCCGGCTGCGGGATGACCTGCCCGCCGCGCCCAGCTGCCGAACCTGCCCGCCGAGCCACTCGTCGAGCCCGCCCGGCCGGCGGGCGCGTGCGCGCAGGCGGGCAGGCTCAGCCGTTGCCGGGACAGCGGGTATGCCGGGCGCGCGGCCGGCCGAGATCAGCCCGCGGGCTCGGCCTGTCGGGCATGCTCACCGCCGTCGGCGGACCACTTCTCCTCGATGCGCCCGTACTTCCACACCAGCAGCGCAACCGCCCAGGTGAGGACGAACAGGGCGACGACGAAGTAGCCGAGCAGGTTGAGGTCCAGGCCGCTGACCCAGTCCCAGAAACCGCCGGTGAGGCTCGCCTTCTCGGCGAGGATGCCGAGCAGTTCCACGGTGCCGATGAGGAAGGCGACCGCGACCGACAGCCCGGTGATCATGATGTTGTAGTAGACCTTGCGAACGGGCCTGGAGAACGCCCAGCCATAGGCGAAGTTCATGAACGACCCGTCGATCGTGTCCAGCAGGCTCATGCCCGCGGCGAACAGGATCGGCAGCACGAGGATGGCGTACCAGGGCCGCCCGGCCCCGGCGGCCCCGGCGGCCAGGAACAGCAGCGCGACCTCGGTGGCGGTGTCGAAGCCGAGACCGAACAGGACGCCCAGCGGGTACATCTGCCACGGCCTGGTGATCGCCCTGGTGACGCGGCCGAGCAGCCGGTTCATCAGGCCGCGGGAGTTCAGCTGCTCCTCGAGGGCGGCCTCGTCATAGTGCCCGCGCCGCATGTCCCGGAACACCCTCAGGATCCCGAGCAGGACAGCGAAGTTGATCGCGGCGATGAGGTAGAGGAAGCCACCGGAGACGGTGGTGCCGATCCAGCCGGTGACGGCGTGCAGGGTGGAGCCGTCGTCCTCGACCTGCCCGGCCAGCGAACGTATCCCGATGCCGAACAGGAACGCCAGCGCGAAGACGATCGTGGAGTGGCCGAGGGAGAAGAAGAACCCGACCGACAGCGGCCGCTGGCCGTCGGTCATCAGCTTGCGGGTGGTGTTGTCGATCGCGGCGATGTGGTCGGCGTCGAAGGCGTGGCGCAGACCCAGGGTGTAGGCGGTGACCCCGAGGCCGATGCCGAACACCTGGCCGTCGGCCCCGAAGTGGTAGTGCCGCGGGGCGACGATCGCGATCAGAGCGAACCAGCCGATCACGTGCAGCCCGATGATGACGCCGGCCATGCCGGCCACGCTCGCCCACTCCCGTGGGCCGAGCGCCCGGCGGATGCGGGTGAACCGTGCCGTGGGCGAGGTGTCGATCTGGGCAGCCATGGCGGAATCCTTCCTGGCGGAGGGCCCCGGCAGCGCCGACGGGGGTGGATGCGCCTGCGGACGTTAACCATCCCCACCGCCTGCTGCAAGATACTTGCAGGAGATAATGGATTGCATGGTGCCGCCATCGTCCGGTCGTTCGTCATCGACGTGACGCGTGGGACGCAACGGAGCGCGGCGGAACGTAGCGGAGGCTTCACGGGAGCTTCAGCACGGCCACGAGGAGGCGGCACGCTCGGCGACGAGGCCGGCTCCGATCGGCACATATAGCAAATTATTACCCATAGTTATGAATAGGAAACATGTGGCGGTCGTCCTCCCGTTGGGGACAGCCACGGTTACAGGTTCATTGCAAGTACTTCACGATGACGTTCGTAACAGCGCCCGTGGACGCCGCGACAGGCATCGTTGTAGACGACGCTGACGACAAGGAGTAGCGATGCGTGACATCGGGAGCGGCCCCGGGGGATGCCTGCCGGTGGCAATCGAGGTCATGACCGCCTACACCGACTCGGCCGACGACCCCGGCTTCTTCTGGACCAGTGTCCAACGGGTCATGGCCGACGGCGCCGACCGCGCGGACCCCGCGGCGGCCGTGGCCGAACTCGTCCTCGGCCTGTCCACGCTGTGCGGCATCACCCTCGACCACCTGGCCGAGCGCGCCGGTCCGGACAGCGGGCCCCGCGACGTGCTCGCCGCGATCCAGCGGGCCTACGTCGCCGAGCCGCCGCCCTGACCGGCCCCCGGCCACCCTGTCAACGGCCCTGCGCACGCATCCCGGCCAGCCAGGCGCCCGTGGAGCGCCGGGTACCGCGTAGCGTCAGGCCCCAAGGACCAGGAGCGGATCCACAGCGTTCCGTCCCGCACATATCCCATATCTCACCGTGATGAGAGGACTCCACACCCGTGGCGACCTACGCACTGCCCGACCTGCCCTACGACTACGCCGCTCTCGAGCCGTCGATCAGCGGCGAGATCCTGGAACTGCACCACGACAAGCACCACGCCGCCTACGTCGCCGGCGCCAACACCACCCTCGACAAGCTCGCCGAGGCCCGTGACAAGGGCGACTTCGCCGCCATCGTCGGCCTGGAGAAGACGCTCGCGTTCAACGTCTCCGGTCACGTCCTGCACTCGCTCTACTGGCAGAACCTCTCCCCCGACGGCGGCGACAAGCCCGACGGCGCCCTCGCCGACGCCGTCGCCAACGACTTCGGCTCGTTCGACGCGTTCAAGGCCCAGCTCACCGCCGCCACCAGCACGATCCAGGGCTCCGGCTGGGGTGTGCTGTCCTACGAGCCCGTCGCCGACCGGCTCCTGATCGAGCAGGTCTACGACCACCAGGGCAACGTCGGCATCGGCAGCACCCCGCTGCTGGTCTTCGACGCCTGGGAGCACGCCTTCTACCTCCAGTACAAGAACGTCAAGGCCGACTACGTCACCGCCCTGTGGAACATCGTCAACTGGGCCGACGTCGCGGCCCGCTACACCGCGGCCCGGCAGTCCCGCCAGGGCTGACCCGGCCGTGGCCGGCCGGCTGGTGACCACCGCTGCCGGCCGGCAGCGTCCCGGGCCGCGGCCACCGCACGGGCCGCCTCATCGGTACCGCCGGGCGCCTGCCGCCACCGGTACCGATGAGGCCACGCAACCTGGGGGCTGATGAGGCGGCCAGGGCCGCAAAAACGCACCACCGTCAGGCCGCGTCGCTGTACCGCGACGCGGCCTTCGTGCGGTTCTGGTGCGCGCGCACGGTGTCGCTGTCCGGCGGCGCGGTGTCAGCCGTCCTGCTGCCGATACTCGTCTTCCAGATCAGCGGATCCGCGGCGTGGACGGCGGTGCTCACCACCGTGGAGGCACTGTCTGTTGCATAGGCGATGTCCGCCGTCTCGGCGTTCCGCCAGTCATGATCGATGGATGCGTCGACGTGCCGTCCGTCCACCGGTCCCCGTCTCTTCAGTTCACCGGGTTCCGGTTCCCGCCGGAGGTGATCGTGCTGGCGGTCCGCTGGTACCTCCGCTACAGCCTGTCGTACCGGGACGTCGAAGAACTCCTCGCCGAGCGCGACCTGGTCGTTGACCATGTGACTGTCTACCGGTGGGTGCAGCGGTTCACCCCGCTGCTGATCGATGCCGCCCGGCCCTGCCGGCACATTCCGGGGGACAGGTGGTGTGTCGATGAGACGTATGTGAAGGTCTCCGGCCGGTGAATCTACCTGTACCGGGCGATCGACCAGTTCGGGCAGGTCATCGACGTCCCCGCCAGTGAGCATCGGGATCCGGCCGCGGCCCGCCGCTTCTTCACCCGAGCGCTCTCGCATGGCCGCCGGCCGGTCGAGGTGACCACCGACAAGGCTGCCGCCTACCGGCGGGTGCTCGACGAGATACTGCCGGACGCCCACCACATTGATACCCGGCGGGCGAACAACCGGATCGAATCCGATCACAGCCAGCTGAAGGCACGGCTCCGGCCGATGCGCGGACTGAAACACCTCCGCTCCGCGCAGACGGTCAGCTCCGGGCACGCCTTCGTGCAGAACATCCGCCGCGGCCACTATGAACTCGGCGTCGACACCGACCCGCACCTGCGGCTGTCGGCTGCCTTCACCGAGCTCGCACTGGCGGTCTGATCAGCGGCTCGGAGGGCCTGGCATGTCTTGACCCCGCTGAATGCAACAGACCCCGGCAGGCCGGTCACGGATATACGAACCCCACCGGTAACCGCATACGACGGCGCACGCGGCGGGAACGGGAGTCCGCCGGAAAGGGCACGCGACAGGCGCGACGGAAATGCCGCGGAAAAACAGCGGAGTGGGATGATGCTCGACCGGACGGTGTGATGCCGGCCCGTCGAACCGGTGCGGAAGCGGGCGGACCGGCGAACGGGCGTCACGTGCGGACCTCCTCGGGATGGCGCGTCCCATCAGATGGACGTGACAGCGTCAGGTCTGACTCACAGCCGTCCGTACAGATCCGTCACGGCTGTTCACAGTGGCGCGACCGTGCCGGGTTCCCACCGGCTTCCGACCACCGTCACAAAACTTCGTCAGAATACGGACATACCCTCTTGACGTCAATGAACACGTATGGGTAACCAGCCTGACACGCTCCGGACGGCGGACGGCCGGGCCGCGGACGGCCGGGCGGCTCACACCGGCGCTGGCGGGCGGACTTCCGACGCTCGTGCTTCGCGGTATCGGTTGAGCCCTGGTGGTACCAGCCGACATCGTTGGGCCTCGTTGGACTTCCTACTGTGTGGGGCCGGACTTCCTGCTGCGCGGGCCGTCCGTCTCCCGCTGGCGGCCAGAGGAGCGTAATGACCGACGTGCTGTTCACCGTCCGGGGCCGGCTGGGCCGGATCACCCTCAACCGGCCGAGGGCCATCAACGCGCTCAACCACGGCATGCTGCGCCGCATCGCCGACGCTCTGACCGCCTGGGAGCACGACGAGCGTATCCGGGCGGTGCTGATCGACGGTGCCGGCGAGCGGGGGCTGTGCGCCGGCGGTGACATCCGGTCCATCTATGACGACGTCAGCTCCGGCGGCACCACCGCCCTGGACTTCTGGGTCGACGAGTATCGGCTCAACGCCCGCATCAGCCACTACCCGAAACCGTATGTCGCGCTGATGGACGGGCTGGTCATGGGCGGGGGTGTGGGCGTCTCCTCGCATGGCAGCGTGCGGGTGGTCACCGAACGCTCCCTTGTCGCCATGCCCGAGGTCGCGATCGGTCTCGTGCCCGACGTCGGCGGCACCTATCTGCTGTCCCGGATGCCAGGCCGGTCGGGCACCCACGTCGCGCTCACCACCGCGCGGATATCCGGCGCCGACGCCATCCACCACGGGCTGGCCGATCACTACGTGCCCAGCGACCGGCTCGGCGCGCTGGCCGCCGCGCTGGGCAGCGGTGACGACAGGGATCCGGTCGATGTGGTCCGCTCCTTCGCCGAGCCGCCACCGGCCAGTGCGCTGGCCGCGCAGGCGAGCTGGATCGACCACTGCTACGCGGCGCGGACCGTCGAGGAGATCCTGGACCGGTTGAACGACCACGGCGGGCCGGCCGCGGCCGCGGCGAAGGAGATCGCAAAAAGATCACCCACCGCGCTCAAGGTCACCCTGCGTGCGCTCCGGTCGGCGGCCGAGCTGCCCAGCCTGGAGGCGGTGCTCGACCAGGAGTACCGGGTCTCCAGCGCCTGCCTGCACTCGCACGACCTCGCCGAGGGCATCCGGGCCCAGGTCGTCGACAAGGACCGCAACCCCCGCTGGTCGCCGGCAACCCTGGCCGAGGTCGGTGACGACCTCGTCGCCAGCTTCTTCGCGCCCCTGGGCGCCGGCGAGCTCGGACTCGCCGCCGCTCCCGCCCACGGCGTGACGGCTGACGGCGTGACGGCGTAGGACGGCGTTGCTGCCGGCGCACGCATGACGCGGCGCGCACGGCATCCCCGCCGGCCGGGGCACGGCCGGGGCACGGCCGGGGCACGGCCGGGGCACGGCCGGGGCACCGATTGTCACAAGGCCCTGGCTCTCCGATTCAGGAAATGCGTCCGGGCACGAACGGCGGCCGGCGGGTACTGTTACCATTGTTTCCATGAGTCATTCTCGACCGCATGCCCGGGCGTCAGCGGCACCGGATTCCCACGGATCGGACGCTGCGGCCGGCGCGGCGGCGGAACTCGTCGTTCTTCTCAGCCCATCCGGGGAGGCGGTCGGAGTCACCCCGAAAGCCACCGTCCACGGCCCTCGAACACCGTTGCACCTGGCATTCTCCTGCTATGTTTTCGATGCCGCCGACCGCATACTCGTCACCCGGCGCGCTTATGCGAAACGAACATGGCCAGGGGTGTTGACCAACACCTGTTGTGGGCATCCAGCTCCTGGTGAGGATTTCCGGACGGCCGTTTCACGGCGGCTGGCCGAAGAGCTGAACCTGCGTGTCCAGCGCATCGACCTGGCCTTACCAACGTTTCGCTACCGCTGCGTGATGACCGACGGCACTGTGGAGAACGAGATCTGCCCGGTATTCTTCACGCAGGTTTCGGGCGATTTCCGGATCAATCCGGAAGAGGTCGCCGAGGCCTACTGGACGCCATGGTCGACGTTCTCCGACGGCGTCCTGAACGGTTCTCTGGAGATATCACCCTGGTGTCGCCTGCAGGTGGCGCGGCTGCACACGCTCGGGCCCTCGCCCCGGCACTGGCCGGTGGCGCCGGACGAGGCGCTGCCCCCGGCCGTCCGGCAGGATTTCAGCAACTACCGGGGATAGTCCGAGGAAGGGTTCCGCACCGGCGCGCAGGCCGCCGCCCTCCCCCGCCCGTCCGTCACACCTCCGCGGCGGGCTCCCCCACCGGCGGCGCCGGGTGGCGTCAGGCGGTGGCGGCGGACGGGCGGCGGTGACGGAGCAGGCGTCGGGCACAGTCGAGCATGTGGCCGCGCAACTCCTCGTCGCCGATGCCGGCGACCCGCGGGCCGAACCCGGCTTCGTGCAGCCCGGAGAGCAGGATGCTCGCGGCCACGATGGTGCCGGGATCGGGATCGGGCCCCACGATCAGCGCCAGGATCCGGTTGCTCAGCTCGGGAAACGCCCCGTGCTCGCGCAGGATGTGTATGGCCGTGAGGTCACCCTGCAGAACGGCGTAGAGGGACCGGTTACGGACGATCAGATCGACGATGCCGACCAGCACGGTCTCGACCTGGGCGGTACGGGAGCGCTTCCGCTCGGCCTCACCCGCGATCGCGGCGAGCTCCTCGATCGCCGGGCTGACCACCGCGAGGACGATGTCGTCCTTGGTCTTGTAGTGGTAGTAGACGGCGGCCTTGGTCACACCGAGCGCGTCCGCGATCATCTGTAGTGACGTCCCGCTGACGCCTCGCTCGGCAAAGAGGTCCAGGGCCGCCGCGAGCAGCTTCTTCCGCCCCGTCCCCTCTCGAGGGACTGCCGGTTCGAGCTGTGTCGCCACCGCCTTCGACCTCCTGTCCGTCCTGCCTGTCTGTCCTGCCTGCCCGTCTACCCGCCCACTTACCCGCGCTGTCCTGCCTGTCCACTCGTCCGGGCCGCGCCCTGGAGACCCTGGTTGGCCCGGGCTGTCCGTCCGACTGCTCCCGTCCGTACGAGCGATCTGGGTGCCGCCGCCGGCCATCATCTCGCGCGACGGGCACGGGCATCGGCGTGTTCCGCGCTTTCGTCGATCTTAATGCTAGCCGGACGGCAGGTTGGTAACTAGCCGATCAGCTTGCCATTTCCTAGACGGACGGCTAGCTTCATCTTTTGACAATACCTGCCGATCGGCTAGCGACGCTGGCAAGCGGCACCCATCCACAGCGCCCTACCGACCCGAGGGGAAGATCCGTTGGCCACCTACCTGTACCGGCTCGGGCGCGCGGCCTACCGCCGCCGACGGCTGGTCGTCGCCCTGTGGGTCCTCGTGCTGGCCCTCATCGGGGCCGGCGCGGCGACCCTGTCCGGCCCGACCTCCGAGACCTTCTCCATCCCGGGGACCGAGTCCCAGAAGGCCGTCGACCTGCTACAGGAACGCATGCCCGGCGCCGGCGCCGACGCGGCCACCGCACGCGTGGTCTTCACCGCCACGGACGGTTCGCTCACCGAGGCGGCAGGCAGACAGGCCGTCACCGACGCCGTCCAGAAGATCGTCAAGGCGCCACAGGTGGCCCAGGCCAGCGACCCGTTCGTCCGGGGCGGTGTCTCCCAGGACGGGCGCACCGCCTATACGCAGGTCACCTACAAGGTGCAGCCGGGTGAAATCACCGACGAGGCCCGAGAGAGCCTGTTCGCCGCCGCCGGGGTGGCCCGCGACGCCGGGATCGGCGTCGAGTTCGGCGGCACCGCGGTGGAGGGGCAACCCGAACAGAGCGCCACCGAGGTCATCGGCCTGGTCGTGGCCGCCGTCGTGCTCGTCATCACCTTCGGCTCGCTGGTCGCGGCCGGCTTCCCCCTGCTCACCGCGCTACTGAGCGTGATGATCGGCATCGGCTGCATCCAGATCGCCACCGGGTTCATCAACGTCAGCTCCAGCACCCCGACGCTCGCCCTGATGCTCGGCCTGGCGGTCGGGGTCGACTACGCGCTGTTCATCACCTCCCGTTACCGGCACGAACTCTCCCTGGGCTCCGACGGCGAGCAGGCCGCGGGCCGCGCGGTGGGCACCGCGGGCTCGGCGGTGGTGTTCGCCGGCCTGACCGTCGTCATCGCGCTGGCCGCGCTCTCGGTCGTGGGCATCCCGTTCCTGACGTCGATGGGGCTGGCCGCCGCCGGCACCGTCGCCGTCGCCGTCATCGTCGCGCTCACCCTGCTGCCCGCCCTGTTCGGCTTCGCCGGGCGGCGGCTGCTGGGCGGGCGCATCCCCGGGCTGCGCGCCCGCGACCCCGAGGGCGACGGCGGCGGCCCCACCGTGGGCCAGCGGTGGGCACGCCTGATCGTGCGGCGCCGCGCCATCGCCGTCGTCCTGTCCGTGCTGGCTCTAGGCCTGCTCGCCGTCCCCGCGGCCGATCTGCGCCTCGGCCTGCCCACCGACGCCACGGCCGCGCCGGACAGCACCCAGCGCAGGGCCTACGACCAGCTCACCGCCGGATTCGGGCCGGGTTTCAACGGCCCGCTGCTGCTCGTGGTGGACGGCTCCGCCAGCGCCGACCCGCGCACGGCCGTCGGTGAGGTCTCCCGTACCGTCACCGCGTTGCCCGGCGTGGCCGCGGTGACCGCGCCGACGTTCAACCCCGCCGGCAACACCGCGACACTGTCGGTGACCCCCACCTCCGGGCCGAGCGAGGCCGCCACCGAGGACCTGGTACACACCATCCGTGGCCAGGCTGCGGCGATCAGGGCCGCCACCGGCGCCAGCACCGCGATCACCGGCGAGACCGCGATCAACATCGACGTGTCCGAGAAGCTCTCCGACGCGCTCCTGCCCTACCTCGCGGTTGTCGTCGGGCTGGCGTTCGTGCTGCTCGTCCTGGTCTTCCGCAGCATCCTCGTGCCGTTGAAGGCGACCGCGGGCTTCCTGCTCAGCGTCGTCGCCACGTTCGGCGCGGTGGTGGCCGTGTTCCAGTGGGGCTGGCTGATGGACGTCCTCGGCGTCGCAACGACCGGTCCCATCGTCAGCATCCTGCCGATCTTCCTCATCGGTGTCCTGTTCGGCCTGGCCATGGACTACGAGGTCTTCCTGGTCACCCGGATGCGCGAGGAGTTCGTCCACGGCCTTGAACCGGACGACGCGGTGGTCACCGGCTTCCGGCACGGCGCCCGGGTCGTCACCGCGGCCGCGATCATCATGATCAGCGTGTTCGCCGGGTTCATCCTGTCCGATCAGGCGATCATCCAGTCGATCGGCTTCGCGCTCTCCTTCGGCGTGCTCGTGGACGCGTTCGTGGTGCGGATGACCCTGGTACCGGCGGTGATGTCCCTGGCGGGACGGCACGCCTGGTGGCTGCCGGCATGGCTGAACAGGCTGCTGCCCGACATCGACGTCGAGGGCAAGCAGCTGATCGGCCCGCCGGCCCTGCCCGAGCAGCGGGCCCACGTCACCGCAGCCGCCGGGGACCCCACCGCACCCCACGACATGTCCGCGACCGGCCACCACCCCTGACCGCGGCGGCCCGCGGCTACTCGGAGCGGTGAACCCACACGGGGACGAAGCGCTGGCCTCGGATCTCGTAGACGGTCACCACCGACGTCAGCGGATCGCCCCAGGCGTCGAAGCCGACGTCGCCGGTGACACCGGGGAAACGGCCCTGCCCGACCGCGGTGACGATCGCCGCCCTGGCGGCCTCGTCCACCGTGTCCTGGCCGGGCAGGACACCGGCCGCGGCCCGCAGCAACGCCTGTGCCGCATCGTAGGCGTAGGCGGCGACCGAGGGGATCACGTCGACGTCCGGCGCCGGCGACGCGGCCGGCGAGGCCGACACGACGGCGTGACCGCCACCGTCGGCCTGGCCGTCACCAGCCGGACCGGCCGCCGCCGGGCTACCACCGGCCGAACCGCCACCGGGCGGACTGACAGCAGACGGACCATCAGCAGACGAAGCACCGCCACCAGCCGGAGCGCCGGCAGCCGGGGCGTCACGGCCCGGCTCGCCGCCGTGCGGCTCACCACTTCGCGGGTCGCCTCCCCCGGCGCTGTCGCTGTCGCTCTCCGCCGGCCAGCGGTCCAGGTAGGCGGCCGCGAACCGCCCGGCCGCCGGCAACGCGGACAGGGGCGCGCCGAGATCGGCGACCAGGTCTCCCTCGGCGGCATCCCGCGCCTGCTCGGGGTAGTGGGGGTCGAACAGCCCGTCGGAGCCCAGGATGGACACGGCCGGGCCGTGCTCGGCCAGCTCCTCGCGCAGCTTCCCGGCAAAGGCCTGGCCGGTCGCCACGTACACCAGGTCCGGGGCCTCGGCGCGAAGGTAGCGGGCCACCTGCTCGACCTCGGCCGTGTCGTCGGCGCTGCCGTCGACCCGGTGTGTCCCGGTGACGGCCGCGCCGAGCCGCGTGGCCTCGGTGGCGAACCGTTGCGCGAGCGAGGTACCGAAGTCCGGGCCGCCGTCGACCACCGCGATCCGGTGGCGGCCGATGACCCGCACGGCGTACTCGGCGGCGTCCCGGGCCGCGAGCACATCCGTCCCACTCAGCCGGAAATAGGTCCGGTACGGCCGGCCACGGGCCGCTGGCGAGGCCGGTACGACTGATGAGGTCGACGAGGCCGACAGAGCCGACGGGGTGATGCCGGTCAGCTCGGGCTGGCTGTTGGACGGTGAGACCACCGCGATCCCGGCGGCGTCCAGAGTGGGCAGGGCAACCATCGCGACCGTGGAGCTCAGCGGTCCGACCACGCCGATCAGGCTCTCGTCGGCGGCGAGCGTCCCCGCGGCGCGGGCGCCGCCATCCGGCCTGGACAGGTCGTCCTGGACGCTCAGCCGGACCTTCCAGCCCGGGATCGTGCCCTGGACGTTCGCCTCGTCGACCGCGAGGCGAACGGCGTTGCGCACGGCCGTACCCACGGATGCGCGGTCCGCGGACAGCGGTGCGATCAACCCGAGCGTGGCCGTCCTGGTCCGCGTGGCGGACGGCCCGTCCGCCGGCGAACCGCCCGTGAGCGCCACCGCGAGAACGGCCACAAGGGCCACGATCACAGCGACCACACCGGCGAGTAGCCGGAACAGCCGCCGTCGTGGCCCGGTGACGAACAGCCGTCCGAGCACGGCCGTGAGCCGTCCGAGCACGTTCCGCCCGAGCAGGTTCCGGGCCGTGCTCACGCTCCGGGCAGTGCCTCACCGGGCAGGAGGTCGCCGGCCAGCACGGCCTCGGCCACGGCCCGCATCGTGCGCCGCTGGTTCATCGACGTGCGCTGAATCCAACGGAAGGCATCCGGCTCGGTCATGGCGTGCTCGGTCTGCAGGACCCCCTTCGCCCGTTCGATGATCTTGCGGGCCTCCAGCCGGCCCTGCAGATCCTCGACCTCGGCCTCCAGGCTGACGATCTCGGTGAACCGGCTCATCGCCATCTCGATCGTCGGCAGCAGGTCCTTCTTCTGGAACGGTTTGACGACGTAGGCCATCGCCCCGGCGTCCCGGGCCCGCTCCACCAGGTCCCGCTGGCTGAACGCGGTCAGGATCACCACCGGCGCGATCCGCTCCTTGGCGATGTGCGCGCCGGCGTCGATCCCGTCCATCCGGGGCATCTTGACGTCGAGGATGACCAGGTCGGGACGCAGCTTGGTGGCCAGGCTGACCGCCACCTCGCCGTCCCCGGCCTCACCGACCACCTCATAGCCCTCCTCCTGGAGCATCTCCCTCAGATCAAGGCGGATCAGCGCCTCGTCCTCGGCGATCAGCACCCGGCGGGGGGTCGAGGATGGCTGGCTCATCGAGTCGGACTCCTGGGCTCGCAGGGCTAGGATCACACTGTTGACCCGCCGTGATGTGAGGCGGTCGGTCGATCCGCACCTTACCCGGCTACAGTCATGGAGGAAGCTCTACCTGCATATTGACCGGTTCGCCAGCAACTTCAAGACCCAGCGTCCGCGAACCGTGGCTGCCGGCCCCTGTACTCCAACGGCAGAGAGACGGTGCTCAAACCACCGACAGTGTGGGTTCGAATCCCACCGGGGGCACAACGAGGAAGGGAAAACGCGCTCCCGCCATGTAGGCGATCTTCGCTGGGGACGTCGGTACGGATGATCGTGGAGTCCAGGGCGTCCGCGGTCTCAACGTCCAGCGTGATCTGCGCTTGCGCCTGATTCGCCGCCCTGTCGTAGCGGATCCTCAGCCTGAGGGCGTCCAGCAGCCGCCGCGCGGTCGCCTGAGGAAGATCTGCGACGTCCAACCGGCCCAACGGCACCCGCCCCAACAAGCCAAGATCGGGAGTAGCGGCTGCCACGGTGGCATCCTGGGCGTCGAGCTCGTCCAACGCCTCCTGAGCGGCCCGCCGCTGCACGTCCAGCTCCGCGATCCGCTGCTGCACGTGAGAGAACACCGCCCCGGTAAGGTCATCCTGGGTTTCCAGCGTGGTGAGCAGCCGCCGCTGCCGGGTGGCGATATCGGCCAGGGTGCGCTGCAACGCGGCCCGGCGGGCGACCCGATCGTCCTGCTCTACCACCGCCGCATGGTCGATCTCGGCGGTCAGCAGCGCGAGCCGATCCGGGCCGAGCAGCCGGGTGTTGAGGAAGTCGTTGATCCCGGCGAGCAGGCGCCGTTCCGCCAGCAGAATCCCACGCGGATGCTCCGGGTAGCGTTCGGTGAAGTCGGCGTGGTTCCGCGGGGCCTCGCAGACGTAGTACAGCAGCGCGTCCGGCCGGCCCCGCGCCGCCCGCGACTTCCCGACCATCCGCCGGCCACACAACGCGCAGACCACCATCCCCCGCAGCAGATAGCTCCGCCTGGTCTGCGGATGCGCACTGTTGGCACCATTACCCGACCGGCTGCCGAACCGCTCCACCCCCACCGCGGCCGCAGCCAGAAAATCGGCCTGGCTGACCAGCGGGGGATGCACCGGCTCGGCCGACCACACCCACACGTCCGGATGGTTGATCGCTCCCCCCTTCTTCGTCCCCCGCCGGTTCCACACCATGTAGCCGGTGTACTTCGGATTGACCAGAATCTCCCGCACCGACGACCGGCCCCACGCGTCCCGCCGCCGCCGCGGATCGATGTGCATCGGCGGCGGATACCGGTCGAGGTCGGCGTTGAGCCGATCCGCGATCGCCGCGTACCCCAGCCGTTCCGCGATCCGCCAGGCAAAGATCTGCCGGACCACCGGGGCCCGCACCGGGTCCGGTACCAGCCGGTGTTTGGTCCGTCCCTCGGCCCGCCGCGCCGGCACCGGATGCGGGATCCGCTCCGGCAGATAGCCGTACGGTGGCCGTCCCACGTTCCAGCCCTGCGCGGTATGCTCGCAGAACCCGTCCCAGGACTTCTCCAACGTCTCCAGCACGTACCACTCGGCCACCCCCTGCTTGACCCGCCGGGTCAACACCGTGGTCGCCCGCAGCCGCGACAGCGTCATCGGCTCGTCCGCGGCCAGCAGCACCACCCCGGCCTGCTCCAGCTCATGCTCGACCCGGGTGTCGTAGTAGGTGCGCCGGGCTACCCGCTCGATCGACTCGCAGATCACCGCGTCGAACCGCCGCGACAGCCCCTTGGCCTCCGCCAACAGATCCGCGATCCCACCATCCCGGGGAACGGGAATATCGAACAGCTCATGCGCCCGGCTGAACCCCCGAGCATCCAGATTCTTCCGGCCGGACTCCACATCATAAAAATGCGCGACGAGCCGCACCCCCGACGGCAGCGCGGCGGTGGCGTTGTGCAACTGGCGCGGCAGGGACAACGTCGGATCCTGCTGGTCCTTCGTGGACACCCGACCCAGAAACGCCACCCGCAGACCCGCCCAGCCCCGCACCGACGGCCTAGTCGAACGCGACCGCAACGACCCAAACGCCTCCGGCATCTGCGCCATCCCACGCTCCCCTCACCAGCACCTGTCGAGGACAATTCTAGCCTTCGTCATCTTCCTCCCATCGCGCCCTGGAAAATGGATCCGATCCACCTGGCAGGGAATCAGATGTAACGGAAGATGATCGCGGAATTCCCGCTGTTACGGCTCCGGCCTGGGCGGTTGTCGGCTGCTTGCGGCGCTCCCGGAAGCGGCCTCCGCCGCCGCCCAAGCCGCCAAGGCCTCGCGAAGCGCCGCCGCACGCTCCGCCCGCAACGCCTGACCGGACGGTCCATCGACAACCTCGACGGACCACCGCCACGACATCGGCTCACTTGTTCGCCCTGCTGGCGTCGCCGACCCGGAAGCGGTCGGTCCCGCCGCTTTCTTCTGGCATTCCTCACCAGGGTTGTCAGCGGCTCGGGTGCGTAGGGGGCCATCCCAGCCGGCCCGGATCGTGGTCACTGGCACTCACCAAGCGGCCGCGGATCACAGCCTCGATCGGGAGAAAAAGTCACCATTCCATGGGATAGCCAGAAGGCAGTTCAGGGCAACTACGAATATCCACAAAGCAGAACCAGCATCGATGCCGTTACACGCTTCCGCATACCACTCCCAGCCAGGAAAGACATCCAACTGTCGAGAAATCCAAACATACAACGCGGAACATGAAAAGAATCACAGACCAGCTCGACTTCAGATGATCTCCCGCCTTTCAACCACACGCGCCTCATCGGCCGGCGGAACGCACGGCTGTCCCGCCGGGCTTCTAGTGTCCTGAGTCGTTGATTCGTGTGCAGATAGAATGGGCTGGTGCCTGGCCCGAGCGCGGATCCCATCGAGTTGTCGTCTGCTGAGCGTGCGGTGCTGGAGGGCTGGGCCCGACGGCGGAAGACCGCGCAGGCGCTGGCGTTGCGCTCGCGGATCGTGCTGGCCTGCGCGGACGGTGGGACGAACTCGGGGGTCGCGGCCGAGCTCGGGATCACCCGGGGAACGGTCGCGAAATGGCGGGAGCGGTTCGCGGTCGACCGGCTGGAGGGCCTGTCAGACGAGGCACGTCCGGGAGCGCCTCGGAAGGTCACCGACGCCCAGGTCGAGGCGGTGATCGCGAGGACGTTGGAGGAGAAGCCACCGAACGGCGATACCCATTGGACATCGCGGTCGATGGCGAGGGCCAGTGGGCTGTCGCAGTCGACGGTGTCACGGATGTGGCGGGCGTTCGGGTTGAAGCCGCATCTGGTCGAGACGTGGAAGCTGTCCACCGACCCGCTGTTCGTGGACAAGGTCCGTGACGTGGTCGGGGTCTACCTCGACCCGCCGGAGAAGGCGATCGTGCTCTGCGTCGACGAAAAGTCGCAGGTGCAAGCTTTGGATCGCACGGCACCGGTGCTGCCCCTGATGCCGGGTACCCCGCAGCGGATGACCCACGACTACGTCCGCCATGGCACGACCAGCCTGTTCGCCGCGCTCGACCCGACGTCCGGGTCGGTGATCGCGCAGACCTTCCGGCGGCACCGTCACCAGGAGTTCCTGCGCTTCCTCAAGCTGATCGACTCCTCGGTCCCGAAGGGCTACGACCTGCACCTGGTCCTGGACAACTACGCCACCCACAAGACCCCGGCGGTGAAGAACTGGCTGCTGCGCCACCCCCGCTTCCACCTGCACTTCACCCCGACCTCGGCGTCGTGGATGAACCTGGTCGAGCGCTGGTTCGCGGAGCTGACCACCCGCAAGCTGCGCCGATCGACGCACCGCTCGGTCGTCGAACTCGAAGCCGACATCCGCCGATGGATCAACGCCTGGAACAAGGACCCGAAGCCGTTCGTCTGGGCCAAGACCGCCGACGAGATCCTCGAGACCCTCGCCGCCTACTGCCAGCGAATCAACGACTCAGGACACTAGAGGCAACAGCACCTCACGGCCCACCCTCGACACCTGGCTCGCCAGCAGCCTCACACCACCACGGCTGACCGACACCCTCGAAGCGATGACCGCCACCCAGAACGTTCCCACCAGCCAGAACCAGGCCACGGAGCTCAGCGGACACGTCAGACCATCACGGACTGCACAACCAAACTCACCCGCTACCGAGCCGCCCTCGACGCCCGCATAACCCCGTCATCGTCACAAACTGGATCACCCAGACCCAGGCCAACCGGGCAGCCACCGAACGCCACCTCCGCGAAGCCACCACAGACAGCAACCGGCGGATGAGCCGAGGCGAGATCGCCGTCCTGGTCGAGGCCCTCGGCGACATACTGACCGCCCTCACCGAGATCGGCCCAGTGGACAAGGCCGAGGTAATACCGCCACCTCAGCCAGCGCCTGACCTGCCGGTCACCGCACCTTCAGGGTTCCAGGGGGCCCGGCCTCCTGGGCAGACATCAGCGAGACACCAAGGTGCTGCCCCGCAGCACAGAAATCACCCGAAGTCGAGCATCCGAGGGGAGACTCGACCACTACGCACACGCCCTCAACCAGCGGCAACGGCTACCGCTCATCACCGCGAGCGATAGCGGCTGAATGAGATCCTCCGTTGTTACAACTCCCTCTGCCGTTCCGAAGTCGCTCGACACGCTGCGCGCCAACCTGCCCACGGCACCGGGCTCGGGGGTCGCCCCGGGTAGACATAACGGCTGGCGACGAAGCCGATCACAGATCAGCAAGCAGCCGAAACCAGCGCATGGGGCGGGTGGGACTCGAACCCACGACCGACGGATTATGAGAACCGCCCCCGCGATGTTGCAATATACCATTTATCGTCACGATATGTTATATCGGCTGGCCAGAGCAGATCCGCAACCTTGACCAGTCTCTCTCCGTCCCGCCGTGGGTCGGCCCGATCCAATCCGTTCGGCAGCACCACGGCAGCACCAGAGATACCGATGACCACTGAAAAACGTAACGGTAAGTAGCAACGGACACGAGCTGACACCCGAGAAAGCCGGGCAGCACTCCCGTGCACACCACACGCCGTGCGATGCGGCGAATCACCGCACAGATACGGAGAGGACAACTCGCAGATTAGAGTGATGAATCATCACAACCAGCTCATACCGCCAGGGAGCATCCCGAGACATTCTCTCCGCTCAGAACCACTACAGCTTCCGCCTCATGCTGGGCCAGTCCGCCGCCCATCACCGCGTTCCCACCTACCGGAACCCGGTACCACCCCGGCGGGGCCTGAAACCCCGGGACCGCAAAACACGCTCACGATCGAGATGCTGGTGGCGCGTCCAGGGGGCAGTGCAACCGGCGTCCGGGTCGGGGCCTCACAGCGGCCGGATGCGGTCCACGGATCGTCGCGGCGGCGAGCACACCACCAAGCACACAGAGCGCGGCGGATATGAGCGACGCAGTGTGGAATCCAGCAGAAAACTGGCGGGGATCAAGGTACGCGGCGCCGGTGATGCCGGCGGCGGACGGCAGCACAGCGACGGCGATGAGGCCGGCGGCACGGGCGACGTCGTTGTTGACGGCCGAGGCCATGCCGGCGTGCCGGGCGGGTACGGCGGCCAGCACGGTCGCCGTCAGCGGCGCCACGGTGGTGGCGAGCCCGAGCCCCAGCACGGTGACGGCGGGCAGCACCTCGGTCGCATAGCCGCCGGTAGGGCCGATTCCGGTGAACAGTGCCAGACCGGCGCCGACGAGGATCGGCCCGACACTCATCTGCAACCGCGGGCCGATGCGCGCGGCGAGGGCACCGGAGCGCGCCGACAGCACGAGCATGATGGCGGTCAACGGCAGTAGCGAGATGCCAGCCTGCAAAGCGGTGTAACCGGCCACCTGTTGCAGTTGGATGGGCAGCAGGAACAGCGCGCCGGCCAAGGCCCCGTACACTGGAGGGTTCCCACTTTCGTGGACAGTCCTAACTATGCAGCACGAAGTGTTTGTCCGTCAAATTCTTCCTCGAACTCGACAGGCGTGAGATAGCCGATCGAGGAGTGCAACCGCTGCCGGTTGTAGTAGATCTCGACATATTCGAAGATCCCCGCCCGGACGCGGTCTATGGTATCGAACGGGTGGAGGTGGACGAACTCCTTCTTGAGGGTGGCCCAGAAGGACTCCGCCGCGGCGTTGTCGAAACAGATCCCGGTACGGCCGACGGAGTTTCGGACGTTGTTGTCGCGACAGAAGGCGACGAACTCACGGCTGGTGTACTGACCGCCTCGGTCGGCGTGGAATATGACGCCGCCGGGTGGCCGCCGGCGGGTGACGGCCATACGAAGCGCGTCGAGAACGAGTTCGGTGCGCATGTGATCGGCGACCGCCCAGTCGACGATCTTCCGAGAGAACGCGTCGATGACGGAGGCCATGTACACCCAGCCATCCCAGGTGCGAATATATGTTATGTCGCCGTACCACAACTGGTTCGGTGCGGACGCGGCGAAGTCTTGGCCGACAAGATCAGGCAGCGATGAGGAGTCCGCGGCCTGCACCGTCGTCACCGGCCGGCGGGGACGCGGATGCACGCTGACCAGGCCCATCGTCGCCATCAGCCGCTGGACCCGCTTGTAGGCGACGGCGACGCCCTGGCGGCGGATCTCGTGGAAGATCCGCCGCACGCCGTACCGCCCCTCGTGACGGTCGAAAACAGCTCTGATCATGGTCGACAAGGTGGCGTCGTCCTTCTCCCTCCGAGACGGGCCGCGTTTCTTCCACGCATAGTAGCCCTGTCGGGACACGTCGAGTTTCTTGCACATGTAGTCGACGGGAAAGGTGTTCGCGCCGTCGGCGGACACAGGCTTCTTCGGAGCGTGTATCGAGATGAACTCGAACTTTACTTCTGCTCGCTCGCGAAGAAGCTCGCCGCTTTTTTTAGGAAGGCGATGTCCATCTGCGCCTGCGCGTACTTCTTCCGGAGCTCCTCAAGTTCCGCGCGCTCCGACACCGACAGCGGCCGCTCCTCGGTCTCGCCGTTCTCCTTCGCCTTCTTCACCCAGTTTCCCAACGTGGTCTCGTGGATACCCAGACTCTTCGCGACCTCGGTCACCGACCGGCCCGAGTCGAGCACCAACCTTACTGCCTCGGATTTGTACTCCTGGGTGAACTTCCGGCGAGCTGACCCCATGACGCTCCTTCCCTATGGACAGCGAACCTGAGGTTCGCTGTCCATAGGGCAATGGCGCTTAGTTAAGCGGCCCGAGCGAGCATGATCTTCGGTGATTGATCATGCTTGGTGCCGGTGTCTGTTGGGCTTTTGACTCGGTAGGCGTTGTGTCGGCCTCGTCTGATGGTGCGTGGGTACGTGCGGTGGAGGCGCACGGGGTTAAGCCGTTCGGTGATCTCTGTGAAGGTTTCCCGGAGCGCGTGCGTGTGGTCCTCAGGGGGAAAAATCCGCCTGGTCGGTGACCTGGCGGCGGACGACGCGTAGTGATCGCATGAAGGATAGCCTGTCCGGGTCGACGTCGGCTTCGTCGGCGGCCTCGCACATGAGACATCGGATTGCGTAGTGGCTGAGGAGCAGCGCCCAGATCTCTTGTTCCACCAGGTCCGGGAGTTTCGAGCGTAGGACGCGGGCTTCGCCCCGCTGGTGTGTCTTAATCTCATCGAAGATGTTTTCGATTTCCCAGCGCTCGTGATAGGCCGTGGCGAGTTCCACCGCTGGTATGTCGGTCTGGTTGAGGATATTGGTGATGAGGCAGATCAGTTCTCCGGTTCCGGATCCTGTGCGGTCAGGCACCGTGTATTCGATGACGCGGACGGGTGTCGCGGAGTCCTCGGGAAAGTCGCGGCCGGCGCGGGCGTCGGCGATGATCTGGTTCCGCTGTTTCCCTCTGATTTTCGGGTTGACGATGATAGAGAGGTAGGAGCTGTCGGGAAGGGACCGGATGACCGGTAGCGTGAGATCGGATTTGACTCGCCAGAGCAGGTCCGCGCCGGTGTCGAGCGCCTGCTGCCAGAGGTCGAAGCTGTAGAAGTAACGGTCGGCGGTGAGGAGCATCCCGGGTTCGCAGGCGTCGAGCAGGGTGGCGGCGAGAGCACGTTCGTCGCTGGCACGGGGACCGACCGCGGCGGAGACGATCGCGTGCGTGCCGCATTCGGCGAGCGCGACGACGTGGACCTGGGGCAGAGCGCTGGCCTTGTGTCCGTTGGTGGACCGCCCGAACCTGGCCACGTTCTCGGGGGTGTCTGCGGCGTCGAGGAAGAACCCGTCGATCGCCATCAGCCGCCGGGAACGCAGCCAAGTGCCCTTGGTACCCAGCCCCGCGACCGGCACAGCGACACGTTCGAACAGGACCTTCAGGGGGGCGGCACCGAGCCTGATCCGTGCCTGCGAGATCGCCCCGGTGGTCGGGACTTTCCAGTCACCCTGCCAGTTCCCCAGCCATCTCAACGCACCGGCGAGTTTACGCATGACTTCTTCGTAGTCATCGTCGAAGACAGGCACATCGTCATGGTGAAGTACACCATGACCCGGGCTGGCAGCAGCCTGGTACGCCGTTCCTGCCGCTTCGTTTCCACCAGTACCTCTTCGACGAGGTCCCGGGGAACGATTCTGGCGAGCACACCGATCGAGATGCGGTCGGTCAGCCGGTCGTTGTCAACGGCTGGCAATTCAACTACCTGGCGAAGGCGCACCACATCTGGATTCTATCTGCCGACCGGCCGAAATCGCGGCATGAGCACTCCGCCGCCTACTGATCGACGTTGAGGAACGTGACTGGATGCCGTGTTCAGAAGTTGATCGATGCGGGATCGGGCGTTGGCGTGTCGGGATGGACGGACGCCCCTCCAGCCTAATTGAGCGGCATTGGTCCATAGGGAAGGAGCGTCATGGGGTCAGCTCGCCGGAAGTTCACCCAGGAGTACAAATCCGAGGCAGTAAGGTTGGTGCTCGACTCGGGCCGGTCGGTGACCGAGGTCGCGAAGAGTCTGGGTATCCACGAGACCACGTTGGGAAACTGGGTGAAGAAGGCGAAGGAGAACGGCGAGACCGAGGAGCGGCCGCTGTCGGTGTCGGAGCGCGCGGAACTTGAGGAGCTCCGGAAGAAGTACGCGCAGGCGCAGATGGACATCGCCTTCCTAAAAAAAGCGGCGAGCTTCTTCGCGAGCGAGCAGAAGTAAAGTTCGAGTTCATCTCGATACACGCTCCGAAGAAGCCTGTGTCCGCCGACGGCGCGAACACCTTTCCCGTCGACTACATGTGCAAGAAACTCGACCTGTCCCGACAGGGCTACTATGCGTGGAAGAAACGCGGCCCGTCTCGGAGGGAGAAGGACGACGCCACCTTGTCGACCATGATCAGAGCTGTTTTCGACCGTCACGAGGGGCGGTACGGCGTGCGGCGGATCTTCCACGAGATCCGCCGCCAGGGCGTCGCCGTCGCCTACAAGCGGGTCCAGCGGCTGATGGCGACGATGGGCCTGGTCAGCGTGCATCCGCGTCCCCGCCGGCCGGTGACGACGGTGCAGGCCGCGGACTCCTCATCGCTGCCTGATCTTGTCGGCCAAGACTTCGCCGCGTCCGCACCGAACCAGTTGTGGTACGGCGACATAACATATATTCGCACCTGGGATGGCTGGGTGTACATGGCCTCCGTCATCGACGCGTTCTCTCGGAAGATCGTCGACTGGGCGGTCGCCGATCACATGCGCACCGAACTCGTTCTCGACGCGCTTCGTATGGCCGTCACCCGCCGGCGGCCACCCGGCGGCGTCATATTCCACGCCGACCGAGGCGGTCAGTACACCAGCCGTGAGTTCGTCGCCTTCTGTCGCGACAACAACGTCCGAAACTCCGTCGGCCGTACCGGGATCTGTTTCGACAACGCCGCGGCGGAGTCCTTCTGGGCCACCCTCAAGAAGGAGTTCGTCCACCTCCACCCGTTCGATACCATAGACCGCGTCCGGGCGGGGATCTTCGAATATGTCGAGATCTACTACAACCGGCAGCGGTTGCACTCCTCGATCGGCTATCTCACGCCTGTCGAGTTCGAGGAAGAATTTGACGGACAAACACTTCGTGCTGCATAGTTAGGACTGTCCACGAAAGTGGGAACCCTCCATACCGGTCGCCGACGGCGCCTGCGACGAGGAGCAGACCGGCCAGGGTAAGGGTGTAGGCGGTGACCACCCACTGCAGGGTGGACAGACCGGCGCGGAAGTCGCGGCCGATGGCCGGTAGTGCGATGCCGACCACGGTCGCGTCGATGGAGGCGACCGCGGAACCGAGGACGGTGGCGGCGAGAACCCACCGCCCGGCTCCGCTGGCGTAGCGGAGCCCGGCCCCGACCTCCACCGTCGCCGCTGAGCTGCTCACCCACGCCACCCTCCCACCTCCGACCGCCGGTTGACAGGTCAGCGGAGAACGAGGACGGTCCAGTTTCCCGTGATTCAGATATCTTTACGTCCCATTGTTGTCGACCACTTTCTTGATGCCGGTCCGGATGATACGGACCCTGGCGAGTATCCCGTCGGCGGTCGCAGTCAGGACAAACGGCTCATGCTTGGCGTTCCGGTAGGAGATGTAGTCCCAGATCCATTTAATGAGAACTTTGACGGACATGAAGGTGCCACGGCGGATCGACCGGCGTGCGATGGTTTCGAACCAGGTTTCGATCTGGTTGATCCACGACGAACCGAACCGGAAAGAATTGCCAAAATGCTTGTGGTAGAGCCGGCTGCTGTTATCCATGAGACCGTTCCCAGCTGTCCGGCATGCCCCCTGACGCCCCAGAAACAGAGGGACGACCGTAGTTCGGTCACAGCCTGCATCCGTGGACGGGGCTGTCACCGATGATGCGGGGGTTCAAGTCGGCGGGGGGATTCAACCCATTCGTACATGATCGGTCTCCGTGAGGTTTTCGACCTCACCCTCCTGGGGGCGGGGAACGGGGCACACCGATGACCTGCGCCCGCACGCCGGCCATTCAGTAGGGTAGGCGACTGGCGCGGTGACGCTTTGGCTTTAGGCGTTGGTCCGGTACCTTTGTCCGCGCAGTTTCCCGTGCGTTTCTCATCCCGGCCTGCCGTGGCAGCGCTCCGTTTCCAGCCGCCCCCCGTCGAACTGTGCATGCGGTTCTCCCGCACACAGCTCACCGACGTCGTTCACCGCCGGCATTCGGCTTCTCCCGCCACGGCTTGTTCGGCCGCGGGGCTATGACGATTCCACTGAGGTCGATCAGACCAAGCTGGTTGGCGGAGGCAACGCCGACCACCCATCGGCCGAACGCAGCCGGCCGCTGATGCCGTTTCGCAACAAACAACGCGAGCCGCCTCAGCGCGTACCATCTGATCGTGGCGAAGTGCCGAGCAGAGTTACCGTACTGGAAGAAACCAGCCCAACCGCGTAATACGCGGTTTACCTCCGCTACGATCACCTCGACCGGCAGCAGCAGCCGGCGCCGCTCCGTCAATTCACGGATACGGTCCCGGATATGCTGCATCGCCCTCATCGTGGGCCAGCGGGCCAGGAACTGCACGTGCCGAAACCGTGGAGACGAGGCTCGCACCCAACGGTGGTGGAACCCCAAGAAATCCAGGCCGTCACCACCTTCGTCCAGGTGGACAATCCTCGTCTTCGCCGCCTTCGGCTCCAAGCCGAGATCAGCGAGAATCGCCGTCAACACCGCGAGGGCGTGTTCGGCTTCCCGCCGGCTTCGACACAGCACGACCAGGAGAGTCAGCGGCGGGAATTTCACCCGCCGCTGCTCTCAGAACCCGGCGTGACGTAGGGTAGGCCGCCGACGAGGTGCCAGTCGACCTGGCCCTTTTCCGACGGCCCCCCTCCGAACCAGCCGTGCCCGCTTTCCGTAGCAGCTGGCTCTCCAGTGCTTATCGTGGTCTGCGTGTAGGACGTCCAGCGTGGATGTCCTCGTGGCAGGCGCGACAAACGACGAGGGTCTTGCGGCGGCGAGAGGCCATACGCGTGACCCATTCGGGTTGCTGTTTCCGCCCCTTGGGATTGAGGTCCTTGAGCGCCTTGACGTGATGCACTTCGACCTGTTCCGTGGAGCCGCATAGTTCACAGACCTCGGCCAAGAGCCGTTGGACAAGCTCTGACCGACGTCCATTCCACATGCGTGGCGGATTGTCGTTGAGAGGCCGTGGCGTGGTGTCCCGTGCCAGACTGATGCCGCCCCATTGTGCGACCAGCGGCGGTCGTCCGCCATCACGGTGCACGGTGACCTGAAGGCCACGACGTGGACCGTGCTCGGTATCAAGTACGGCTCGGTAACGGCGGTAGACCTTCGGGACCGTGATCCGGTACTTGCGGGCCAGGGTCTTGGTCAGCGACCGTTCCATGACGAACTTCAGGTAGCCGAGCCGATGGCGGTTGAACGCCAGCCGGTAGTACTCCGCGACACCCCGAAACTCGGCTTGGAACTGCGCGACGATACTGAAGTCAGTATTGACGGTGCGTTCGGTTCGCTGGATCGGCCTGCCGTGGTGCAGGTAGGGCGCGCACTTGGCATGGATGACGTCGACCGGCACTTTCAGCCCGATCGCCGCGTTGATGCTGCGGTGACCGCGCTGATCGCGCTTGTGGTCGGCGTGTAACACCACAATCTCATAGCCGAGGAACCGGGCGGCCTGCGTCCGCCCATATGTGATCAAGGTCTTGGTCGGGGACAGCTCCAACGCGAGTTCCTCACGCAGGAACCGACCGATCTCGGTCTTGATCTCCTCAGCTTCCTGCCGGGGCCGGTGAAGCCCAGCAGCCAGTCATCGGCGTAACGGCAGTAGCGCAGCCGCCGGTAGGTGGGATCGTCGGGGTCGCGGGAGGGCATGGTCTTCATCTGCTTGCGCAGCGCCAGACCCGCCTCCCGGTCTTCCGCCTCTTCCAGCCTGAAGGCGCGTTGCCACAACCGCATATAAGGCCGATAGGGCGTGCGTCGCGCTCCCCGGTTATGGGCAGGCAAGAGAGTCTGTTCGATAAACCTGTCCAGCCGATCCAGGTAGATATTGGACAGAACGGGTGAAACCACGCCGCCTTGCGGGCAGCCGCTCAACGTCGCGTGGTAGCGCCAGTCCTCCAGGTATCCGGCCTGGAGCAGCCCGTCGATCAGACGCAGGAACCGACCGTCGTGGATCTTCTCGGCCAGAATCGATCTCATGATCGAATGGTCCAAGGACCCGAAACAGTCGGTGACGTCGCCCTCGATGAACCACACCGTCCCGTGCCATTGGTGATAGATCTCCTGCAAGGCGGTGTGACAGCCGCGGCCCGGGCGGAACCCGTGGGAGCGGTCGGAGAACTGCGGCTCGTAGTACGCCTCCAAGATCAGGCGCAGTACCTCTTGCAGCAGCTTGTCCGACCAGGTCGGCAGCCCCAGCGGTCGCTTTTTCACCGAATTCTTCTTCTCGATGTAAGTGCGCCGTACCGGGGCCCATCGGTAACGCTCCTGCCGGAGCGTCTCGATGATGGCCTCGATCTTGCCGAGGTTCATGCCATCCACGGTCTCGCTGGTGGCTCCGGCGGTCAACGCCCCTTGTTACGGTAGAGCTTCCCATAGGCAAGCAGGAACAGGTCCGGGTTGAACAAGCACCGGTAGACCCGTTCCAACGGCAGTCCTCTCCTGCCGCGTTCACGAATGATCTCCAGTACGGTTGCGGCGTCTCGTATCTCGCGTACCTCACCGTTCTTGTCGATCTAAGCACCTGGGTCCCTTCGCCCATGTAGACGGCTCTCCCGTCCTCCTCGGCGGGGCGTGACTCCTGCGACTACTACGGACCCTCCGTGACCATAGGGCTCGCGCCCCGTAGGCCATCCCGAATTCCTCTTGCGCCAGACGTAGCGAGCGTGACGTAGGCGTCCCGGTCCGTCCCCTTGAACGAGCTCGCTGCCCGTCGCCCGCCGGCCGGAAGGGTTCAGAGCGACGAAAGTCGGAATCGCTCCTATGCCGACGGCCCCGACAACAGACGCCGTGTCGGGAGGTGTGAACGTTTGCACCGCTGGAGACTGGGCTTCAAGCAGTCTGGCCTTCGCCGTATCACGCGGGCCTTGCACGGCCGTGCCTTCGGCGCCTTCACGGCACCCCGCGCTTTCCCGTCATGCTCTTGTCCCCTCCCGGTTTCCCGTTCAGGTAAGACGGGTGGCCCAGAGGTCACCTCCTCCCGAACCTCTGCCCCCTGCGGGGGCGATCTGGCGCCGAGTTAGACGGCGCACAGTCTCCCGTCACCGGGCTCCCACCGTCGAACCAGTAGGCATCGCGCCATGCTTCCAGTGAGCAAACATCGCCGGGAACGCCGACGCTATCTCGGCCAATTTCCGACGAGCTCTCCCTTTGGCGCGGCGCAATCGTTTGTATTTCCGCATCGCCCACTTCACGAGGAAAGGGTTGATCCGCTGACTTAGGAAGTGCATCAGCCTGGACTTGTAGAAGCGCCCGTAGTAGCCGATCCACCCCGCCACGATGGGATTGACCATCGCGGCGAGTCCCCGAAAACCCAGACTGGTCCTGCGACCCAGCTTCCATTGCCGGATGACCCGTGCCATCGACTTCAGCGCCGCCCTGCCGACCAACGGGACGAACCCGCACATCAGCACGCCATCACGTCGCCGGATGGGCGCACGATGAAAGTCGAAACCCAGGAACGTGAAGCTCGTTACCGGGTGCTCTTCGTCGCGTCCGTCCTGCTTGCAGTAGACGATCCGAGTCTTGTCCGGGTGACAGCGCAACCAGAACTCCAGCAACCGTTTCTCAACGACGTCGCGAATGTACTTCGCCTGCCGCTGACTGTAACAGTGTAGGATGATGTCGTCGCAGTACCTCTCGAACCGCACCACTGGAAATCTCCTGGCAAGCCAGTAGTCCAAAGCGTAGTGCAGGAAGAGATTCGACAACAACGGTGAAATCGCCGAGCCCTGTGGAGTTCCCTTGATGGGAGTGACACGGCTGCCGTCCGGATGCTGAACCGGCGCGACGAGCCACCGTTTCACGTACAGCACAACCCATGTCAGATTCGCGTGCTTCTCCACTGCGGCGATGATCTGCGCGTGCGGAACGTTGTCGAAGAACCCTTGGATATCGAGATCGACCACCCAGGGGTGCCGCCAGCACCGCTGCTTGCACACCTCCACCGCGTCCAGCGCAGACTTTCCTGGACGATAACCGTAGGAATCGGCGTGGAACACTGGATCCACGTCCGGCTCCAGGATCATGGCCACGGCTGTCTGTGCTATCCGGTCGGCGATAGTGGGCACTCCGAGGATCCGTGTGCCACCATCTGGCTTCGGGATGGAGACGGCTTTCACTGGCTCCGGGAAATAGCTCCCCGACGACATCCTGTTCCAGAGCTTGAACAAGTTGTTCCGAAGATCCTGTTCAAATTCCGCTAGAGATTGCCCGTCGACCCCTGCCGCTCCCTTGTTGCCGTTGACCTTCAGGTATGCTTCCCATATCAGCGTCTTCGGAATGTCAAACGACTTGCCCGCTGGTCTTGTCTCGCCCACGCAATTCCTCCCGTTGCTGGTTGATTGCTGGACGACACTCGACGGCACGTCCCCTGCGCTCCGCGCCCATTACAGGCGCTTCATCACTAGTACGGGACGTTCCGCCCTCCTGGCCCGCACCCGGTACTCTGCGACTCGCGGATTAGCCGCTTGCCGGTCTCCCGGTGGATCCTCGCTCCAATCCGCGGGACCCATGTCGTGCCGAGGAGTTCTCCTGTTCCGTTGCAGAGCCCAAGCCAAGCTCGCGCCATCTTCATGCCGGGCACCGCCAGAGCAGTAGGCAGGTTTCCCTCTGACTTATCCCAGGGCAGCATTAAGGCCCTGGTTTTGATGCCACCTGGCTTAACGACACGTCATCGATGGTTCACTCTCGTTCGCCTTCTTGGCTCATACCTGCCGCCTCTCGCGATGGCTTTTCCACGGACGTTCACCACCATGGCTCATTCACCACAGCAACTCGTGGCGGTTTGACACCAGCACCTGCATGCCGATGCCGAAGGGCCTACCCTCATCTCCACAACAGCATGGTTGCTATCGAGTGCTCTGCCTTCTACCTCAGAACCTCATCCAGCTCCCTTCAGGACACACCAATGCTGTGACCGAGTCGTTTTTCGCCACCCTCGAATGCGAACTTCTCGACCGAACGCACTTCGCCACCCACGACCAGGCCCGGACCGCCCTGTTCGACTTCATCGAAGGTTTCTATAACCGACGTCGTCGTCATTCGACCATCGGATACGTCAGCCCACACGAGCACGAGGAAGGGTTCAACCTGTACAGTAGTGCCGCATAGCCGCCAAAGACCCGCTGTGTGAACAGAACCGGGTTAACTTCATCCGGCCCAGGAACCTCCCTCCAAGTCCCTCCCAGCTGAGCTGGGGATACAACAGAGCACCTCGCGGCGCACAGGGTCCGTTCGACGACCCAGCGGCGGGGCAGGACCTCGAAGCCCTTCTGCCCCGCAGGCCGGCGCACGACCTGTACCCGTAGGCCAAGCAGGTAGGCGGCCCAGTCCACGATCCTCCCGGAGAACATCCCATCGCCGAACACCAGCTGTAACCGCCGGCCGGCGAAGTAGCTGTCGAGAAGGACCTGCCGCCCACCGATGGTGTCATGCGTACTCGCGGGAACGACCAGCACGGCCAGCAGCAGTCCCAGGGTGTCAACGACGAGGAATCGCTTGCAGCCGTTGACTTTCTTACCCATGTCGAAGCCGCGGCTGGCCGCCGGGACGGTGTCGGCGCCCTTCACCGACTGGGAATCGATGATCCCCACCGTCGGTTCGGTGTCACGTCCTTCCCGCACACGGAGCTGGTCACGTAACGCGTCGTGGACACGTTCGGTCACACCCTGGTCGTGCCAGCGGGCGAAGTAGTAGTAGACGGTCTGCCACGGCGGGTAGTCCGACGGCAGCGCCCGCCAGGCGCAGCCGTTGCGCACGACGTACAGAATCGCGTCGATGAGATCGCGGCGGTCGTGCTTCTCGCGGCGGCCGATCGACGCCGCCGGCGGCAGTAGCGGCTCGATCAGCGCCCACTGGGCGTCGGTCAGATCAGACGGATAGCGGTGACGGTGACGTCGCGGCACCCCCTGACCGTCACCCGCCCGATCATCCGGTCAGGCCCTTTCCCCGCGAATGCACACCCATCGCACACCCCGAACATCACAGCCAGTCACCACCCGGAGATCTCAAACACCTTTTAAGGAGATGGCCCGGCACGCGGACTTCACCGTACAGACCGGCATGCCGGTGTATTTCTGTGACCCGCATTCGCCCTGGCGGCGAGGTTCCAACGAGAACACCAACGGCCTCCTCCAGCAGTATTTCCCGAAGGGCGCGGACCTGTCCTTGCACTCGCAGGAGGAACTGGATAGAGTGGCCGCACAGTTGAATGGGAGACCGCGACAGACGTTGGACTGACGGAAGCCGGTGGAAGTTTTCAACGATCTGCTGGTAAGTCGTGTGTCGCCATGACCACTTGATGTTGCCCTCCTCGGTCATCGCTACTAGGCGTAGCAGTTTGGCTACGATCGGACGGTGGGCCGCAGGTCTTTGCCCGAGCTTGCATTGAAATCGGAGCTGCGGCGAACAGGCCTCGTCAGGCTGGGGCAAAGCTCCGTTAGAGTGTGACCGGTACTTGTCCCGCGTCTGGCGGACCTGTAGGAGGCCGCCAGACGCGGGACAACACCTACCCAATGACCCGCGGTCGCGGCTCTGCTCGACAGGTCAAGACCGGCGAACCGATGGAAGGCGATGTGGAATACGACGACAAGGTCTGGTGCCCATGAACCGCAAGGTTGCTGTTATCGGTGGTGGAATGGCCGGGCTGGAGGCCGCGGTCCGAATGGCGGCCCGGCCTGGGATGGAAGTCGAGGTCATCGAAGCCGGGCCGGCGACCCGTCGCCGTCATGTCGACTGGGACACCTCGATCCATCCGGGCGATGAGAAGGTCCGGTGGTGGACCAGCGACGGCTGGGGATTCGGTGCCGGTCTTTCAGAACGACTCGGCGGGCGTTCGCTGTGTTATCACGGCGTTCTTCTTGGGCTCACCTCCAAGGAGTTGGTCGGCTGGCATCCCTGCTGGCAGGAGCGGTTAGTCGGTCCGGCCGGCTGCTATGCGCAGGTTTACGCAGAACTTAGCCCGAGGTTTCCGGGACTGGTGGCCTCGCCACAGTCGCCTGCCGCGAGCAGAGTCGGCCTCCGGCACGCTCCACAAGCAGCACGCTATGATGGCCTGACCGGCGAGTTCGAAGCCTATTCGCCGCTATCAGCGGCCCTTCGACTCGCCGTGAAGAGCGACCGCTTCCGCATCGTCCGCGGCCGTGCGCGGTCCCTGAGGCGTGGCAGGCTCGGATGGGATGTAGAGGTAGCTACCCCCTCTGATAGCGCCGCGACGAGGCAGGGGTTCGACGCATGTGTCCTTGCGTCGTCCGCTATCGGGAATATCCAGATTCTGACCCAGACGACAGGTGAATTGATCACGACTACCATCACCGATCACTTCTGCGTCGGGGCCCTCGCGCGAATCGAGCCCGGTGAGCCCCTGGACAGTTTCCGACACCCGATGCTATGGACCGGATACCGTCCAGTGCCGTCGCTGTCCGCCAACATCTTTGTGCAGGAGCGGCCGACTCTTCCGAACGGTAACCGGCTCGTCTCGCTCGCAGCCGTGATCGAACAGGGCAGTGGTCCGGCCGACTTCAGCACGCTCGCGGTCCAGCCGTCGTCGACTGACGGTATCGCCGCCGCCCACATAACGACGGCGGTCTCGTCCGCCGATCTCGATCGCATAGGCAAAGTTCGACAGGAGCTCCTGCGCCTGGCGGACGAGATCGCCCAGGGTTCGCTCCTCGACATCACTGCGCCGCGTCCGGGCGGTGGCTGTCTGGTCGGCCCGGCCGACGGCGAAAACCAGGGCGAGGAATCGCGGAAGTTCGGCGAGGCCGAGGCCTTTCACGCGTTGCTCGCCGAACCTCTAGCCGGGCGGGTTGCCCAGTTCGAGCTACCGTACGGGTCGTTCGAGCATGAAGCCTGTTCCCACCCGCTCGGCGGTGCGCTGAAGGTCACGACCGATCTCGAGGTCGAGGCCCTTCCCGGCGTCTACCTGGCCGGTCCGGGAAACTTTCCCCGGCTCGGCGCGGCCAACCCTGCGCTTACAACCATCTCCATGTCGCGCTGGCTCGGCGATTCGCTTGCCGGTTGAAATTCACGTTACCCGGTGGCGCGTAGCGTCTATTTCCGCTCCGTCTGCCCGCCCGTCGAGGAGGTTGACAATGTCCAAACTCGCAATCTTCGGTGGTACTCCGGTCACGGATGAACCGTTCCCGGCCTGGCCCAGCTTCGCGCCGGAGAGTATCGACCGGGCCATGGAACCTCTCCGTACCGGCCGGGTGAACTACTGGACCGGTGAACTCGGCCGGCAATTCGAGGCGGAGTTGGCCGCGTACCTCGGCGCCGACCACGCCGTCACCACGAACAGCGGAACCTCCGCCTTGCATGCCGCGCTTGCCGCGCTGGGTATCGGGCCGGGGGACGAGGTCATCTGCACTCCGTACTCCTTCGTTGCCTCGGCGTCCTGTGTGCTGCAGGCTGGTGCACTGCCGGTTTTCGCCGATGTCGACGAGTCGCATACGCTTAGCGCGGCCGACGTCGAAAAGAAGATTACTCCGCGTTCTCGGGCGATCATTGTGGTTCACCTCTACGGGGTCGTCGCAGATCTTGATCCGATCATCGATCTGGCCAGGAAGCATGGTTTGTTCGTTGTTGAGGACTGCGCGCAGAGCATCGGCGCGACCTACAAGGGGAGGAAGGTCGGAACGGTCGGTGATGTCGGCTGTTTCAGCTTCTGCCAGAGTAAGCACTTCACCACCGGTGGTGAGGGTGGCGCGATCGTCACCAATGACGAGGACCTGAGTTGGGAATGCCGTTCGCTGCGCGACCACGGTTATGACGTAGCCAGGCGTATGGGGCTTATGGAACTCGGGCCGGAGTACATCCACCGACGGATCGGCTTCAACTACCGGCTAACCGAGATGCAGTCAGCCATCGGAATTTCCGAACTTACCCGCCTCGACTCATGGAACCTTCCCCGGCGCCGCGCCAACGGTCGCCAGCTGATCGAGGCCCTTAAGGATCATCCACTGGTGATCCACGCCCCGGTGGACACCACAGAACGGGAGAATGCTTTTTGGTGGGCGCCCTTTGTGCTCGACGTGGAGCAGATTTCGGTCCCTCTGACAGATTTCGCTGCGGCCATGACCGCGGAGGGCATGCCCTTCACGGCGGTACAACTGGGAGAGATGTATCGGGAGCGCGTCTTCGTCGAGCGTAAGGGCTTCGGGAAGCTGAACTACCCGTTCGACGACCCCAACGCCACCCCGATCGACTATTCAAGGACGAGCTGCGCCACGGCGCACTGGCTCTCGGCACGCACACTCACGCTGTACACCCACCCGGTCTACACCGAGCGGCACATGCAGCAGTACATCATCGCCTTCGAGAAGGTGGCAGCGGCCTTTCAAACGAAGACCCCGACAAGCATATCGTGAGCGATACTCGACGAGGCTTATTCAGAACCCCCAGCTCAGATGATCTAGTACTACAGCAACACTTGTCGGCGTGTCGTCGGCAACCCGCCGACGGCAAGTTTTGGTACGACTGAAGATCAGTTACATAAGCGCAGATCACAGGGGTGACCTGTCTTCGGATCATGGAGAGTGTTGCTGTAGTACTAGATCATGCATTGTCGCAGGTCAGGATGCTGCTATAGATCTTGATCGAAGAGTTTTGAATAACCCTCGACGAAAGTACCCTAATTTTCCATCTGAAACAATCAAGACTGGGAGATGTGCTATGAATACCGAAATCCAGTGGCGGATATGCTGGGAGGACCAGCTTACGCCGACTGATCACGTGGAGTCGGCGGAACGGGAGACGGTATGTCGGAAGGAACCCGAACTGTGACCGGATGTTGCCCGTCCAGCACGTTTTCCGGTGGTCAGTCAGGGACTCGCCGCATCGCCCTCACGTTCGACGACGGACCGGATCCTTATTACACCCCCCGGATTCTCGATTTGCTCGCTGAGCATAAGGTGGCCGCGACATTCTGCGTGCTCGGCACCTACGCAGCCGCACATCCCGATATCATCTCCAGGATAGCCGCGGAGAGCCATCTCCTGGCCTGCCACTCGATGACACACGCCGATCTGTCGTGCTGTGGCGAGCAACAGACACGGTGGGAAATAATGGCGGCGAGCCGGACACTGCAGGCTGTCGCTCCCACCGCGCGGGTGCAGTATCTACGCACACCGTATGGCCGGTGGAACGACGGGGCGCGGCGCGTGGCGGCCGAACTCGGCCTGCAGCCTCTCGGCTGGACGATAGATTCGCGTGACTGGTCGGCACCAGGGGTGACAGAAATCATGGACGCCCTCCGGCAGCAGCTCCATCCGGGTGGGATCGTACTGCTACATGACGGATGCCTGCCCGAAAGGAAACGTGGCTGCAGCGCCGGTCACCAAGACCAGACACTGGCTGTGGTGCCGCTTCTCATCCGCGAGCTACGCCACCAGGGCCTCGTCCCCGGTCCTCCGCTGCTGGAGGCGCTGCCCCGGCTGCCGGCGGCCGGCACACCGATGGGGTACGGCTGGTAAGGGCGCGGGGCCGGTGGAGCCGCGGCGACTGACAACTGAACCGCCGCTCGCACGAGATCCGATGAGTCAGAATCAATGCCAGCCACAGCCGAGCCACCGAATGAAATGGAATACCCGCGACCCCATCAGGGGCCCTGCAAAAATTGGAAGAGTTTCCCATGAAAACGCAAATTCAGTGGAAAACGTACTGGGAGAATCAGCTCGAACCGGGTGACCACGCGGAACTTGCCGAGTTTTTTCGAAACACCTACGGAGCTGTGGGTGCCTGGAACGTGAAACATTTCAAAGGTAGCCGTAGCTGGGCCGGAGCGCGACCCGAGCTCAGGATAATCGGGCATGACGAGCGCGGAGTGGCGGCGCACTTCGGGGTGCTGCGTCGTTTTATCAGGCTCGGCGCAATCGATCAGCTCGTCGCCGAGGTCGGGCTGTACGCTGTACGCCCGGATCTACAGCGATCGGGAATCGGTTATCAATCCGGGATCAACGTGATGATTCCGACGCTGCTGGACTTGAAGGTCCCGTTCGGTTTCGGAACCGTTCGCCACGAGTTGCGCGAGCATGTCGAGAAGGCCAGCGCTGCGCTGATGATCGTGTCCGGAGTCCTGGTAAGGTCTACAAATCTGTGGGACAAGTCCAAGACGTGTATCGAAGATCTTCTCGTCCTGGTCATTCCGCTTGAGCGTGCCGTGGACGAGTGGCCGGCCGGAGAGCTCATCGACCGGAACGGACCCGAGCTGTGACACTCGCTCATCCGGCTCCGAGCGCGCAGCTGTCCAGCGCGGACGGAGAGCGCCAGAAACGGTTCGGCCGGGGCCCCCAGACCCGTCCTCGGGGCCCTCGTGGGGCCGCCGGCCTCGTCGGGGCGCTCCTGGCCCTCGACAGCTGCGGCGGTGAGCCGGGCCTGCGGCGAGGAGCTCCGGCCGGTGTGGGGACGACCGCGGTTGTCTGCCCGGGTACGGGTGCGGTGTCGGCCCCGGAGGGGCGGGGGACGGGACGGCCGCCCGGAACGATCTTTGTTTGGTGACGGTGCGTGTCTGCCGATGCTCCGGTGAGACGAGACATGCGCGTGAGCCGAGGGTGGGTGCGTGGACTCCGTGGACAACGATCACTCGCGTGGTGTGTTTGCCCTGGTAGCAGGGTTGTCCACGGCCGTCCGCGGTCCGTCCACGTATCCGAAGACAAGCGTGGACGCCGTGGACGGGGCGGGGTCATGGCGTGGGAACTGGGCGGAGCCCGATCATCCGCAGACGTACCCCGCGCAGCGGTCCAGCCCCGACAGCGACGACTCGCCCTGCAGCTGGCTGGTCGCCATCCCGACGAGCAACTCCCCGGCTCCCAGGCCTCGGGCCCGCCGCTTGACCGGCCCGATCCCGGCATCGAGCGCCTCCACGACCGCGAGCCGGTCGACCAGCTCGCTGAGGGCGACCAGCCCGGCCGACTCCGTCACCGACGGGTCCACCGGCCCGATCCGGATCCGCTCCCGCCGCCGCCCCGGACCCCGCGATAGCCCCTTCCTCGCGGCCGGTTTCCGGGACGACTGGACGCTGCGTATCCTTGCCACCTGACGGGTGCCTTTCGCCTGGGATATCGGTTTGGTTGTGGTGACCCCGATTCTCCCTGCACGACAAGCACCCGATCACTTTCCAAGGTCAACAAACAGTCAACGTCACCCCGCTACTGGCGAATCTAGGTCTGATGCCCACCAGGGGCCGTAGGCGGGCGCTCCAGCCGTCCCGGCGGGGGGATGGGGGTCGATCGAGTAGTGCCCACTTCGCGTGTTTGCTTCCACCTGGCAACGGGCAGCATCGAATCGCGCTCCCGGCGCCATGACCATACACGACAACATCCTCTTCCGATCTCATGCCCGCTGACCGCCGGACATCCGACCACAATGGCAGTCGCATGGAACCAACGTCGCGACATCGCGACTCACATCCACCAGTGTGAGGTGCTGCCCATTCTACGGACACGCGATAACTGGACTATATCAGCTTTACGCCGCCTCTGGTATTGATGTCCGACTCGTCAGGTAGAGACGTTCGACGTGTTCCGGGGTGTGGTAGCCGAGGGTGGAGTGGAGTCGCTGCCGGTTGTAGAAGACTTCGATGTACTCGGCGATCGCACTGCGGGCGGCACGACGGGTTAGGTAAATTTCCCGATAGACGAGTTCGTTTTTCAGGGTGCCAAAGAAGGATTCGGCGGCGGAGTTGTCCCAGCACACTCCGGTGGCGCCTACGGAAGGTCGCACGCCGTGTCGTGCCAGCGTGCGATGGTAGGCGTCGGACGTGTATTGCGTACCGCGATCCGAGTGAAAAACCGCGTTCGGTGCAAGGGTGGTGCGGGACGCGGCCATGGTGAATGCGTCGACGACGAGTTCGGTCCGCATGTGACTGGCCATCGACCAGCCGAGAACCTTCCGTGAATAGCAGTCGATGACCGTGGCGAGATACAGCCAGCCTTCGCCGGTACGGACATAGGTGATGTCACCGACGAGCTTGGCCCCGGGGCGGGTGGCGGTGAAGTCGCGGCGGACGTGGTCGGTGGGCACCGGCGCCTGGCCGGGGATCGTGGTGCGGCGGTAGGCCCTGGGCTGGCAGGCCTTCAGCCCTGCTCGGCGCATGATCCGTCGGGCGAGGCGGACCGAGGTGGGCTGGCCCGACGCGGTCAGAGCGGCGGCGATCCGCCGCGCGCCGTAGGTCTGGCGCGAGGCGGCGAACAACGCCCGCACCTGGGTGTCCAGGGTGGTGTGCCGGCGGGTCCGGGACGACACCGGTCGCTGGTACCAGTCGTAGAAACCGGACGTCGACACCACGAGCCACTGGCACATTTTGCGTATCGGGTAGTTGTCCTTCTCCGCGGCGATCAGCTCGAACTTATCGATCACTGATGGCGTTGCGCGAAGAAGGCTGCCGCTTTTGAGAGGAACTCGCGCTCCATCCGGAGTTCCCGGTTCTCCTTCTCCAGCTCCCGTAGCCGGGCACGCTCGGACATCGACAGCGGTTCTTCTTCGCCTTGGTGGGCCCGACGCCAGGTGGCCACCCAGCTCCCCAGGGGTAACTGGTCAGGTCTGGTAGATCGTTTGTTTTTGGTTTCCCGGCTGGCTGGGACTCCTCGATGGCCTGAAGGCCCGGGTCGTTGGTGCTGTGTGGTTGATCGGGCCGTAGGGTCCGGGTGTGTCGGATGGTCCGCCCGCGTCGCCGCCGGTGCCGTCGTATGACGAGCTCGCGGCGCTGGTGGTGAGTCTGCGGGCGCAGCTGGTCGAGACCGCTGCGGCGTTGGAACAGGCGCGGGTGCGGATCGCCGAGCTGGAAGCTCAGGTCGCGAAGAACTCGCGGAACTCGGCGAAGCCACCGAGTTCGGACGGGCTGGCGAAACCGCCACCGAAGTCGCTGCGGAAGAAGACCGGCCGCAGGCCCGGTGGGCAGGGCGGGCATCCGGGATCGACGCTGCGGATGCTCGCTGAGCCTGATGTGCGCCTGCGGCATGAGCCGGGGCCGTGTGCGGGGTGCGGGGCGGGGCTTGCGGGCCGGCCTGTGACCCGGACCGAACGGCGGCAGGTGTTCGACCTGCCCGAACTACGTCCGCATGTGGTCGAACATCAGCTCATCGAGCGGGAGTGCGGCTGCGGGACGCGGACGAAGGCGGCGGCACCGGCCGGGGTGGACGCGCCGGTGCAGTACGGGCCGCGGGTGGCCGCGGCGGTGGTCTACCTGTATTCCGGTCAGTTCCTGTCGCAGGAGCGGACCGCGACCGCGCTGGCCGAGCTGGTTGGGATCCCGATCTCGGCGGGCACGGTCGGTGCGATGACCGCCCGTGCCGCCGCCGGACTCGACGGCTTCCGTGACACCGTCCGGGGTCTGCTGGCCGCCGCCGACGTGATCGGGGCCGATGAGACGGGGCTGCGGGTCGCCGGGAAACTGCACTGGGTGCACTGCGCCCGCACCGACAAGTACACGCTGATCGACTGCCATGCCACCCGCGGCAGCGGCGGGATCGACGCCCTCGGGGTGCTTCCCGCCTTCGGTGGGGTGGTGGTCCACGACGCCTGGGCCCCCTACGACAGCTACACCGGCGCCACCCACCAGCTGTGCGTCGCTCACGTGCTGCGCGAACTACAGGCCGTCGTCGACGCGGCCCCGACGGGAACCTGGTGCTGGGCCGCCCAGGCAGGCGACGCGCTCGTCGCCCTGCACCGCCTCGCCGTCGACGCCGCCACTACCGGCGTCACCATCGACGAGCAGGCACCGGCCACCCAGACCCGGCAGCTGCGCCACGCCGCTCACATCGGGATCAGCCAGACCTCGCCGCGCGGCACGAAACTCATGGCCGCCCGCCATGCCCTGGCCTGCCGGCTCGTCGACCGCGAAGCCGACTACCTTCGGTTCACCCGCGACTGGCGGGTTCCCGCGGACAACAACGGCTCCGAACGCGACATCCGCATGATCAAACTACGGCAGAAGGTATCCGGCTGCCTACGCACGCTCACCGGCGCCCGCCAGTTCTGCGCGATCCGCAGCTACCTGTCCACCGCCACCAAACACAGCATCAGCCTGTTCGACGCTCTCGTCCAACTTGCCGAGGGCCGTCCCTGGATGCCCGCGATCAGCTAACTCAAGATCAAAAACTACCTGACTAGTTATGACCCAGCGACCCACGCGATCACAGAGAAGTCAATAGTTTCGCTGTTCAACCTGCGTCCGCTGCCGGGCCCCATTGTGACAGGTAGCGACGGAAACCTGTACGTGGCCGAAGGCGGCCTGGTTCTCGGCAGCAATGTCGGACGTTACAACCCGGTCACCAAGACCTACACCCCGATCCCGCTGCCCACGCCGCTGGGCGGGCCATGCGATCTCACGGTGCGGGGCAACAGCATCTACTTCGGCGAGTTCACCGGTAACCGCATCGGAAAACTCACCGTTTAGGAGCGCTCCGATCCCTGGCCACAGCCAGGGGATCATAGCCAGGAGGGCATGACCAGAAGGGCATGGTCGCCCGTTCCCGCCGGATCAGCTCCACCGGTCCGGCGGGAACGGGCGACCATCACCCGCCTCGAACCCGGCTGCCCGGTCACGCACCGTCTCGCACAGGCACCGTCTCGCGCGAGCCGCACCCGCGGTACCGACGGCCGGTTCCAGCCACACGGGCCTGACGGCGCATGCCGGCCGCCGACCGGCCGCCGGGCGAATCCCCGGCCACGCCAGGCGAATCCCCGGCCGCTGTCCGGCCGGACGCGCCGTACGGCGCCAGGCGGCTGGGCGGCACGAGAACTGTCAGCGTTCGTTCACGCCCGCTTGCTTACCACACGCTCACGGGCCCGGATCGGTGGTGAGCACCCGGCCGGATGCCGCGGACAGCTCACCCGCGAGGAAGCGGACCAGCATCTCGGTGGCGTCGTCCGTCTCCCGCTCGGTACCGACGATCGCGGAGAACAAGCCCATGCCGCACAGGATCGCGACGAGCATATCGCCGATCACCCGCGAATCCACGTCCGAGGGCAACTCGCCACGCGCGATCGCGCGATCGACACTGACGAGGAAGAAGTCGCGCATCTCGCCGATCTGCTCGCGGGCCTGGTTGGTGAGCTCCGGATAACGCAGCCCGTCGACCAGCGAGGTGATGGCGAACCTGGCGTACGTCGGGTCCTCGTGGTTGAGCGCCGCGCACACGCGGAAGACGGTCGCCACCTGGTCGACGAGGGCGGTGTGGGCGGACGTCTGTGTCCTCATCCGGTCGATCACACTGGGATACATCGATTCGAAGACCGCGGCGTAGAGGTCTGACTTCGACGGGAAGTACCGGTAGATGGTCGACCGCGTGACCCCCGCGTCCTCGGCGATCTCCGCCGGGGTCGCGTCCCGGTAGCCAACAGTGCTGAAGAGCGCCCGGGCGCTGCGGAGGATGCGCCCCCGGGTCACCGCCCCGTTCGATCCTGGCGGGCGGCCGAGCTTCCTCGCGCTGGGTTTGGACATCTTCTCCTTCACCGGAAACCACCGGTTCTCCGTCACCGCGGACGCCTACCGGCGCGCTGCCCGCTGATCCGGCGGAGCGGCGTCGTCAGTGCGGACAGCGTCGTCGGCGGAGACATCGTCAGTGGAGACACTGGTCGGCTGCCGCGATGGTAGTAGCAACGGATGTCCCGGAAACCGGGTTCCCGGGATCGCCGTCCGCCCGGCGACACGCCACCCGTACGGCCCGCCGGCCGGCCGATCACCGTGTGCCGGGCCGTCCGCCGTCTCCGGCGAGCCCCGGCCGCCACCAGCGCCGATCCGCACGAGCGAAGATCCACCGGATACGACCTGCCCGCCGGCCGTGACCAGCGGCTGGAGTAACCTGACCGCCCGATGTCACCAAACCATCATGAACTCGCCAAACCATCCCGAACCCACCATCGGGAGGGCCCAGCGGCGGCGACAGCGGCGCCCGCGGCCCGCACGGACGCCCCGGCGCGGACGGACAACTGAAAACGTCGGCCAGCGGCCTCGACATGGCCCCGGATCCCTCTCGACACCGGCTTCGCGAGGAATACACAGTTTCGCAAGGAAGCCCACCCTCCACCCATCGAGCCCCTTGGAGCAGTGATGTCCCCGGTGCCAGTCGCGCCCGAACGACCAGAGGCCCCCGTCCACGTCCTCCCGCTCGCGTCCTGCGCCGATGACGACGTCGCGGCCCTGGTCGGCGGGAAGGCCAGTGGCCTGGGCAGACTGATCAGCCAGGGCCTGCCGGTCCCCCCGGGCTTCGTCGTCACCACGGACGCCTACCGGGCCGGCGTCGCCGCCGCCGGCCTGGGCCCGCGGATCGACCAGTTGCTGGCCGGGGCCGGGACCCCGTCGGGCGACCACGAGGTCTCCGAGCGGATCCGCGCGCTGTTCGTCGACACGGTCATAACGTCCGACGTCGCCGCCGCGGTGCGGGCGGCCTACGCCGGACTTGGCCACGGGTCGGCCGCCGCCGATGGTGATCACGAGCAGGGCATCCCCGTCGCGGTCCGCTCGAGCGCCACCGCGGAGGACACCGCCGACGCCTCGTTCGCTGGTCAGCAGGAGACCTACCTGTGGATCCGCGGCGCCGACGACGTCGTCGCCAGGGTGCTCGACTGCTGGGCGAGCCTGTTCACCGCGCAGGCGATCGGCTATCGCGCCCGGTTGGGGGTGCCCGTCGAGGACGTCGCGATGGCGGTGGTCGTGCAGACGATGGTGCCCGCCGAAGCCGCCGGCGTCCTGATGACCCTGGAGCCGACGACCGGCGACCGGTCACGCGTCTACATCGAGTCCGCGTTCGGCCTCGGGGAGGCCGTCGTGCGCGGGGACGTCACCGCCGACCGCTACTGGGTCGCCAAGGAGACCCTCACCCTCACCGCCGAGCAGATCAACCCCAAGGAGAAGGCCTGGCGGTTCGACGCGCAGGCCGACGCGCTGCTCTTCACCGACGTCCCCGCCGAGCTGCAGAAGACGCCGTCGCTGCGCACGGAGGAGGCCGTCGCGCTCGCGGGCGTCGGCCGGCGCGTCGAGGAGGCGTTCGGGTTCCCGGTGGACATCGAGTGGGCCTTCGGCCCCGCCGACGCCGACGGGCAGCGGGAGCTGTTCACCCTGCAGGCAAGGCCCGAAACGGTCTGGAGCCGCCGGCCGGCGCCACCCGCCACGGCCGCCCAGCCCGCCGAAACAGCACAGCCCGCCGAAACAACGCCGACGGCCACCGCGCCGGTGGTCGACCCGTATGACGACTGGGACCCGCTGCACGACCCCAGCGCCCCGGAGCTGCACTGGTCGACGTCCAACCTCGGGGAGGCGATGCCCGGGATGCTGACCCCGCTGAGCTGGTCGTTGTGGTCCCCCGTGGTCGAACACGCGCCGCGGGAGGCCGCCCGCGCGATCGGCGGGCTGACCAGGGCCGAGAGCCGGGTACCGGCGGACGTCTCGCAGCGGTACATCCGTATCTTCTACGGCAGGCCCGCCATGCAGGCCGAGTTCCTCGCCCTGCTCGGGGACCGGATGCCCGGCACGACCGGGCCGGACGCGGTGGCGAGCATCCTCGGCCGGGTTCCCGAGGACATTGCCTTCGCTCCGACGGCACGGCGCTACCCGTCCGTGGCCTGGCGGCTTCCCGTGACCTTCGCGACGGCGCCGAAGAAGGCGCGGCAACTCGCGCGGGAGACCGACGAGTGGTGGCGCGCCAGCCTGGCGCGGGTGGACCAGCTCGGGCACGCCGACCTGCTCGCCCTGCTCCAGGACGCCGCCCGCCGGCACGACTACGCCGTCACCCTCCAGTCGATCCTGATCCTGAGCACGATGCAGCCGCTCTACGACACGCTGCGGAAGATCGTCGAACGGGCCGGGGTCGGGGACATCGCCACCCTCGGCGGCGTCGGCGGCGCCGAGATGGCGGTCGTCGCCGACATCTGGCGGGCCTCCCGTGGCGAGCTGACCGTCGAGGACGTGGTCGGTCGGCACGGTTTCCACGGACCGTTCGAGGGCGAGCTGTCCAGCCGGGTGTGGCGCGAGGACGACTCCCCGCTACGGAAGATCATCGAGGACTACGCCAGGCGGGACGACTCCGCGGATCCGGTTGCCCGGGAGCAGGCCCGCCGCCTTCAGCTCGCCGAGGCGCAGCGGGAGGTCGTCGCGGCGCTGCCCGTCACCGGCCGGCCGGCCGCGCGGACGGCGTTGCGGCTGGCCGCCGCCCGGCTGCCGCTGCGGGGCGTGCCGAAACGGTCGTTTCTCCAGGCCTTCGACGTCGCCCGGGCCTGCGCCCGCCGGATCGGCGCGCTGCTCGCCGCGGACGGGCGGCTGGCGGACCCGGAGGAGGTCTTCCACCTGACCGTGGACGAACTCACCGGCGACCCTGCCGGCGGACACCACCGCGCTGGTGGCCCGCCGCCGGGAGCGCCGCGCCCAGTACCAGCAGGTGACCATTCCGGGTGAGTGGAAGGGGTCGCCACAGCCCTCCCTCGTCACGGCGGCGGACCCCGCGGCGGACCCGTCGGGGGAACGGGTGATCAGCGGGATCGGGGTGAGCAGCGGCGTGGTCGAGGGCGTCGCCCGGGTGGTGACCGACCCCGCCTTCGCCGACGTCGAACCCGACGAGATCCTGGTGGCCCCGACCACCGACCCGAGCTGGTCGTCGATCATGTTCATCTCCGCGGCTCTGGTGGTCGACATCGGCGGGGCGCTCAGCCACGCCGCCGTCGTGGCACGCGAGCTCGGTATCCCGTGCGTAGTGAACACCCGGGCCGGCACCCGCGTCGTGCGGACCGGCGACCGGGTACGGGTCGACGGCACCGCCGGCACGGTCGAGATCCTCTCGAGCGCGCACGGCGACACCGAAGGGTCAGCCGTTGAGGAAACACGGGCCGAAGGAGCGGCGGCCACCCGATGAGTACGGGCCGTCCGGCCGGGCGGGAACGTCGGCCCACCCGACACCACCCGGCCGGGCGGCCCATGACCACAGCAGATCGCCAGGAGAACCCCGCGGGCGCCCGTGCCCGCCCGCGGCCGCGCCCCGCTCCATGCTCCCCGGCCCCGTACGCGGGACGGGGCCCGTACGCAGGACGGCCCCGGCATGGCTTCCAGAGCATGCCGGGGCCGTCCGCGACACCCCATACCGGTTTACGCGCCAGCGCGCCGCATGTGCCGCACGCGCGATCCGGCGCGCGCCGCCCGGTCTGCCCTTCGGTGTGAGACAGCCGACCGGCCTACCGGTACCGCGGGGAACGTCGCGACGAACTCGACGTCGCCACGTCCCCGCCGCGTTCCCACCGGGCCTTCGCCGGAGGAGATCGTTCCTACCGGACGAGCTCGGCGGGTACGTCGATGTGGCGAGAACGCACGTACTCGCCGAAACCCTTCGCCTGCGGGTCGGGGCGGGTCGCCGAGGCGACCCCCTCCCCCAGCAGCCCGACGACGACGAAGTTGAGCGCACGCAGGTTCGCCAGCTCGTACCTGCGGATCTCCAGGCTGGCGGCCTCCGGTACCAGTTCGGCGAACTTCCGCGTGGTCAGCTCGGCGGCGAGCCAGGCGTAGGTGGCGTCGTCCCGGGCCCAGATACCCACGTTCGCGTTGCCGCCCTTGTCCCCGGAGCGGGCGCCGGCCAGACGCCCGAGCGGGACCCGCACCCGTTCGCCCGTGCCCACCGGCGGGGTGGTCGTCACGCCCACGGGCTCCTCCGCGGCGGCCGGGGGCTGCGGCGCCGACGGGCTGTGCTCGATGACGAACTCGGAGCCGTCGTCGAGCACGACCCGCTGGGTGACGACGTCCCGGGCGACGAGCGTGGGCCAGTAGACGCCGTACGCGCTCTCGCTGGTGGGTGGTGTCGTGGTGTGGAAGCCGGCATAACCCCCCAGCGGGAGGGCCATGGTCGCGTTCGAGAAGGACCGGCCGACACGCGCGGGATCACGGTCCTTGACCGTGACCTGCAGGTGCGCGGTCGCCAGCGCGTTGATCTCGGCGTTGTCGTGGTCGAAGCGCAGCAGCCGCACGTCGACGGCGTCGAAGGAGTCCTCGCCGCCGAGGATGTCGAACAGCTCCTGGCGGGCCCACGCGGCCTTCTCCTCGATGTCGAGGCCGGTGATGACCAGGGTCATCGTGTTGCGGTAGCCGCCGAGGTAGTTCACGGCGACCTTCAGCTTGTCCGACGGGGCGCTGCCGCGGGTGCCGCTGAGCAGCACCCGGTCCGGGCCCTCCTGCGTCAGCTCGGCGGTGTCGAAATGGGCGACGACGTCGGGGTTGGCGTACGCAGGGCCGGCGATCTCGTAGAGCAGCTGGGCCGTGACCGTGCCGACCGAGACCAGGCCGCCGGTGTCGGGGTGCTTGGTGATCACGCTGCTGCCGTCGGCGGCCACCTCCGCGATGGGGAATCCCGGGTAGCGCCGGTCGGTGACCTCCGACAGGAACCCGTAGTTGCCGCCGCAGGCCTGCGGGCCGCACTCGATCACGTGGCCCGCCGCGACCGCTCCGGCGAGCTGGTCCCAGTCGGTCCGTCCCCAGCGATGCCACCAGGCCGCGGGGCCGACCACGAGGGACGCGTCGGTCACCCGGGGCGTCACGACGATGTCGGCGCCCGCCTCCAGCGCGGCGGCGATGCCCCATCCGCCGAGATAGGCGTTGGCGGTCACCGGCTGCACGCCCAGCTCGGCGAGCTTGCGTCCGGTGTCGAGGTTGACGAACGGCTCGCCGGCCGCCTGCAGCTCGTCGATGCGGCCCACGAGATCGTCACCGGTGACGTAGGCGACGCGGGGGGAGAGCCCAAGGCCCGCGGCGAGCTTGGTCACCTGCTCGGCCAGGCCACGGGGGTTGAGGCCGCCGGCGTTAGCGACGATCTTGATGCCGCGTTCCAGGCTGGTGGCCAGCACCTGCTCAAGCTGGGTGAGGAAGGTGCGGGCGTACCCGGCCTCGGGGTCGCGACGCCGGGCCTTCCACAGGATCAGCATCGTCAGCTCGGCGAGGTAGTCGCCGGTCAGCACGTCGATCGGGCCACCGTCGACCATCTGCTTCGCGGCGTCGATACGGTCCCCGTAGAAACCCGAGCAGTTGGCGATGCGTACCGGACGCCGCTGTGCGGCCGGTGTGGTCACGTGCGGCACCATCCTTCCTGCGAGGCCGATGGGACGGCCGACGAGGGGGTTGCTGAGGGGATCGCTGTCACGGGTGCTGCCCACCGGGGGGACGCCCCGGGCCCGGCGGCCCGGCGAAGACCTGGGCGATCTCGAGGAAGCGGGCCGCGGTGGCCCCGGTGGCCCGCAGGCCGAGGTCCGCGTGGTGGCGACGCTGGGTGACGAGCAGGCAGAAGTCGAGCGCCGGGCCGGTGATGACGTCGGCCGCGTCCGGCGGCCCCCACTGCCACAGCGAGCCGTCGGGGGCGGTGAGGCTGATCCGGATCGGGCTGTCGGGCGGGGGCAGCTGCCGGACGACGAAGCTCCAGCGGACCGTCGCGACGCCGAGGTGCGCGATGTGGCGCAGCCGGGCGGTCGGCTCACGCCGCACCCCCAGGGCGTCGGCGACGTCCTGCCCGTGCGCCCAGGTCTCCATCAGCCGGGCGGTGGCGGAGCTCGGGGCGCTCATCGGCGGGCCGAACCAGGGCAGCTTCGTCCCGGGCTCGACCGCCCCCAGCGTGTCCAGCAGTGTGCCGCGCGCCTGCTCGAACCAGGTGAGCAGCTTGCTGCCCGAGCGGTCCCGGTACCACAGGGCGACGTGCGCGGCGAAGTCCTCACCGAGGCCGGTCAGCTTCTTCACCTCGATGTCGAAGCGGTCCGGGTCGGTCGCGGCGAGCGTTGTCACGTCGTCGAAGTACGCCAGATGGCTGACCTGGTCCTTGATGTCCCAGCCGGCGGCCGGTGTCGGCGTGAGCCAGTCGGGCTCGTCAAGGCCGCGCAGCGCAGCCGTCAGCTCCTCGGTCTCGGCTGCCAGGTCGGCCAGCAGCGGGCCGATGTCGGCGGCCATCAGCGTCCGCTCCAGACCGGCGTGCGCTTCTCCCGGAACGCCCGGTTGCGGGTGACCGGTGCCGTCATGACTGTTCACCGTCGGCGGCGAGCACGGCCAGGACATGGCCGCCGTCGACGGTCTGGCCCTGGCGTGCGTTGATCTCCACCACCACGCCGTCCTGGGGGGCGGTGACGGTGTGCTCCATCTTCATCGCCTCCAGGACCAGCACCACGTCACCGGTGGTGACGGTCGCGCCCTCCTCCACGACGACCCGCACGACCGTGCCCGGCATGGGGGCGACCAGCGAGCCCGGGGCGACGTTCGCGCCCGGTTCGACGAACCGTGGGACCTCCCGCGCCACGGTCGAGGCGCCGCGGCCGTCGAGGTGGAAGACGGCCCCGTCGCGGGTCACGTACACGGTCGCGCGGACACCGTCGACGGTGATGTCGACCAGGCCGGCGTCGATGCGGTGGACCAGCGCCTCCAGCGCGCGGCCGTCCACACTGGCCTCGACCCGGTTGCCGTACTGGCGGTAGCGGACCTCGATCGCCCTGCCAGCCACCTCCAGCACGGTGCGCTGGGCCTCGGTCGGGACGTTGCGCCACCCCGGCGGCAGCGTCGGCAGCACCGCGTTCGCCCGGCGCCGCGTGGCATCGGTGAGCGTGGCCGCCAGCAGATGGGTCGCCAGGACGTCGTCGGGCAGGGCCGGAGTGCTCAGCGCCACCGGGTCGTGCCGGTTGAGATACCCGGTGTCGATGGCGCCGGCGCGGAACTCCTCCTCGCGCAGGATGCCCACCAGCAGCTCACGGTTGGTGGTCACGCCGTCCACCCGGGTGCGGGCGAGGGCCCGGCCGAGGCGGCGGATGGCGTCCGCCCGGGTCGGGCCGTGCGCGATGACCTTGGCGAGCATCGGGTCGTAGTGCACGCCGATCACCGACCCGTCGGCGATCCCGCTGTCGACGCGGATCCCCGTCAGCGCCGGCACCTCGAAGTGGTGCACCGTCCCGGTCGCCGGCAGGAAGCCGGCCGGGACGTCCTCGGCGTACAGCCGGACCTCGATGGCGTGCCCGTTGATGCGCGCCTGGCGCAGCTCGTCGGGCAGGGGCGCGCCCTCGGCCACCAGCAGCTGGGCGCGGACGAGGTCGAGGCCGGTTATCTCCTCGGTGACCGGATGCTCGACCTGCAGCCGCGTGTTCACCTCGAGGAAGAAGAACTGCCCCTGCTGGTCGAGGACGAACTCCACCGTCCCGGCACCGACGTAGCCGATCGCGTTCGCGGCGGCGACCGCGGCCGAGCCGAGGCGCTCGCGCAGCTCGTCGTCGACGGCGACTGAGGGGGCCTCCTCGATGATCTTCTGGTAGCGGCGCTGGATGGAGCACTCCCGCTCGAACAGGTGCACCGCGTTGCCGTGCTGGTCGGCGAAGATCTGCACCTCGATGTGCCGGGGACGCTCGACGTAGTGCTCCAGGAACACCGTCGCGTTCCCGAACGCCGAGGCCGCCTCGCGCTGCGCGCCGGCGACCGCCTCCGCGAGCTCGTCGACCTGGCGGACGATGCGCATGCCGCGTCCGCCACCGCCGTAGGCGGCCTTGACCAGCAGCGGGAACGCCAGGTCCGCGGCGGCCTGGGAGAGCTGTCCGCCGTCGGCGAGCAGGTCGGCGTCGATGACCAGGCCGGGCAGGACGGGCACCCCGGCCTTGTCCATCAGTTCCTTCGCCCTGGTCTTCGACCCCATCGCGTCGATGGCGTCCGGGGGTGGCCCGACGAAGGTGATGCCGGCGTCGGCACAGGCCCGAGCGAAGTCGGCGTTCTCCGACAGGAAGCCGTAGCCGGGGTGGATCGCGTCGGCCCCGGTGCGCTGGGCGGCGGCGATCACCAGGTCGCCCCGCAGGTACGTCTCGGTCGGGGTCGCGCCGGGCAGCCGGACCGCCTCGTCGGCCTCGCGGGCGAACGGGGCGTCGGCGTCCGGGTCGGAGAAGACCGCGACCGTGGCGATGTCCAGCTCGTGGGCGGTGCGGATGATCCTCGAAGCGATCTCACCGCGGTTGGCAATCAGCAGCTTGGTGACCACAGCACTCACATCCTGAAGACGCCGTAGCCGCGGCGCCCCTCGATCGGGCCCGAATGAGCGGCGGACAGGGCGATACCGAGCACGGTGCGGGTGTCGCGGGGGTCGAGGACACCGTCGTCGTAGAGCTTGCCACTCATGAAGAACGAGTGTGACTCGGCGCTGATCTGACCTTCGATCTCCTCGCGGCGCCGGTCGTCGGCCTCCTGGTCGAACGGCCGGCCGGCCGCGGCCGCCGCGGCCTTGCCGACGATCGACAGCACGCCGGCGAGCTGGGCGGCGCCCATGACGGCGCACTTGGCGCCCACCCAGGCGAACATCAGCCGCGGGTCGTAGGCCCGACCGGACATGCCGTAGTTGCCGGCGCCGAACGAGGCGGCCATGTTGACGGTCAGATGCGGCACGCGGCTGTTGGTGACGGCATTGATCATCTTGGCGCCGTCCTTGATGATGCCGCCCTGCTCGTAGGCCGCGCCGACCATGTATCCGGTGGTGTTCTGCAGGAACACCACCGGCGTGTCGGCCTGGTTGGCCAGCAGGATGAACTCCGAGGCCTTCTTGGCCTCCTCGCTGAACAGCACGCCGTTGGCGTTGGCCAGCACCCCGACCGGGAAGCCGTGGATGGAGGCCCAGCCGGTCACGATGCTCGTGCCGTAGTCGGGCTTGTACTCACCGAAGCGAGAGCCGTCGACGACCCGGGCGAGCACCTCGCGTGGGTCGAAGGGAACACGGAAGTCCGACGGCGCGATCCCGAGCAGCTCGTCGGGATCGTAGAGGGGCGGGTCGGCCGGCAGGCTCGGGCCGGGGCCGAGCTTCCGCCAGTTGATCTCGGAGAGGATGCGCCGGCCGATGCGGATCGCGTCCTGCTCGTCGACGGCGAAGTGGTCGGCGAGCCCGGAGACCCGGGCGTGCATCGCGGCGCCGCCGAGGTCCTCGTCGTTCGACTCCTCGCCGGTGGCCATCTTCACCAGCGGGGGGCCGCCGAGGAACACCTTGGCCTGCTGGTCCACGAGCACGGTGTAGTCACACATACCCGGTACGTACGCACCGCCCGCGGTGGAGTTACCGAACACGAGCGCGATGGTGGGAATGCCCAGTGCCGAGAGCTCGGACAGGTCGTGGAAGATCTTCCCGGCCTGGACGAACAGGTCGGCCTGGTTCGGCAGGTCGGCACCACCGGACTCGACGAGGTTCACCACCGGCAGCCGGTTGCGCCGGGCGATCTCGAGCGCACGTAGCGTCTTCTTCAACGAGTAGGGGTTCATCGCGCCGCCACGCACGGTCGGATCATGCGCGAGGATCACGACCTCGACACCGGAGACCACTCCGATGCCGCTGACGACGCTTGCCCCGACAGCGAACTCACTCCCCCACGCGGCGAGCGTGGACAGCTCCAGGAACGGTGCGTCGCGGTCGAGCAACAGCTCGATCCGCTCACGTACCAGCAGCCGGCCCCTGTCGTGGTGCCGCTGCCGGTAGCGTTGTCCACCGCCTGCCCGCGCGAGATCCAACTGGTCGTCGAGCTCGGCCAGAAACTTCAACTGGGCCGCACGGTTGGTGCGGTACAGCTCCGAGGCTGTGTTGAGGCGGGACCGCAACGGGGTGCCTTCAACTGCCCTGGGGTGGGTGGCGACGATCGTCATGTACATCCCCTCAGTACGACCGAGGAAGGCCGAGGCTGTGCTGCGCGACGTAATTGAGAATCATTTCCCGGTTGACTGGCGCGATGCGCAGTGTCCGGGCCAGTCCCCACAGCGGCACCAGACCGTACTCGACGGACATGCCGTTGCCACCATGGGTCTGAATAGCCTGGTCCACGGCGGCGAGCGCGGCCTCCGCGGCGGCGTACTTCGCTATGTTCGACGGCTCGCCCGCGGGCAGGCCGTGGTCGTGTGTCCAGGCCGCCTTGTGGGTCATCAACGCGGCCAGGTCGGTTTCGATCTTTGCTTTCGCCAGCGGATGTGAAATCCCCTGGTAGGTACCGATCGGCTGGTCCCACACCTGCCGGTTGCGCGCGTAGTCGACGGCTTTGCCCAGCGCGTACCGGGCAATCCCCACGCACAGCGCGGCACCGGTGATCCGCTCCGGGTTCAGACCGTGGAAAACCTGCCGGAACCCGTCCCCCTCGTCGCCGACAAGCGCGTCGGAGGCGACCCGGGCGCTGTCGAAGAAGAGGGTGAACTGCCGCTCGGGAATCTGCGCGGCAACCGGCAGCGGGTGGGCGGTCAGACCGGGGGTGTCGGTCGGCACGACGAACAGCGACAGGCGCGCCCTGCCGCTGGCCTCGTCAGTGCCGGTACGGGCCACCACCAGGACGGCGGCGGCGTCGTCAAAACCGGAAATGTAGTACTTCTGGCCGGTGAGAAGCCAGTCGTCACCATCCCGGACGGCCCGTGTCGAGATCCGGTGGGTGTTCGAGCCCGCGTCGGGCTCGGTGATGGCGAAGACAATCTTGTGAGCACCGGAGGACAGGCCCGGCAGCCAGCGCTGCTTCTGGTCGGCGCTGCCGAAACGGGCGATCACCTCGCCGGAGATCGCCGACGAGACGAGCAGGAGCAGCAGCGGGCAGCCCGCCGCCGCGCTCTCCTCGGTGACGGCGGCGAGTTCGACGATGCCGCCGCCCCCGCCGCCATACTCCTCGGGGAGGTTCACGCCTATGAAGCCCGCTTCGGCAAGCGCCGCCCATATCTCACTGGTCGGCTTTCTGGCCTCCGAGCGCTCGGTGTAGTAGGCGCCACCAAACGGTTTGGAGATCGCCGCGACCGTCTCCCGCAGAGCCCGCAGCTCCGCGTCCTCACCGAAGTCCACACCGTCTCCAAGGATTGTTCATCAGCTCGTGAGCCAGGGGCAGCGCGGTCATATCCCCTGGGTCACGGACTCGTCGGCCGCTGTCACCCGCCAGCCTTCCCCGGGCAGCTGTTGTGACGGACACGAGCTTTCCCGGTAGCGCCGATAGTACGTGGACCGGGAGCGGCCGACCGCGGCACAGGCCGCCGTCACACCGATCTGGGGCACCAGTACGGCCATTGCGTCCGCTATCAGCCGTTCTGCTTCTGTGAGAAGGTCGGCACACCGACGTCGCTGGGCGCGCTCCTGGACAACGTCGCCAAGAGCGCGTGCAGTTTTCCCTGGACGTCGATCACGAGCCGGGCCTTCGCCAACTCCTTCTCCAACCGCCCGTTCTTCGCACGCAGTTCGGCCAGTTCGCTGTCCCGGGCGTCCGCCGGCGGCCGGCCGATCGGCCGGGACAGCTCCGCCAACGCGCCGGCGTCCCGGGCTCGGCGCCACACCGCGATATGCGCGGCGTAGAGCTGCTCCCGGCGCAGAATGGCGCCCTTCGCACCCGGTGTCGTCGCCGCCTCGTACTCCGCCAGGATCGCCAGTTTGTAATCGGCACTGAACGAGCGCTTACGCGCCCTCCCCTGCGCCTGCGGACCAGGCCGACCCACCCGGTCACCATCGGGCGGCCGGCCGTCATCGACTACGTCTGGCCTGATGCTCAGCCCCACGGACACCGACATCCACTCCCTTCCACCTGGCTGCGTTTCCCTCAAGGCTTCCGGCTGTGCGACACAAGCATCACACAGCCTTCAGCCGGCGTTTCCCCCGCGGCTTCCAACCGTGCGACACAAGGGCCGCACGGCTTTCAACCAGTACTCCTTGAGGGCCTCCGGCCGTGCGACACGAAAAACATGACGGACATTGATCCACCGTATGTGGCGGCGCAATATCCTGCCGTATGCACAACGACGCTGTCGCACGTACAACAGTCATTTCGGTGCCGGTCCCTCCCTATGCGTACGACGCGCCCGCGGCCGCCGCCCGCACCAGGGAGTCCGGCGGGGTGAACCGTTCGCCGTAACGCTCGGCCAGCTCGTTCGCCCGCGCCACGAATCCGGCTGTTCCGCCCTTGTACTGGTCGATGTACTGGAACACTCCACCGGTCCACGAGGGGAAACCGATGCCGAACAACGAGCCGATGTTGGCATCGGGTATCGAGGTGATGACCCCCTCGTCCCGCGCGCGGACGGCCTCCAGCGTCTCGGCGAACAGCAGCCGCTCCTTGAGATCCTCGAACGGGATCGTGCGGCCCGGTACCCGGAACGCCTCATGAAGGCCCGGCCACAGTCCCTGCCGGCCGCCGGAGTCGTCGTATTCGTAGAAACCGGCGCCGCCGGAACGGCCCGGCCGCCCGAACTCGTCGATCAGCCGGTCGATGACCGCCTCCGCCGCGTGCTCCTTCCAGACCCCGCCGGCGGCCTCGACCGCGGCCCTGGCCTCCTGGCGGATCTTCCTCGGCAGGGTCAGCGTGAGCTCGTCGATGAGCTGCAGCGCGCCGGCGGGATAGCCGGCCTGCAACGCGGCCTGCTCGATGCTGGCGGGAGCGATGCCGTCACCGACGGCCGCGACCGCCTCGTTGAGGAAGGCGATGATGACCCGACTGGTGAAGAACCCGCGGCTGTCGTTGACGACGATGGGCGTCTTGCGGATCTGCTGCACGAAGTCGAAGACCCTGGCCAGGGTGCGCTCCGAGGTGCGCTCACCCTTGATGATCTCGACCAGGGCCATCCGGTCGACCGGTGAGAAGAAGTGGATGCCGATGAAGTCCTCCGGCCGCTGGACCCCCTGCGCCAGCAGGGTGATCGGCAGGGTCGAGGTGTTCGACCCGAGCACCGCGTCCGGATCGACGATCTCCTCGATCTCGCCGAAGACCTTGTGCTTGAGCTCGACGCTCTCGAAGACCGCCTCGACGACGAAGTCGACCCCGGCGAAGTCGGCCGGATCCTCCGTCGGCAGGATTCGGCCGAGTATCGCGTCCGCCTCTGCCTGCGGCGTCTTCCCCTTGGCCACCGCCCTGGAGAGGGTCTTCTCGACACCGGCCTTGCCACGCTCGGCGGCGGCGAGGCTGACGTCCTTCAGGACCACCTCGATCCCGACCTTCGCCGCCGCGTAGGCGATACCCGCGCCCATCATCCCGGCCCCGAGAACACCGACCTTGCGCGCCTGGAAGCGGTCGAACCCGGCCGGCCGGCTACCACCGGCCTTGATGTGCTGGGTGTCGAAGAAGAACGCCTGGATCAGGTTCTTGGCCACCTGGCCGGTGGCCAGGTGGATCAGGTACCGGGTCTCGATCAGCGACGCCGTGTCGGCGTCGACCTGCGCGCCCTCCACGGCGGCGGCGACGATGGCCCGCGGCGCCTGAAGTGGCGAGCCGCCGAGCTGGGCACGCAGCTTGGCTGTCAGGCTGGGCAGGACCGGCGCCAGCGACGGGGAGTCCGGTGCCCCGCCGGGTATCTGGAAGCCCTTGACGTCCCACGGCTGGCGCGCCTCGGGGTTCTTCTGGATCCACTCCTTGGCCCGGGGGACCAGCTCGGGGATGGTCGCCACGATCTCGTCGACCAGCCCGACCTCGACCGCGTCGGCCGGGCTGAACCGGGTGCCGGGCAGCAGCACCTTGTTCAGGGCGTCGACGACGCCGAGGATGCGCACGGTCCGCACCACCCCGCCGCAGCCGGGCAGCAGCCCGAGCCCGACCTCCGGCAGACCGATCTGGTTGCCCGGGACGTCGGCGGCGATCCGGTGGTGGGTGGCCAGCCCGAGCTCGAGACCGCCGCCGAGGGCGGCGCCGTTGAAGGCGGCCACGACCGGCCGGTCGTAGGTCTCCAGGGCGCGCAGCAGCCCCTTGATCCGGTTGAGGTGCGCGGTGAACTCCGCGGCGTCCTCCTTGCGCAGCGCCCTGAGCTCGTTGAGGTTGCCGCCGGCGAAGAAGGTCTTCTTCGCGGACGTGAGAACGACCCCGGTGATCGTCTCCTTCTCCCGCTCGAGCCTGTCGACGGCTGCCTGCAACGACTCGACGAAGTCCCGGTTGAGGGTGTTCGCCGAAGCCTGCGGGTCATCCAGGGTCAACACGACAACGCCGTCGGGGTCGTGCGCCCATTGGATGGTTTCTGTGTACGCCATAGTCGGTCCACCCGTATCCGTCGACATGTTCACACGCGCTCGATGATCGTGGCCACGCCCATACCACCGCCGATGCACAGCGTGATGAGCCCCCGACGCTGCTCCCTGCGCTCGAGTTCGTCGAGCACGGTGGAGACCAGCATCCCGCCGGTGGCACCGAGCGGGTGCCCCATCGCGATCGCCCCGCCGTTGACGTTCACGTTCTCTTCGGGGATCTTCAGATCCCCGATCCACTTGAGTACCACCGACGCGAACGCCTCGTTGAGCTCGAAGATGTCGATGTCGTCCAGGGTCAGCCCGGCGGTGGCGAGCACCTTCTCCGTCGCCGGCTTCGGCCCGGTCAGCATGATGGTCGGGTCGGCCCCGCTGATCGCCGTGGCGACAACCCTGCCGCGCGGTGTCAGGCCGAGTTCCCTGCCCGCCTGCTCCCCACCGATGAGCAGCAGCGACGCGCCGTCGACGATGCCCGAGGAGTTCCCCCCGGTGTGGACATGGTTGATCTTCTCGACCTCGTGGTACTTCTGCAGCGCGACGGCGTCGAACCCGCCCGAGCGGCCGAGACCTTCGAAGGACGGCTTCAGCCCGCCGAGGGACTCCACTGTCGAGCCGGGCCGGCGGTGCTCGTCGTGCTCCAGGATCACGACCCCGTTGACGTCCCTGACCGGTACCACCGAACGTGCGAAGTAGCCGTTGCGCCAGGCCGCGTCCGCGCGGTCCTGCGAACGCACGGCGTACGCGTCCACGTCCTCGCGGCTGAAGCCCTCGATCGTGGCGATGAGGTCGGCGCCGATGCCCTGCGGGACGAAGTAGTGGTCATAGGTCGTGACCGGGTCGTTGAACAGCGGTCCGCCGTCGGAGAGTATCCCCACCCGCGACATCGACTCGACGCCGCCGGCGAAGACCAGCCGGTCCCACCCCGAGCGCACCTTCTGGGCCGCGATGTTGGTCGCTTCCAGGCCCGAGGCGCAGAAACGGTTGACCTGTATTCCGCCCACCGTGTCGGGCAGGCCGGCCGCGATCGCCGCCGCCTTCGCGATGTCACCGCCCTGGTCCCCGATCGGGGAGACAACTCCCAGGACCACGTCATCGACGTATGCCGGATCCAGTTGCGGAAGCCGCTGTTTCACCTCGTCTATGAGGCCCACCACGAGGTCCAGCGGCTTCGTGCCATGCAGCGCCCCTTTCTTTCCCTTTCCTCGAGGGGTCCGAACCGCCTCGTAGATGTACGCCTCGGCTGACACGATCAGGTTCCCTTTCTGGGATGTCGCCGACACCGGCGACGGCAGTCGTTCATACCCGGCTCACGCCGGATGGACGCGCCGTCGGCATCGGCGCGCGGTGCCGACAGGGTGTCGGCACCGCGCTGTTTCCTTCAGGCCCGTCACTTATGCGGGCGGCGTCCCCAGTACCAGGGCGAACGCCGCCCGGTTCTCCAGTCCGCCGCTGCGGTCGACCGCGATGTACTTCTGCTCGGTGTAGGCGTCGAGCGCGTTCGGGCCACCCTCGCGCCCCAGGCCGCTCTGCTTGTAGCCGCCGAACGGGTAGGCCGGGTTGATCACGTGCCAGTCGTTGACGTAGACCATGCCGGCGTCCAGCTGCCGGGCCACGTCCAGCGCCCGGGACTCGTCACGTCCCCACACCCCGGCCGACAGGCCGTAGTTCGTGTCGTTGGCAATCTTGATCGCCTCGTCCACGGAGTCGTAGGTCAGCACGGTCAGCACCGGGCCGAAGACCTCTTCCCGGGCGATGCGCTGGTCGTTGGTGACGTCCGTGACGATGGTCGGCTCCACCCAGTTCCCGGTGGCGAACTCCGGCCCCTGCGGCACCCCGCCGCCGAGCGCGATGGTGGCGCCGTCCGCCCGGGCGGACTCGATGTAGCCCAGGATGCGGTCCCGCTGCCCGGAGCTGATCACCGGGCCGACGTCGGTGGCGAGGTCCAGCGGGTTGCCGAGCTTGAGGGTCTTCGCCCGCTCCACCAGCCTGGTGAGGAACTCCTCCTTCAGGCTGTTCGGCACCAGCAGCCTGGTTCCCGCCTCGCAGGCCTGCCCGTTGTTGGCCAGGGCCGCGAACAGCGCTCCGTCGACGGCCAGTGGCACGTCCGCGTCGTCGAGGACGACGTTCGGCCCCTTGCCGCCGAGCTCGAGGGTGACCCGCTTGACCGTGTCGGCGGACTTGCTCAGGATGCTCTTGCCCACCTCGGTCGACCCGGTGAAGGCCACCTTGCGGACGTCCGGGTGGCCGCTGAGGTGGGCGCCCACCGGGTCGCCGTCACCGGTGACGAGGTTCAGCACGCCCTTGGGCAGACCGGCGGCCTCGAACTCCTTGGCCAGCTCGAGCGCGACCAGCGGCGAGTGCTCGTCGGGCTTGAGCACGACGGTGTTGCCCGCGGCCAGCGCCGGGCCGACCTTCCAGACGATGACCAGCAGCGGGATGTTCCACGGCACGATCGCGGCCACCACGCCCAGCGGCTCGCGGCGCAGCACACCCACGGCCGGGATCGGCCCGATCTCGGGCCCGTTCTTCTCGAACTCGTAGGTCGTCGCGAGGTCGGCGATGTAACGCAGCTGGGCGATGGACAGGCCAAGGTGCAGGGCCCCGGTGACGCGGATCGTCGCGCCGTTCTCCCGGGTCTGCAGGGCCGCCAACTCCTGCAGCCGCTTCTCCAGGCGGTCCGCGACCGCGTGCAGCACCGCGGCACGCTCCTGCGGCGGGGTACGCCGCCACTGCCCCGCCTCGTGCGCGGCCTTGGCGGCGGCAACCGCCCGGTCCACGTCGGCGGTCCCGCCCTTGGCGACCGTTGCCACCAGCTCGTCCGTCGCGGGACTGCGAATCTCGTACTTCTCGGCGGAGTCGACCCATTCTCCGTCGATGAACAACCCGTAATGCGGTACGGACACCTTGTCCTCCTTTGGACGCGGATGGCTTGTGATGCCGGCCAGCCAGGCTAGTCCAGCGACCGGATACGCCGATACTTGCTCCGGTAGTAGAGGAGCGGATCGCGCTCCCCGGGGGTCTGGAGGGACTCCACGTGACAGGTGACGATGTGGTGGTCGCCCCCGTCGTAGACCGTGGCTATCCGGGCGCCGATGTGGGCGACGGCGCTGTCCAGCGCCGGCGCGCCGTTGGGCAGCAGCGTCCAGCCGACGCCGGCGAACTTGTCCGCGCCGCTGCGCGCGAACCCGTTGCTGACCTCGTCCTGCCCCTCGCTCAGGATGTTGATGCACAGGCTGTCCGCCGCCGCCACCGAAGGCCACGACGTGGACGACTTGGCCGGGCAGAACAGCACCAGCGGCGGCTGCAGGGACAGCGACGTGAACGACTGGCAGGTCAGGCCGGCCGGCCTGTCCCCGACTATCGCCGTCACGACGACGACCCCGCTCGCGAAACGCGAAAGGACGTCGCGAAAATGGGCGGGGTCCACCACGGAAGTCTCCGGGCCGGGATGGCCGGTACTGCTTTGAGCACTCATCGTCATTCCCATGGCTTGGGGGTTCTTCCTCGTCTCGCGCCGATCGGTCTGGTGTTCACCCTGATCAGACGGCCAGGGTGAACACCGGCCGAGGGGCGGCGGAGCTATCCGATCTGACGGGTCCGGCCGGCCCAGTAGGGCGCGCGAATCGTTTTCTTGTCGACCTTCCCGGCCGGGTTGACCGGCAGCTGGTCGGTGAATTCTATCGACTTGGGCGCGGGCACACTGCCCAGCTCGCGCTTGACGTGGTTTATCAGCTCGCTCTCGTCGACCTGCTGCCCGGACCGGGCGACCACGACGGCGTGTACGGCCTCGCCCCACTTCGGGTGCGGAATGCCGAAAACAGCCGCCTGGGCGACCGCCGGGTGGGTCAGCAGCACGTCCTCCACCTGCCGTGGGAAGACGTTGAACCCACCGCTGACCACCAGGTCCTTCTTGCGGTCGACGATGTAGAGGAAGCCGTCCTCGTCGAGGTGACCGATGTCCCCGGTGTGTACCCAGCCGTCGCGCAGCGCCTCCGCGTTACGCGAGGCGTCGACGTAGGTGAGCATCTGGCCGAGCTGCTTGGAGGTGACCTCGCCGACCTCGCCGACGGGCAGCGGGCGGTCGTCGTCGTCCTGGATGGTCACCGACACGTACGGCAGGGGCCGACCGGCCGACGCCAGCCGCTTGATGTCCTTCTCGGTGTCCACCCGGTGGTCCTGCTTGCGCAGGCTGGAGACGTACCCCGGTTCGGTGCCGGCATAGGCCTGGATGAAGATCGGGCCGAACACGTCGAGTGCCTCACGCAGACGCTCCGGAGCGATCGGGGCACCCGCGTAGACGATGGTGTTGAGCGACGAGAGGTCGAACTTCTTCCGGTCCGGGTGGTCGAGCAGCAGATAGATGATCGTCGGGACCAGGGCCGTGGCCGTCACCTTCTCCTTCTCGATCTTCTCGAGGAGGGTGTTGACGTCCAGTCCCGGCAGCATCACGTTCGTGCCGCCGCGCAGGAAGGTCGGCAGCACGAAGATCTGGGTGAAGTGGGTCAGCGGGGCGCCGTGGGCGAAGATCTCACCAGGCCTGATGTCACCGATCTCCAGACCGGCGGTGATGCTGTAGTGCGCCCAGGTGAAATGAGAGTTGATCACACCTTTCGGCTCGCCGGTGCTGCCGGAGGTGAACAGCACGTACGCCTCGTCGTGCTCGTCGATGTCCACCGAGGGGGCCGTGTCCGACTGCGACTCGAAGTGCTTCGCATAGTCGACGACACCGGCGACGGTGGTCTCCGCGGGCCCGCGCCCGTCGTCGAGCCGGATGACGTGGCGCAGGTTGGGCAGCCCGGCCACCACCTCGGCGACGGTCGAGTCGAACTGCGCGTGGTAGATGAGCGTGGTCGCCTCGGCCTGCTTGAGGTTGCTGCGGTGGCCGGACGCGGAGGCCCGAGTCGGCAGCTGCACCAGCACCGCGCCGGCCTTCCAGATGCCGTGCTGGGACGGGATGAACTCCAGGACGTTGGGCAGCAGCAGGCCGACCCGCTCCCCCTTGGCGACCCCTAACGCGATGAGCCCGTTCGCAACCCGGTTGGCCCATTGCCGCGTCTGCCGGTATGTCAGCCGACGATCACCGTCAATGATCGCCGTTGAATCGGCGTAGTACAGGGTGACCCGATCGAAAACCGTTGGCAGCGTGCCCCACATGCGTGCTCTACCTCCACCTTCTGGAAATACCGTTCGCTGCCGCCGGTAGCAGCAGGTCCTGGGCCTGCTGGTATTCGCGGGCAAGCCGCTCCGCCAGCTTCGGAATGTCGAGAACCTCGTCGATGCCGGACACCGAGTGGCCAGCCGCCCAGACGTTCTGCTGGGCGAGCAGCCGGTCCTGGGCGAAGCCGGGAGAAGCGTCGCCGGCCCCCCCTGCGGGCGGGGTCGGCGTGATGTCCTGGGCTTCGAGCCAGCTTCTGAGTACGTTCGCTGGTAGGCCGCTGACCTGCACCGATGCGGCGATGTCGTCGAGAGTGGCCGCGACGACGGCCTGCCGGTACGCGTCGGAGGCCAGGCTTTCGGTGGTGGCGATGAAGCGGGTGCCGAGATAGGCCAGGTCGGCACCGGCGGCGCGGGCGGCCAACACGCCGTAACCGTCGCTGATGCCGCCGGCCAGGACCAGGATCCCGTCGTAGTCGTCCCGCAGGGCCCGTACGAAGGAGAGCGGGTTGGCCCACCCGGTCTGTCCGCCGGCGCCGGCGGACAGCAGCACCAGGCCGTCCACCCCGGCCTCGATCGCCTTGTGGGCGTGGCGTATGCTCGCCACGTCCGCCAGTACCAGGATGCCGGCGTCGTGCAGCGGCCCGACCACCGCCGCGGGAGAACCTACGCTGGTGATGACGATTTCCAGACGATGCCGCAGCAGGCTGTCCAGGTCGCTGGCGAGCCGCGTGTTGGACCGGTGCACGACGAGGTTGGCGCCCACCGGGGCGGCCTGCGCGGACCCGGCGGGCCCTGTCGCCGCGGTAATGCGCGACAGCCATTCCTCCAGTTCGTCGGCACTTTTCGCGTTATGGGTGGGAAAAGTGCCGATGATGCCGTTCACGGCGGCGGCGATCACGAGATCGGGGCCTGACACGTCGGTCATCGGCGCCGCCACCGCCGGCAGCCTCAGCCGTTGGTGCCATGCATGCGGTAATGTCACCGGTACCTCCACGATCGGCGGAGTGGTGTCACCTTCGGTCCGCCTGTTCAGACCGACGAACCGGGGTCGGCATCCTTCTCCCAGGAGTGCGGGGTGGGGACCGGCGGCCCGATCCGCTGAAATACCGGGGCGTCGTTCCAGGTGGCCGGCTCACGGTCAATTCTGCCGTCGGCGTCGGCCAACCGCCAGGTTTGGTCCCGAACGGAAAGACTTTCGTCGCCGGTTGACGGGTCCTGGTATCCGGCAGGGTGCTCGCCACTTTGGTGCCACAGGACGGTTACGGAACGCGACCCGCCTCCCCCGGTGGTCGTGACCGCCTCAAGTACCTCGAAACGAGGAGCTTCCGAGTCGCTGTCGGTGTACAGCGAGATCGCCACATCGGTGTCACTCGTGATCCCCTGCGCCCAGTGTTCGGCGTGTTCGGTGACTCGGCTCATCGACGCGCTCCGTTCCGATCCCGGTTGGCCCGACCAGGGTCAGGCGACGGTCACACCCACGAGCGACGGTCCGGCGGAGCCGCGGTGGGTCGGCTCCGCCGGACCGACGGGTATGATCAAGCTTTTCCTGCGTACCCGCGGTCCCGGAAAATCCGGGAAAGCTCAAGAAAGACACCGCCGGCCCGATCGGCGGGTAGGTGTCCCAACGGTAGAACCAGTTCACGGCCGGCGCCTCATCCCCCAGGGGTAAAGACGGTGCTCCTTCGGGTGAACCGGTGCTCCTTCGCGTGAACCAGCAGGCCGGCGGCGGCGCACACCGCCACGATAGCCTGATCGCGGACGATCATCCGCTGGTCGGCGATGGCCAGCTTACCGTGCCCGGGTAATGACGGAAGGGCCGATAATGACGGAGGCCGGGCAGCCGTGGTCGCGGACCGCACCCGGCCCGGGGCGGCGCGCGCGTGACCGGCTCCCGAATCCCCCGGGGAGGAGGCGGTTCCCGGCGGGTGTCACCCCGTTGAAGGGCAGAATCTCTCCCGCAGGGAGATTCCGGCCGGCGGCGGCGCGATTACGCTCGCAACGGCTTCGCAAGCACATGGTCGTCGATGGTTGGGAGTGAGTTGCGGTATGGGGAAGCACGACGCGGAAATAACCCCGGCCGAACAAGCCGAGGTGATACAGATAGCCCGTTCGGTGGCGAAGCACTTTGCCGAGGCCGGAGCACGGGCTGATGCCGAGAACCGCTTTCCGACCGAGCTCGTGCCGATCTACAAGGAGAGCGGCCTGCCCGCTCTGGCCGTCCCGAAGAAGTACGGCGGCCTCGGCGCCGACATCTGGACCACCACCTTGGTGTCCAGGGAGCTCGCCAAGGGCGACCCGGCCATCGCGCTGGCGTTCAACATGCACCAGACCATGATCGGCATCTTCCGTGGCCTGCTGAACGAGGAGACCCGGCAGCGGGTCTTCGCCGAGGTCGTCAACGAGCGCAAGATCGTCTGTGGGCCCTTCAGCGAGGACCGGGCCGGGCTGACCGGTCTCGCCGACACCGTGGCGGTCCCCGACGGTGAGGGCGGCTGGCACGTCAGTGGCAAGAAGACCTGGGCCACCCTCTGCCTGGGGGCCGACATCGTCGCCTTCAACGCCACCGTCACCGACCCGTCCGGGGAACTGCCCGAGGACTTCCAGGAGCACGCGTCCCGCGAGTCCGTCTTCGTCATCCCGATCGACAGCCCCGGGGTCAGCATCGTCGAGACCTGGGACACCCTGGGGATGCGCGCGACCGGCACCCACACCCTCGTCTTCGACAAGGTCCACGTGCCGGCCTCGGCGTACGGCGGCAACTTCCGCAACGGCCTCTTCGGCGAGTTCGAGTGGGCGTCGCTGAGCTTCTCCGGTGTCTACCTTGGCCTCGCGGAGAAGGCCTACACCGAGACCCGGGAGATCCTCAAGAAGAAGTCCCTCGGCGCGACGCAGGAGGGCAAGGACGTCGCCCTGAAGGGGATCGGCTACATCCAGTACGGGCTTGGCAAGATTCTGCTGGAGACGGAGACGGCGGCCCGGGCGCTGGAGACGACCGCCCGGATCCTCATCGAGGGCCGTGACGCCGAGTGGAACCCGATCGCGCGGGCGGCGTTCGTCGACGTCACCAAGGTCGCCGCGACCGAGACTGCGATCAAGGTGACGGACGCCGCGCTCCGCCTGGTCGGCGGCTCGGCCTTCCGGCGCGGGCACGTCCTGGAGCGGCTCTACCGGGACGCCCGTGGCGGACCGTTCCACCCGCTGACCACCGACCAGGCCTACGACCTGCTCGGCCGGTCCGAACTCGGTCTGCTCGGCTGACCACCGACCAGGTCCTCGGCCTGCTTCGCGCTCCGTAGCCGCTGCTCGCGTTGCCGCCGGCGAACAGGATGCCGGCGGCAACGCGAGAGTGGGCGTCACTGGCGACACCAGCCACGATGCCCTACCTGCGGGGACCGCGGCCACCGCGGCCGCGGTCCCCATCGAGGAGCGGGGTTCCCTGTCGGGGGCTGTGGTTCCAGGTGCTAGAAAAACCAATACGCATTGTAACTTTTTGTTACGTTGCATATTGGCTTTTCGGCTGTGACCAGTTTTCAGGCCTCGATCTCACGCATGGTCATCCCCAGGGAGCCCGCGATCGCCTGGGAGCGGTTCACCGCGCCGAGCTTGCGCAGGATGTGCTTCACATGCGACTTCACGGTCTCCTCGGCGATGACCAGGGTTTCCGCGATGACGCTGTTCGTGGCACCCGCCACCATCAGCTCCAGAACCTCCGACTCCCGCGCGGTGAGATCCCCGCCGGTGTGCGCGGTGGCGACCGGGGCGGGCCGCGCGCCGTCGCCGGGCATGGCTCCGATACCCGCGTACCGGGAGAGATCGATGCCCGCGTCGCAGAAGTCGTTCATCATCTCCACTGCCGACGACAGGATCTCCCGTACGTGGTTGCGCTGGGTACGCAGGCGTTCGGCCAGCACGGCTCGTTCGTAGATGTGGCTGAAGCCGTCCGCGAACATCCAGAGAACGTCCCGGTCGACCTCGTCCACCCGGCGCGAGGACGGATGGTGATCCGCGTGCAGGAAACCCACGACCTCCGTCCCGCGCATCACCGGGGCGACGACGTAGGACTTGGAACGCCCGGACTCCACGATGATCGGCCGGTGGACGGGCGCGTTCGCGGTGTCGTACACGACCGCGGGCCGGCAGTCGGTCAGCAGCCTGGTCTCGGGCGTCATGCCCTCCAACGGGATCGGCCGGTCGACCCAGCGCACGAACCATGACTCGAACTCGTCACTGTTGCTGAAATAGGCAATCCACGGATGCCAGGCGCTGTCCTCCACCCGGGAGAGCACCGCGCGCCCGAACCCGCACCGGTGGACGAGCTCCTCGCACACCTGGTCGAGCAGGTCGGCCGAGCTCGGCAGCGTCCGCAGGCGCTGCAGCCCCGCGGCGCAGTCGGCGAACCGCCGGGTGCACAGGTTCAGGTCGTGCTGGTAGAGGTCGAACGAGAGTTCCTGGAGATCCAGGATGAGATGGCACAGCTGCAGGCTGGTGTCGCCGTCCGCGGCGGTGATGCCGTCGGTGCCGGCGGTGGCCCGCAGCTGGTCGATGCAGCGCCCGGCCAGGGTCGAGACGACCTCGGCCGACGTCGCCAGATCGTCGGGGATGACGGATGCTGTCGGCTCCGTGTGGAGGGCGGCCCGGACCTCGTCGTGCATGAGGTCGATGCGGGTCGCGAGATCGCGTTGGCGGCGTCGCCATCCTCGGGCGCCGGCGGGCGCCGGGAACATGCCGGGCTTCCGGTCCGGGTCGGCGGTCATAAGGCACGGTCCTGACTGCGCGCAAGGTACAGGTACCGGGCGATCGCCTCGGCGCGGTTCGACGCGTGCAGCTTGCGCAGGATGTGTTTCACGTGTGATTTCACCGTGGTTTCGGAAACGGTCAGACGATCGGCGATCTGTGCGTTGGTCGCCCCGCTGGCCAACAGGGCGAGCACCTCCCGCTCCCGTGGGGTCAGTCCGTCCGGGAGACGAGGTGCGGAGGCCGCGAGCATGCCCGGTAGTGACACCGGCGGCTTGGATTCGGCCGCCGGGGTGCTCTGCCGCACGAGCCGGACCGGAGCGGCGCTGAGTCCTTCGGTCATCATCCGGGCAGTGCAGAACGCCTTCGCGATCCGTTCCCGCTGCAGGGCGAGGCGTTCGAGCAGCACCGTGCGCTCAAGAATCAGGCCGAAGCCGTCGGCGAAGATCTGGATACGCTCCCGGTCGTAACCGGTGAGGCGGCGCCCGGAGGAATAGGCGTCCGCGTGCAGGTAGCCGACGACCGAACCATTCGCCAGGATCGGTGCGACCACATACTCCCGGGTCTGGGACACCTCGACCAACGGGCGGAAGAGCCGGGGCTCGGACTGCGCGTGCTGGATCAGCGCGGGTACCCTGCGCCGGACGAGTTCGGCTTCCGGCATGGCGGAGGTCAACGGAATCCGCAGGTCCTGGATGAAGTCCCGGAACGCCACGTTGACCGCGCTGTCGGCGTCGGCCCCGACGTGCAGCCCGGCGGGCAGCCAGGTCGAGCCGCGCAGGCTGGAAATCATCGCCCGGTCGAATCCACCGGCCGCGCACAGGGCTGCCGGCGCGGACGCGATGGCCTCCGCGGAAGTCGTGGCCCGGCGTATCCGGGCGAGTTCCTCCCGGATGCGGCTCAGCACCCGGAACGGCATACCGAACATGTGTTCGCGCAGATCGTTCTGCACGGCGCTGAGCTCGGCGAGCAGCGCGCCGGCCCGGGCCGCTTCCCCGCCCCGGACCTCCGCGTCGATGGATTCACCTTCGATCCGCTCGAGTCTCGCGGTGAGCGCCGCGGCCGAACGGCTGCCAGGTTCGACCGGAGCCGCGTCCACCGCCGTGTGTAATGCCGTGACCAGCTTCTTCTGGCGAATCTGAAGATCCGCCTGGGCTAACGCAGTGGTGGAATATGGTGACGCCACTGTCCCTTGTCCTCCACGTCCGAAGTGGACCGATCGCGACGACGGCGCGGCCCCCAGGGCCCAGCGCCCCTCGCGGGGGCCGGACAACAGCTCCAGAGACCGGATCTATGTGTTGCCACATTTACTTCGGGACAGAACGTAGGTGATTCAGGTCACTTCGTCAAGGCTTCTCCGGATACGATTCTCGGGTCGACCTCGGAGCACCGGCCCGTCGCCACGGCCGCCCGCCCGCGACGGAGGCCGGCGGCCACCGTCGACACAGTGTTAACTGTGCAGGATATGAGCAGCTACCAAACGAAGTTTTTCTGTTACTTTTGGTTGGCTTCGCAGGTGAGCGGTGCGCGCTACGTCGTTGACCACCATCAACACGGCGTGGATGCGGAAAAGCGCCGCGGTCCGGTCCAGATCCGGGCGCGTGGCCGCCATCAGGGACACCCATTCCGCAACGTAGTCGTGCTGCGCCTTACGAATTCTGTGACGGTTCCAATACGGAAGGTTCATCACCTCGGCGACCAGCACGTTGACCAGATCGGTGTGCGCCATCGCGAAGTCGATGTAGGCGGCCACCACGTTCTCCAGGCCGGCCTGCGGGGTCGTGGCGGCCGCCAGCGCCCGAGCGATGCCCAGCTGCAGGGACTCGGCCGCACGCGCGACGATCGCCATCAGCAGGTCGGCCTTGGTGGTGAAGTGCCGGTAGACGCCGGCGCTGGTCACCCCGACCTCGGCACCGACCTCCTCCATGGTCACCGTCTGGTAACCACGGATGCTGAACAACCGGGCCGCCGCCACCAGCAGCGCCTCCCGCCGCCCCTGCGGTGACAGCCCGGCCTCGGTGGTGACCGGCTCCGGAGCCGGCTGCCCGGACACACCGGCGATGTCAACGGTGCACACCGACAGGGCCATCCTGCGCAGCAGGGCGACCATCGTCTCCGGGGCGGCCGGGACCCCGTGGTAGGAGGGGCTGGTGAGCACGGCGAGCGCGCACCATGCCAGCAGTTCCGCGTCGTCCCGGCTCAGCCCGTCACGCACGTCGTTCAGGGCGACGACGAAGCCCGCCAGGAAGGCGAAGAACCTCTCCCGCATCCGCTGCCGCTGCTCGTCGTTGAGATGGCGGCTCTCCCGGCTCCACAGCACCCCGAGGTCGCGTCGCCGGCCCGCGGTCTCGGCCAGGTCCTGCACCATGGCTGTGAGCTGGCCATCGTGATGCCGGTCGACGACGGACGCCGCCAGGTCGAAGCTGTCGGTCAGCGCGCACACCAGCAACTCCTCCTTGCTGCGGAAGTGCCGGTAGAGCGCGCCGGCGGTGATCCCGACCGCGCCGGCGATGTCCTCGGTGCCCACGTTGTGATAACCGAAACGATAGAACAGTTCACTGGCAGCAGTGATGATCTGAGCTCTGCGGTTGCGTGGACGCGGAGTTCTCGCGATCGTCCCTCTACCGCCATGCTCACTCACTGTCCGCCCCCACCATGCCGTCTCACGCGGATACCGGTCCTACTCAAACTTCCCCACCACCGACGGCAGCTGACGGCACGATCCGACGGCAACGCCCCCAGCCAGACGTCCAGCCCGCGTCCGGGGAGCGCCGTGTGCCGCTTCGCGCACCGCCTCGCGCATCGCCGGACGAGGTGGAGTTGTTGACCCATTAAGTTACTCCTGATTTACTTCTCGCCATCGGAGCCAATTCTCCACGATCGGCCGCCCGTCGGCCCTGCCCTGATCGCGACGGCGCCCCTCACCCCGTCCGCCGAGACGCCGGTCGACCTCTCACGGCCAGGCAGGCCGACCGGGAGAAGAAAATGATCTTCGCTGGTACCCGCGACCGGCCGGCCCGTCGGTGGACAGCCGGGCCGTCAGGGCACGGCAGTCGATCCGGGCGGAGCGCGTCGACCCCGTAGCAGGTCTGAAACTGTCGTCGTGACGATCAGGAGGAGCTGACAGTGCTGGTTGACGGATTCATTGGTGGCGGATCCTCGGACGGGACCAGCGGCGCGGATATCGCTGGCATCTCGGCCCAGGTCGCGGCGGCCGAACGGATCGGATACGACGGGGTGTGGGCGACCGAGGTCGGCCGCGACCCTTTTTTACCATTGCTGCTGGCCGCGGACCGCTCACCGCGGCTACAAATCGGTACCGCCATAGCCGTGGCATTCGCCCGCAACCCGATGACCATGGCGTCGACAGCGAACGACCTCCAGACATTCAGTTCCGGCCGGTTCGTGCTGGGGCTTGGCTCTCAGATCAAACCACATATTCAGCGCCGTTTCAGCATGCCGTGGTCCGCGCCGACCGAGCGGATGCGGGAGTTCGTCCTGGCCATGCGGGCGATATGGCGTAGCTGGCACCACGGGGAGCCGCTCGACTTCCGCGGCGACATATACCAGCACACATTGATGACACCGCTGTTCAATCCCGGCCCCAACCCCTACGGCCCGCCACCGGTCCTGATAGCCGCGGTCGGAACGAAGATGGCCTCGGTCGCCGCGGAGGTCGCCGACGGCATACTCGTGCACTCTTTCACCACGGAACGCTATCTGCGGGAGGTCACGCTCCCCATCGTGGAATCGGTGCTTCGTGACAACGGCCGGCGACGGGAACAGTTCACCCTGTCCTACCCGGGACTGGTGGCCACCGGAATCGACGAGAAAAGCTATGACGAGGCCGTGCGGACGGTGCGCGAGCGCGTCGCCTTCTACGGGGCCACCCCGGCCTACCGCGGCGTCCTGGAACTGCACGGCTGGGGCGACCTGCACACGGAGCTGCACCGGTTGTCCAGGCAGAACGAGTGGGACGTCATGACCAAGATCGTGGACGACACCGTGCTGCACACGTTCGCGGTGGTGGGTGAGCCGGCCGCGGTCGTCACGGAGCTCCGGCGCCGCTTCGACGACCTGATCAACCGGTTCACCCTGTTCGTGCCCTACCCGCTGGCCGACGAGGCCCGGCAGATCATTGTGACCGGACTGCAGCGGCACTGACCGGGAAGGGCCGGCCCGGCCACCGCTCCCCCGCCGGCGGTCCCCGTGGCCGTCGGAGCTGTCACAGGCCGCCAGCCCTCCCGCCCTGGCCCTTCCCAGCTCCCTGATCAGCCGGGGAGGACCGCCCCGACCACACCGAGCACGACGAAGAGCAAAGAAATGATCTTGCAGGAACGTGCCCCCCGGCGCAGGGAGCGCTCCCTTTTCGCCCGTCCCTCCGGAGAGAGGGAGACGGGGACGAGAGCGGGTGCATTCCGCTGCCCCCACCGTCCGACGGCGAAGAACGCGGCTGCGAACGCGAACTGCGCCAGCACCCCAACGATCATCGCGCCACGGGGAGGGACAGCGACGGCGGAGCCGACAGCGACGGCGGGGCGGAGGCAGACGGCAGGGACAGCAGGGACCCTGAGAGAGAAGAGGCCGCTGGCGCCGGGCTGCCGCTCATGCCCGGCTGCGGAAGCGTCGCGGAGTCGTCGGGCGGCGGCGCGTCAGGATCCGCGGGCCGGTAGTCGTCGGCGTACTCCACGTCCGCCGCCCTGATCCGGTCGGCGAGCCACGTCCGCCAGGTCGCGACCGCGCGCTCGGAGCGCAGCGCGTCCCGTACCTGGTCCTTGACCTGCTCGAAGGACGGCTGGCTGGCCGGCCTGTCCTCGAGAACCTGGCCGACGTTCCAGCCGTAACGGGTCTGCACCGGGCCGAACACGGAGCCCACGGGGACGGCGAAGGCGGCTTTGGCGTACTCGGCATCCAGCTGCGAGGCGGTGACGAACCCCAGATCGCCCTGGCTGCTCCGGGTCGACTCGTCCAGCGACGTCTCACCGGCGAGGGCGGCGAAGTCCGCGCCGTCCCTGGCGCGCCGCACCACCTGGTCGGCCTCCTCCCTGGTGGCGACCACGATGTTGCGCAGGTGGCGCTGCGCGGGGACGGCGAAGTCCGCCCGGTGGCTCTCGTAGTACGAGGGCAGCTGGTCGTCGGTGACGGTCGCGACCGCCGGCGCCGTCACCTCCTGGAACAGCCTGGCCGTGCGCTGCTGGCGTCCGACCTCGTCGAGGACGTCGTTCTCAGACACCTTCAGCTTGGCCAGCAGGTCGGTGAAGGCACGTTGCCCGTCCTGCCCCGACCCCATCTGCTCGTCGATCATCTTGGTGAGGGTGTCCCGGGCCGACTTGTCCGCGATGACGATCTTACGCTCGGAGGCGGCGTTGTCCAGGATCTTACTCACCGCGACCGCTTTGGCGATGTCCCGCCGGAACTGCTCCAGCTCGCTGCCGCCGACCGGCTCGCGGATCCCGTAGAGCGCGCTGAGCACCTCGACCCGGTCGTGCAGCTGGTCCTTGGTCACCACGGTGCCGCCCACCCGGAAGGCCGCGTTGCCGGGCAGCCCGGTCACCAGCGGCACGATCAGCAGCGCGAGCCCGGCGATGACCAGCGGTACCAGCACCACCAGAACCGCGCGCGCCCATGACCGGCCCAGCGGGCCCGGTAGCGCGATCCTCACACCTTCACCTCCGTCCGCGCCGCGCTGGGCGTGCCGTCCGGCGCTGGCGCCTCATGCTCGCTGTCGGGCGCCGGTACGCCGCGCCCGTCGTCCGGCACCGCCCCGCCGGGCACGGCATCCGGCACCGCCACGCCGTCGGCGCCGTCGGCCCGCGGCCCGGCCGCCGGCCGGACGGGGAACAGCCGGACGACGACGAACGCCGCCAGCAGCGACAGGCCGACCGTGGCCGCCAGGAAGATACCGAACTGCCGGATGAGTGACAGGCCGGACGCCGCCAGCGCAAGGTAGCCGGCGGACGCGGCCAGCGCCGCCACCGCCACCGACCGGCGCAGGCGTGGTGACCGGCGCGCGTACCCCTGGCCGAGCAGCACGCTGAACTCGCACGCGGTGGCGGTGGCCAGCGAGCCCAGCGTGACCGTCAGCGGGGTGAGCGCGATGCCGCACAGCCACGCCCCGGCCAGCCCCCACCCGGTGGCCAGCGCCGCGGCCAGCACGGCACGCGCCGCCTCGGAACGGCGGGGCAGGCCCACCAACAGCACCAGCCCCGCCGCCACGATCCCGAGCAGGCTCGCCGGGTAGCGGTCGTTGGACACCAGCTCGTATCCGCGCGCAGCCACCACCGGCAGCCCGACCAGCTCGGCGGTCAGCCCCTCCGGTGGCTTGGGCAGCGCGGCCCGCACGTCCCGCAGCAGGGTCTGCTGACGCGCGACGTCCTCCAGCTCGACGCCGAAGCTGATTACCGCCTGCCGGCCGTCGGCACGCACGACCGCGCTGGCGAGGTAGCGCGGGAGCTGCTCCAGCCCGGCCGTGATCTGGTCGGGTGTCGGTGAGGTTCCCAGGAAGGCCAGCAGGTCGGGGAGACTCACGATGGGATGCAGGTCGTCCCCGAAGCGGCGGATGGTGGAGTCCTCGGCCTGCCGCATCCAGTCCAGTGCCTGTGGTGTGGTCACGTCCGCGCCGCGGACCAGGATCTGGACCTCGCCGGCCGATCCGAGCACATTCTCGGCGTGCTGCGCGTCGGCCAGTGTGGACACACCGTCGGCGAGCCGGTCCGGCCGGGCCTCGATGTCGAGGAACGCCAGCGCCGACCAGCCTGCTCCCGCGACGGCAACGAGCATGACCAGCACGGCTGCCCGGCGCGGCCGCGACATCGTCCGCGCCGGTTTCTCCTTGCCCACCGCACGGCCTGCCGCGTCGCCCGCCGCCGGCTCGGCCGTGGCGTAGACGACCCGGCTCCGGGTGAGGAAGCCCAGCCCGACGGCGAGCAGGACGCCGGCCGCGAGCGCCCATCCGAGGTCCTGGACGAACGGCACCGGTGAGAGTCCCAGCGAGGCGAAGCCCGCGGCGCTGGCCAGCGCCGCCACGATCACCCGCCGCGGTTCGGCGCCTCGGATCAGGTAGGCGGGGAAGTCGCTGCCGATCCCGACCAGGATGGGCAGGAAGGCCACGACACCGAGGGAGAGCGGATGCCCCAGCCAGCCGAGGGCCGCGAGCGTGAGCGCTGTCGCGCCGAGCGTGGCGGTCAGCGGCAGCAGCCGGTGGCGGCGGCGCACCCAGGGCACGAACAGATAGCAGGCCACGATCAGCCCGAGAGCCAGCACACCGAGTAGCGGGATCTCGCGCCGCACCTGCCCGCCGAGATCGGCGGCGATCGCGGGCATGCCGGTGACGGTCAGTTTGCTCGTGTGCAGCCCGGCGCCGTGGGCGGCCTTTCGGGCGGCGGCCACCAACCGCTCGGTTCCCGCCTGGTCCAGGCCCTCCCGGGGACGGACCAGGATGGCGACGGCGTTCGGCGACGGCACCACGAACCGCCACTGCTGGCGGGGGGAGCCGTCCTGGTCGAACACCACGGCGTTGACGAAGGACGGGTTGCGCAGCGTGGGCAGCCCGGCGGGCAGGCCACGCACGAGCAGGCTGCCGTAGCGCAGGTCGTACTGGGCGACGGCCGCGTCCGCGGCCTGGGTGACCTCGGCGTCGGAGCGGCCGGCGGCGCGCGCCTGCTCCTCGGCCTCGGCCCGCAGGGCGTCCCGTTTGCCGGAGATGGTCGCGAGCAGGTTCTGCGCCGCGCCGGCGATCTGGTTCAGGATGGTCCCCGGGCCGTAGACCACGGCGACGTCGGGCAACTGCGCCAGGTCGCCCTCCAACGCCACCAGCTTGGTGATCTCCTCGGCGCCCAGCAGCTCACGTGCGTTCGCGGACTCCGCGAGGATGACGATCGGATCGCCGCCGAAGGAACGCGCGGACTCCTGTAACGCGCGCTGTGCCGGATCCCCGGCGGGCAGGAAGGACGCCCGACTCGACCCGGGTGAGCCCCACCCCCGTCGCCAGCGCCACGACCAGCACGACGGCGAACCCGGCACAGGCCCGCACGGACGGACGCCGCAGTCGCGGCCGCGGCCGCGCCAGCAGCCAGCGCACCCCCCGGAACGGGGATGCCAGCAGCCGGCGCGGCACGCCCGGCCGGCGCGGGGGACGAGTCCCCCGCGCCGCCGAGCGCCGGATGGCGGGCCTGCGGACCCTCATTCGGGGTCCCGCTCCACCCTCGGGTAGGGCCCACTGAAGGGACCGGGCTTCGCGCCCGTGCCTGGTGCCGGGTACGGGTTGGTGTAGGTCAGCACTTCATATGGCACGGGCGTCTGCACGGAGTATGTGTTGACCAGAGGTGTCAGCCTGACGTAGTGAGCTCCGGATTCGTCGGTGTACTGCATGATCGCGTTGAAGTTGGCGAAGAAGGCCGACAGTTCGGGCCCGTAGGGCTTGATGAACGCGAGCATCGGGTTGACATCCCGCAACGCTGTCCGCACCGGCGGGATGACGTTGCGGACATCGGTGCCCAGGGTGGGCACGCGATTGAGCGTGTCGGGCGCCAGGTCGAGCGTCCCCGACAGCGGAGGGAGCAGCCCGTGCAGATCCGCTGAGGTGGCGGGTAGCTGCTCCAGCGCGTCGGTCAGCAGCGGAGAGGCCGTCTTCAGGTCGGCCGCGACCGGTGCCAACGCCCCGGAGAGCTTCGTCAGGGTGCCGGACGCCGTCTTGGCGCTGTCGAGCACTCCGGGCGCCTGCCGGAGCACGTCCTCGATCGCCTGCTGCTGGCCCGCGGTGGCCTGGGTCAGCTGGTCCACGTTGCTCACCAGGGTGGCGATCTGCCCCTGCCCGGTGTCGAGGGCCCGCAGCACCGTGGACGTCTCCTGTGCCAGCGCCTTGAGATCCTCGGACTGGGACGCGATGGCGTCCAGGGCGGTGTGCCCCTCCCGGCCGAGGTCACCCAGGCCGTCCAGGATCCCGGAGACGTCCTGCTGGGGGCCGTCGGTGCCCTGCCCCAACGACCGGACCAGACTGCCCAGTTCATCGCGGGTGTCCGTGTCCAGGCTGGCGAGTATGTCGCCCAGCTGCACACTCGGCTTCACCCCGTCCTCGGGGATGGTGGCTCCGGAGCGGAGCTCCTTGCCCTTGCCGTCGGTGACGTCGAGGTAACCCTCGCCGACGAGTGAGCGCTCGCCCAACCGTACGGCCACCCCCTCGTGGAGCGGGGCGGCCTTGTCGTCCACCGAGAACTTGACCCGCATTCCGTCAGCCTGGCGAGTGACCTCGCGGACCTGGCCGACCTGCACACCCGCGATCTGCACCCGGCTTGCCGTCACCAGGTTGTCGATGTCCTTGAACACGGCGACGGCGGTGTACTCCTTGCCGCTGATCAACGGTATCCGCACCCCGGCACCGGTGGACAGGTAGAGCAGGATCGCGAGGCTCCCGCCAAGGAAGAGTAGGACGGTCACCAGCCGGCCCAGTGACCCGGTCAGCACGTGTCTCATCGGCTCTGGCCTCCCTGCTGCGTGCCGGTGGGCAGACCGTTCTCCGGCCCGGGGAAGTAGCCGTTCGGTTCCTGTTTCGGCAGCACCCCGAGACCGGGCAGCGGCACGATCAGATGCCCGCGGATGATGTTGCCCTGAGCATCACCCGCGCCGAAGACGGACGACGTGTTGTACACGAACGCCTGGATGTCGGTGAGGTAGGACACGACCGTCCTCGTGTCGCGGTCGAGGTTACGGGTGACCGGCCTGAGATTGACCAGGGAACCGTCGATGTCGTCGGCCATCGGACGCAGGTCGGCGACCACCGGCCGGGCTTTGCTGATCACTGGCTTCGCCGCGTCGACAGTGTTCCCCAGTTTGTCGACGGTGCTTTCCAGCCGTTCCAGCGTCTTCGGCAGTTCGCCGGAGGCACTCTGAAGGTTGTCCAGTGTCGGGTCGAGCTGCTTGGTCAGCTCCTGGGTGCTGGTCAACGTCTTGCGGAGCTGGTCGGTCAGGCCGGGCAGCTGCGCGAGGCTGTCGCGCAGCTGCCCGTCGTTGCCCGCCAGTGTCTCCAGCGTCTGCTGGGTCGCCGTCGCCAGCTGGGCGACCCGCTGGTCGTTGCCGCCGACCGCGGTGGAGATCTGCGACAGCGCGGTCACGAGCTGGCTGATCTTCTCCCGGCGGGTCTGCAGCGCCTCGACCACCGGCTGCAGCTGGTTGACCGTGCCGTCCGTCGCGGCCAGGCCCGCGGGCAGCTCCTGTTCGGAGCGTGCCAACGCGACGTCGGACTCGACGAGCAGATCGGTGAGGGCCAGCTGAGTGCGCTCGTCAAGATGGTTGAGCACCTCGTCGGCCTGCACCGGTCGGATCGTCTGCCGCAACGGAATGACGCCCTTCGACGGCAACGGGTGACCGGGCGGCCCGCCCGGGTTGAGCTCCACCGACATCTCGTTGAGCGCGTTGTTCGGACGCAGCACCGCCCGGGCGTTGTCATAGACGGGGTGACCAGGCTCGAGCTCCATGCTGAGGATGGCCGTCCCGGTCTTGGTCACCTCCCAGCTCGCGATCTTCCCGACCCGCACACCCGCGATCGTGACCAGGTTGGAGCTCTCCGGGTTCACGCCGGGAACCGACGCGAACTCGGCTTTCACGATCGACTTCTTGGCCCACGGGAGCGTCGGACTGAGGTTGGACTGAATGACGATGGCGGCCACGATGCCCAACACGATGAGCACGGTCAGCGCGCCGACATCCCGGCCGAGGCCCGGAACCGTCCGGATCCGTTCCCATCGACGACTCAGTGACATGCTCATCGAGAACTCCCCGACACCAGCGGAAGATTGATCGCGGGTAGCAGCGGACCCGGCCCGCCCGCGTTGGTTCCCGCCGCGGGCGGTGGGATCAGACCGGAAGCACCCTCACGGGTTCCCTCCTGCGGCCCCACGGGCTGCTGCAGGCCGAGGGACTCCAGGTACCTCTCCAGCGGCTGTACCACCGTGGTCCCGCCGACGCTGTTGACCCCGACACCGGCCATGAGCCGCCCCGCCGCGCCGTTGCTGTCGTGGAACTTCCAGACCTCCGCGCAGTCGGAGAGCAGGTAGCCGACCTCCTTGTAGAGCAGGTGGTCGTTACCGCCGCCGTCGTAGATGCCGGTGCCGTGCCACGGGGAGAGCACCGCCTTCGTGATCGGGCCGTTGAGCCGGTCCAGCACCGGGCCGCGCACATCGGTCAGGGCCCCGGTGGCGTTCTGCGCAGTGGGTACCAGCCGGTCCACCAGCGGCCGGGCGTCCTGCAGGAGAGCCCGCAGGTCGGTGACCACCGGCAGGGTGCGTTCCAGCACCGGGTCGAGCTTGGCCAGTACCGGGTCGAGCTGGCGGGCCGCTGGCCGGAACTCCTGCGCGGTCGTGGTCAGCTTGTCCAGGGTGGGGTTGAGATCGGCAAGGCCAGCGCGGGTGGTCCGCAGCGTCTGGGGCAGGTCCGCCACCGTCTGGGCCAGCGGACGACGCTCGTCCGCAAGCGCCGACGAGGTCGTCGCCAACGAGGTGATGATCGAGTCGAGCTGACCGTCCTGCTTGGTCAGCGCCGCCGCTGTGTGCTGCAGGCCGGTGACCACCCCGGTCAGGTCGACGTCCGGACGGGTGCCGCGGGCTGCGTTGAGCACCACTCCGGCCGGTTCGAGGGCGTCCGGCGCGTCCGCGATGAGCTTGCGCAGCTCCTCCTGCCCGTCGTTACGCAACGTCGCATCCAGATGTCCGACCGTGCTCGGAATGGCCTTCTGCGCATCCGGAGTGATGGTGCTGAGGACATAGTCGAGCTCGACCGGGGTGGTCGTGCGTTCCAGCGGAATCGTGTGGCCGGCCTTGAAGGCGTCGCCCGCGCTTCCGCGGGCGAGCTCGACGTAGTAAAGGCCGCCGACCAGCAGCGTCGGTCGCACGGACGCCGAGGGCTGGTCCCCGATCTTCCCCAGTACCCCCTTGTCCACCTTCATGGACACGATGGCGGTGTGGCGGTCGGTGACCTTCACGCCGGTGACCTGCCCGACCTTCACGCCGGCGACCTTGACGACGCTCCGGTAGGGCTCGAGCTTGTAGGACCTCGAGAACTCGGCTTTGACCGTGTCACCGGAGTGGAGCGTGACCGAGATGCGGTTGCGGTTGAAGGCCGCGACGCCGACCAGGAGCAGCGTGATCAACACCAGCACACCGAGGGCCCGGTTCGACGCCAGCTTTCCCAGTTTTCCGTGCTGGATGGCACGAGCCAGCTGCGAACGACGCGAAGCGCTCATCGGGTGCCTCCTACCAGCGGAATGCCTGACGGCAGCCCCTGCGCACGGTCGCTCGAGGCCTCACCGGGCCGGGGGTACTGGTTCTGGGCGTAGTTCCCGGAAGGAAGCAGACCGTTGGTGACGGTAGCCAGGCCAGGGTTGACGCTGAGCCGAGCGTAACGAACACCCGGAACAGGTCCTTCGGAGACGAAGCTCTGGCCGCGAACGAAGAGCTGTCCGATCTCGGGTGCATATGGTGCCAGGACCCGCAACGGAGTGTTCAGGTCACTGATAGCCCGCCGTAGCGGCGACGCCAGCGGCCTGGCATCCGAAACCGTGTGCGTAAGGTCCTCGACCGCGGGGACGGCCTGTTCGGCCACGCCCGGTACCTTGCCGGCGACCGGTACACCCTCCACGAGCACGCCACGGACGTCGGTTTCCGACCGGGCGAGCGCGCCCGCGCCCGGTTCGAGATCCCGCACCGCCGAGGCGGTGTCGGCCAACGGTGTGTTCAGCGAGTCCAGCGCGTGCTTGGCCGTGTCCAGCGTGGCCGGCAGCCGCTCCAGGGTGTTGGTCAGCGGCTTGCCCCCGTCCACCGACACCGCCCGCAACGTCGTGTCGGACTGGCTGACCAGGGAGGCGATCTCCTGCTGCCGGTCGCTGAGCCGGCCCGCCAGCCGGTCGACGTCCTGCAGCAGCGTGGGGAGGTCCGCCTGCTCGGAGGCGAGCGCCTGGGAGACAGTACCGATGTCCTCGAGCAGGTCGGGGGCGGTCTTGAGCAGGTCCTGCAGATCGTCGCTGTGGCCCGCGGCCCCGCCGCCGAGCGCGCGGATCGTCCTGGTGGCCGCGTCCCGGGTCGGCTGGTCCAGCACGTCGAGCAGTTGGTAAAGGTCCGCCGAGTCGACATTGCGGGTCGCCTCGATGGTCCGGCCACCGAGTTCCCCGGCCCTCTGGGTGCCCCGGTCAAGCTCGACGAACTTGCTGGCCAGCGCCGAGACGTCCCAGATCTCGGCGTGCGCGTCCTGGTAGACCTTGACGTTGCCGTCGAGCTCCATGGTCACCAACGCGACACCGTTGACGTAGTCGATCTTGCTGACCCGGCCGATGCGCTTGCTCATCTCACGGACGTCGTCGTTGACGCGCAGCGAGTGGATGTTGCCGAACGACGCGCTCGCCGTCGTCGTCGGCGCGAACGGCAGTCCGGTCTGTGCCTTGAACGTCAGGTACAGGACCACTGCCAGGATGGCCAACACGACGAAGCCCGCGCGGAAGGAACGCGTCCGCGCGCGCAGCTCCGGTGTCGTCATGACAGCAGCCCCCCAAGCAGTTGGCCGACCAACGAGTTCTCCTGCCGCTCGGTCAGCCCGGTCGCGCTGCCCCCGCTGGTGGCTGACTGCGCGCCGGTCTGCCAGCTGCCGGCGGACGTCGCCGGGGCGTTGGTCTTACCGGGCAGCGGCAGCTCCGGCGGCGCGGGCAGCGGCAGGCTGGGGATCGGCGCGTCCGGCAGCGGGTTGACGATCCCGCCGACGACCTGCCCCAGCGGTTTCGGTGACAGCGGGACCATCGCCTTGAAGTAGTGGCTGATGGCGTCGTAGTCGCTGGTGGCCATCGACCATCCCTTGAGGAACTCCATCAGGTTGGTCAGCCGCAGGCTCAGTGCCTGCCCCATCAGTGTCTGCACCGATGACGACAGGGTGAGACGACAGGGTGAGCAGGTCCGGCGTGGCCGGGCGCAGTGCCTTCACCAACGGCGCCGCCTCGTCCAGCAGGGTGTTGGCCTTGTCCAGGACCGGCGGCAGGGAGGCCAGCGCGGGATCGGCCGCGTCGGCGAACCGGTGCAGCTCACCGGTGATGTCGCTGAGATCGTCGGTGACCGGACGCAGCGACGCCAACGTGCGGGTCGCCGGGTCGGAGACACCGGCCAGCTGCGCGAGAGTGGCGCGCGCGCTGGCGATGGTCCCCGGGAGGCGGACGAGGGAGTCCTGCGTGGCCTTGCGGTTGGCCGCCACGGTCGCGAGCGTGTCCGTGGCCGACCCGACCAGTCGGTCGAGGCTCTGCCCGTTGTCGGTGGCCAGCGAGCTCGCCACCGGCTGGGCACTGTCCACCAGTCTGGTCAACAGCTCGTTCTGTTCGTCAAGGATCGCAACAAGATCCTTGGTCTGTGTCATCGCCGGCTCCAACGCGGTGATCGCGTTCGCGGCCTGCTTGCCCTGCCCCTTCAGGCCCTCACCAGCGGTGGTCAGCAGCGCGCCGAGCGCGGACGCGGTCGGCGTGTCCACGGCGTTAAGTACGTCCTGCAGGTCCACCACCCGGTTGGTCTGGGTCTGCGGGATCATCAGGGGCTCGGACAGCACCGGTGCCGACGGCGACCCGCGCTCCAGCCGGATGAACCGCTCACCGAGCAGGTCCTGGGTGGTGATGGTCGCGCGGACGTCGGTGTGCAGGGGCAGCACGCTGCGGTCCAGAGCCATCCGTACCTTGGCCAGGCCGCCCTCGAGGTCGATGGACTTGACCGTGCCGACCTCCACACCCCCCGCCTTGACCGCGTTGCCGGCGACGAGGGGGCTGGCGTCGGCGAACGTCGCGGTCACGATGGCCCTGTCGTCCCCGGGCTTGAGCACCAGCCAGCCCACCACCAGCACCAGCACCGTCACCAGCGCGATGGCGACGGTCCGGCGACGGCCGGCGAGAGCCGCGCTCATCGGATCCCGCTTCCGGTCGCGTCCACCCACGGCTGGCCGACCGGCTGGCCGACCGGCTGGCCGGGATACGGCTCAGGATTGCGCCGCGATCCGGGTGGCTGTACCACGCTCTCGTCGACAGCGTTGGTGCCCGGCGCCAGCAGTCCCGCCCAGACGTGTCCCTCCCCGTCATAAGGAGCGAACGCCTGCCCCCAGTTGTGCAACATCCCAATCCCTTCGGGCGTGTAGGGACGGAGGAAGGCGACAGCGGGCTGCACCGCCTGCACGAACTGCTGGGCTGGCGGAACGACCTCGTGGGCGACGTCGATCAGTCCGGGGGTCTCCTTCAACAGCCCCTGGGCCGACACCAGCGTGGGGCGTAGCTCGGCGACGCTGGGCCGCAGCTCGGTCAGTACCGGACTGAGGTTCCTGGCGACCGACGGCAGTCTGTCGGTGGCCGGCTTGAGATCCTGGAGCAACGCGATGGTCGGCTCTCCCGCCTTGGGAACCCGGTCCAGGGTGCCCTTCGCGGTCTGCAACGTTGACGGCAGTTCCTTGAGGCCGTCGGAGAGCTGCTGCTGCTGACTGGCGACCGCGCCGGTCGCGCTGGTCAGATCGTTGACCACCGAAGCGAGATCCTGACGGTGGTCGGCCCCTATCGCCACCATCTGCTGGAGCTGGGTGACCAGCGCGCGGATCGCCGGGCCGTCGCGCCCGACCGCCTCCAGAATCGACCCGAGCGCCTGCACGCTCGATCCTGCGCTCCTGACCGTCGCGTTGAGATCCGGTTCCCGGCCGTCCACCGTCTGGTTCAGCTCTGTCACGAGCGAGGTGATCTTGTCACGGGTCGGCTTGTCCAGCACGGCGAGCACCTGGTCGACCTCGATCTGCAGGGACTTGCCCTCGATCATGCCGCCCTTGGGAATCGTCGTGTTCCCCGCCGGCCCCGGATACAGGGTCAGCATGCGTTCGCCGAGCGCGGAGTTCCACTCGATCCGGGATGTCGTGCCGTCGCGCAGGGGCGCGTAGCCATCGTTGAGGGAGACGGTGACGAGGGCCTTGCCGTCCTTGACCTCCAGGGACTGCACCGAACCCGCCTTGGCACCGTTGACCCAGACCGGTGAGCCGTCGGCGAGCTGGGCCGCCGACGGTATCAGTAACTTCACTTTGTAGTCGTCACCGCCACGCCAGAAGATGCCGCCGATGACGACGCCCACCAGCGCCACGATGAGAACTATTCGTCGAGACATCTTCTTCAGTCCATCCCCAGCGGGCCCACCGAGTCTCCGGACAGGAACTGGCGAACGAATGGCATGTCAGAGTTGAATGCTTCCTCGGTCTCGCCGTAGTGAATCAGTTTGCCTTTCCAGAGCACGCCGACGTAGTCACTCACCTTGCGCGCGGTGCGAATGTCGTGAGTGACCAGGACGTAGGTGCCACCGTGCTCGGCGTGTACCTTGAGGATCAGGTCGTTGAGCAGGCTGGTACGTACCGGATCCAGCCCAGAGTCCGGCTCGTCGAACATAACCACGCTGGGGTTCAGAACCAGCGCCCTGGCGAATCCGGCTCGCTTCTTCATACCGCCGGAAATCTCACCCGGAGCCTTGGGTGGCGGCCCGCGAGAGACCAACCTCCTCGAGCCTCGACATCACGATTTCACGGATTTCCGACTCGCGCTTGTCCGTGTGCTTGCGGAGCGGGAAGGCGACGTTGTCGTAGACGTTCATCGAGCCGAACAGGGCACCGTCCTGGAACAGGACACCGAACCTCTTACGGATCTCCTGCCGTTCGTGCTCGCTGATCTCCCAGATGTTCTGCCCGAAGACGACGATCTCGCCATGGTCGGGTTCGAGCAGGCCGACTATGTGCTTCAGTAGAACGCTCTTACCTGTACCTGACGGCCCGAGAACGGTAGTGATCGCGTCGTCGACGAAGTTCAGCGTGAGCCCGGTCAGCACGTCGAACGAGCCGAAGGACTTGTGGACATCGCGGATCTGCACGGTCTGCCGCAGCTCCGATGTGGTCGGCTGCTCGCCGGTCACCGTCACCGGTGACCAGTTGTTCGCGACATCGTCTACGAACTCGTTACTTGCTGTCATGAGGCTTCCTTTCCGAGAACACGTAAAGGAGAGCTCGACGAGCGGGCACGGGACATCCTCCACATAGTGAGCACCTAGTTTCCGATCGGGGCACGGGTGAAGCCGCCGAAGAAGAGCTGCTGAAAGATCGCACCTACGACACTGACGATGATCAAGTTGATCACCATTGACTTCGCCGTGTTCTTGCCCACGCCGACCGGGCCGCCGCTCGCCGTGTATCCGTAGAAGCAGCCGATCAGTACGATCATCGTTCCCATGATCCCGCCGGCAACAAGCGAGAGCAGCACGTCCGTCTGAGTGAGGAACGTCCAGAAAACAGAGAGATAGGCGCCTTGGGTCACGCTGTGGAACACATGGACGTTGAGTACGTAGTTGACGATGTACATGATGCCGGTACCGGCGATGAACATGAAGGGCGTGACGATGATGACGGCGAGCAGACGCGCGCTGACGAGGTAGGACATCGAGTCGAGACCCATGACCTCCAGCGCGTCGATCTCCTCGCTGATCCTCATCGAGCCGAGTTCCGCGACCAGCCCACAACCGACCTTGGCCGCCAGAATCCAGCCCCACATCTCCGGCGCAACCGTGTAGTCCGACACCGCGGTGAACACGGCCGTATATCCACCGGCACCGAGCTGGCGCAGTAGGTAGTGCCCCTCCAGCGAGATCTCCGCGGCGAGCATCGCCATCATGAACCAGATGATCCCCGAGCTGGAGAGAATGATGATTCCGGTCTGCCGGAAGACCTCCGAAGCATAACGGCGTGTCTTGGGAATGTCACGGAACGCACGAACCGCGAATAAAGCGGCTTCACCGAGGTCCGTAACAAGTGCCTGACCGCCACCGTATGCGTCCGAGGTGGACCCGCCAACACGAACGGGCTTCTTCTTCGCCCCCGGATCTGATGTCTCCTCGGAGATCACAGCCACAGCAGGACCTTCCTTCTCACCGGTTGACCAACATCTCAGGATTGAGACCGAGCAGCACTGCGTTGGCCACGAAGTTGATTACCCACACGGCTGCGAAACAGAGCACGACAGCTTCGTTGACGGCGCGCCCGACACCCTCCGGACCGCCTCGGGCGTTAAGGCCCTTCTGGGCGCAGACGATACCGATGAAAAATCCGATCAGAACAGTTTTCACGACCGTGCCGACCAGATCGGGCACCGTCACGTTCGACAGGAAGACCGAGAAGAAGGAGCCCGCGGAGGTGTCACCGATCACGGTTCCAGAGATCATCGCCATGGCCACACCGACAGCGACACCCACAATGTTGAAGGCAGCGGTCATCACTGTGATGGCGATGACCCGCGGAAGTACCAGAACGCGCATGGCATCGAGGCCGAGGACCTTCATCGCGTCGAGTTCCTCACGGATACGCCGAGCCCCCAGGTCAGCCGTCAGGGCGGTGCCCATGACCCCGGCCACCGCCATACCCGTGCAGAAGGGGGAGATCTCGCGAGCGCTGGCGAAGACGAAGACGGTCCCCAGCCGGTTCTGCGCACCGAGTAGCGTGAGGATGTTGTAGGCGTAGTTGCCGATCAGAAAGCAGAAGCCACCGACTGCGAGCGTGCAGGACAGCCAGCAGAAGCGCAGCATCGCGTACATCTCGTCGCGGGTCTCCGCCCAGTACCCGCGTGGCTGCCGTACCGCCGTGGACACCAGCTGCGCGAGCAGCTGCCCGCTCTGGCCGACATCGACGATCACCCGCTGAAGAGACGGCGGGAATTTGATCATAACGTTCGTGACAGCGGGACTGGAACGTGGGCGGTGCCGGCTGGGCCCGGCCGCAACCTGGTGCGTCATCTGTCTCCCTGCGTCGGCTTGGCGGTGTACCACGTCCGCAGACCCGCCGTCGAAGGGACCCCGCTCGCTTTCAGCGCGCTCAGGAGCGGGGAGCCCTTGGCTCATCAGACGGATTGGATCTTTATTGGGTCATGAACCTATTCCAGTGGGAAGCACGGTCGCGACATCCCCGGGGAGGAATTGACCTACCCGTTGGGGTGGGACAGGGGGGAGAGCCACCCTACCAGGTAGGCCCGGCCCTACCGTCCCCGGATGCACCATGACAGCAGATGTCCTGAGCACCACCTTGACGACGCTCACCCCTATGACACACCTGCCCCGACAACGCCAGGTGAACAGCGCCAGGACAGGCACTGAGGCAGATGACGGGGCAGCCTGTGGGACAGATGGACGGCATCAAAAAATCACATCGCACCATAAATTACAATCAACAAATACACAACAATCACTATTGTTGACAACACTACTGGATTTGTCGATGGACCGGAAGCGGGCGCCTGGATAACAGCCGGAACGCCGGCTCCCAGGCGAGCGGGGAAGAACCAGCCTGTAAACACGACGGCTGGAGAACGGGAAGCGGCTCGGTACCCGCGCGGCACGCCGACGCAGGTGATTCGACGCCCGTCGGTCCCACCGCCGCTGTGTGCCGGCGCCCCGGCTCCGCGCGCACCGCCGGTAGTCACCCCATAGAAGGGCGGAACTTCTCCACGAGAGAGATTCCACTGACGCGCGGAGCGGACTACTTTCAGGATTCGCTGTCCCCGGACGGACGGCGGACTCCGGCGGAGGACGCCGCGCCGTCGGCATGACACCGGCTGAACAGATCGATGCCCACGAAAGCACGGTCACCAGCCAGGCAGGCAGGAGGGTTCATCGGTCATGGCGCTTCGACTGACCGCGCGCAAGACCGCCGACAACGGGAAGGCCGAAGGCCAGGACCAGGACGCGGAGGACGACACCAGTATCCGGCAGGAGCAGGAGCAGGAGCAGGGGCAGGGGCAGGGGCAGGCACAGGAGCAGGAGCAGCCCGGTGACCGCCCCGGGGCCGACGGGAAGCCGGCACGGCCCGCCGGCCCCACCGGCGGCGCCCAGCGCTCCCGGCGTGCCCAGCGCTCCCGCCGTGGCGACGCGGCACCCCGCTATCCCCGGGCGCGCCAGGTCACGGGATTCGTGCTCGCGGGCCTGCTCATCATCGCTGTGGCCGCGTCTGCCTGGCAGGGTCTGCGCTGGTGGGCGGAGGAAAAATCCGGCGGCAACGCGAAGGCCACGTTCACGGCCGACCGCGATGCCGCGATGACCGCCGGGCAGGACAGCATGGTCATATTCAACACGGTGGACTACCGGGAGCCGGCGGAGAGCCTGGACCGCTGGGCCGCCGCCTCGACGGGAGCCCTTCAGGACAAGGTCCGGCAGGAAAGCGCACAGATCACCAAAACGATCACCGATACCAAGACCGTCAGCACCGCGCGACTCATCCAGGGCGGTCTTGTCGCGTTCGACCGTGACGCCGGCACCGCCAAGGTGATCGCGGTCATCGAGATCCGCTCGGTCCCCGAGGGACAGCCGGCCACCACCGAACGCACCCGCCTGACCGGCGACGTGACACGGACAGCCGCCGGCTGGAAGCTCAGCTCCATCCAGACGGTCCCGGCGGGGACATGACATCACCCGGTACGTCATCCGGTCACTTCACAGTTGTAAGGACGCCCCTGTGACATCCGCTCACCGTTCCCGGACCGACAGGGCCACCACGCATCCGTCCGCACCGGGGCGGCGGCGACCCTCTCACCGACAGCGGCGCGACGGCGACAGCGATGTCGACCTCGCGGTCGACCCCAGCGTCGACACCACTGTTGATCACGAAGCCAGGGACGGCGCGTCGAACGCCTTGACCACACCCGAGGCGCCCGACGCTTCCAAGGTGCCTGAAGCGCCCGACACGCCCGACACGCCCGACACGCCCGACGCTTCCGGCGCCTCCAAGGTGCCCGAGGTGCCCGAGTCGTCCGCTGACGGGGGCGAGAGCGACGGGTCCGCCCTGGACGCGGCGACCGGAAAACCGGCGGATGACAGCCCCGCGGCCGCCACCGGTGAACCGCGCGTGGGGCCGGGCACCCCCGGTGGCGGCGCGCGGAGGCGATCCACCGTGCCCGCCGTTCCCGCGCTCGCCCGCGTCCAGGTTCTCGTAGCTCTCGTGGCGGGTCTGGCGGCCGCGGTCACAGCGGCCGTCGCGCTGGGTGTGCACGCGGACAGGGCTGGTCGTCATCCCCTGTCGACCAATGACGCCTTCGTCGACTCCGCCGCCACGACAGCCCTGATGCAGGACATCGGCAAGACCGTGGAGACGGTCTTCACGGTCAACCCGAACAGTGTCGCCGCCACCGAGCAGGCCGCCAAGGACTCCCTGACCGGAAGCGCGACCGACCAGTACGAACAGCTCTATCGGCCGCTGCTGCAGCAGGCCCCGGCGCGAGGGGTCAGCGTCACCACGACCGTCCGCGCCGTTGGCGTGACAGCGCTCAACGGCAACCGCGCCGACGTGCTGGTACTGGCCGACCAGGCCGCGCAGAGCTCCTCGGCGCAGCAGTCCAACTCCTCCGGCCCGGCACACCTCGGGCTGGTCCTGGAAAACCAGGACGGCCACTGGAAGATCTCGAACATCGAAATCCTGTAACCGCCGGCGGGCGCGCGGCCACCTCACTCCCCCGCGCGCCCGCCACGCCGAAGCACCCCACCCGACAGGCTCCGGCATCGTCCGGCCCCTGGCTCGGTGAGGCCAATCCCGGCCCTTGACGCGCTCTCCTCGTTCGTCACCCCGTCGGATACTTCCCTGCCGAAGACCGCTCCCCATGGCGGTCGTCACTGCGCAGGGTGTCCTATATCACAGGCCTGACGGCTGGCCACGGATGAGAGGGGCCACCGAAAAGCAGGCTGCCGGGTCGGCAGATATATCGCGGAATCCCCCAGCACCAACTTCACAACACCGCCACGCGGCGAAGTCGGCCCACCAGATATCTCGGGTCAGCCCCGGGTCGGGCGGGCATTTCGGTGCGGACGAGAGCTCGCGTCAGCGGTGGTTTCGTGATCGGCGAGATGAGCGTACTCGTCACGCAGCTGACGCTTGAGGATCTTCCCTGAGGGATTCTTGGGTAGTGCGTCGGCCACGACGACGTACTTCGGTGTCTTGAAGCCGGCCAGCCTGGTGCGGGCATACTCGGAGACCTGCTTCGGGGTGAGCGTCACTCCGGGCTTCGGCACCACAACGGCGGTGACGGCCTCGACCCAGCGCGGGTGCGGCACCGCGAAGACGGCCACCTCGGCCACCCCGTCGAGAGTGTAGATCACCTCCTCGACCTCGCGGGTCGCGACGTTTTCACCACCGGTTTTGATCATGTCTTTCTTGCGGTCCACCACGTAGAGGTAACCGTCCTCGGTGAGGTAGCCAAGGTCACCGGAGTGGAACCAGCCGTTGCGGAACGCCTCCGCTGTCTTCTCCGGCTGCTGGTAGTAACCGAGCGTAGCGTGAGGCGTACGGTGGACGATCTCGCCGATCGTCCCGGCCGGTACGGGACTGTCGTCGTCGTCGACGATCCGGGTCTCCACGTTGAGCGCCGCCCGCCCCGCGGACCCCGCGTGCGAGACCTGGTCCTCCGGGCCGAGCAGGGTGCCGAGCGGGGCGATCTCGGTCTGCCCGTAGAAGTTCCAGAGTCGTATGTCAGGGAGCCGCTGCCGCATCTCCTCGAGGACGGCGACCGGCATCGGCGAGGCGCCGTAGTAGCCCTTCCGCAGGCTGGACAGGTCGCGGGTGCCGAAGTCGGGGGATCGCAGCAGACCGATCCACACGGTCGGGGGCGCGAAGTACTTCTTGACCCGGTACTCCTCGATCGCCCGCAGCACGGTGCCCGGGTCCGGCGTGGGCAGGATGATCGAGGTGGCGCCGAGGTAGACGTCGACGCCTAGGAAACAGTCGAGCTGGGCGCAGTGATAGAGCGGCAGGGTGTGCAACTCGACGTCGTCGGCGGTCATCCCGCCGCCGACGACGCACGAGACGTAGTGCCACATCAGTGACCGGCTCGACAGCAGCGTCCCCTTGGGTCGCGACTCGGTGCCGGAGGTGAACATTATCCGGACCGGGTCGTCGTCGGCGACGGGGACGTCGGGCGCCGTGCCGTCGTATGACGTCCAGCCGGCGACGCCGCTCCAGCCCGCCGGAACGGGTTTGCCCTGCAGCGGGATGACAACGCGTACCTCGACAGCCGATTGGGTCCCGTCGAGTTGCCCCAGCGCCTTCTCGGCCACCGGGAGCAGGGCGGCCTCGACCACGAAGCCCTTCGCGCCGGACTGGTCGAGGATGAAGGCGATCTCGTTGGCGCCCAGCATGAAGTTGACGGGGACGAGGATGACGCCGACCCGGGCGGCGGCGAAGTCGAGCACCGCGAACTGCCAGCAGTTGTGTGACAGCAGCGCGAGCCGGTCGCCCTTCGCCAGGCCGGCAGCGGCGATCGCCGCCGCGGTCCGCTCGACCGTGGCTTCGAACTCCGCGAACGTCAGGGTGGTGGCGCCGTCGATGATCGCCGGCTTACCCGGAAAGCGCTGCGCTGTCCGTCGCGGAATGTCGCCGAGGCTGTGGCGACGGGTGATGTCAATGTCTGACACGGTTCTCTCCTCTTTGCGGCGCGCTGCGATCTATTTTACAGTCAGAGTTGACTGTAAAATAGGAGTCGCCTGCCGTGAACAGGGCGAGAAGAACGGAATGCCGACACGTCGCGCGACCGCTCAGGACGCTCCATCGCCTGGGCGAGCGCATGGACGAGCAACCGCGGGTGGCACGGTGACCGGCGCGGGGACGACTGTCGTCGTCGCTGGTGGGACGAGTGGGATCAACCTCGCGATCGCGCGGGCGTACGCCGCGCGGGGCGCCCAGGTCGCGGTGCTCAGCCGCAGCCAGCAGAAGGTCGACGACGCCGTTGCCCGGTTGTCGGGGCAGACCACCGCGCGTGGGTACGCCGCCGACGTCAGGGACGGCGAGGCCGTGCTGTGGCTGACGTCGCCGCGCGCGTCCTACATCACCGGTGCCGTGCTGAGCGTGGACGGCGGGCTGGCTCTCGGCGGCTCTTCGGCGATCGCTGCCGCCATGCGGGCGTAGATCTCATCCCGTAGGGGGAGACCTGCTTCTTTCTGGTTCCTCACCGATCGGGCGGCCTTCACGATCATCTCCGATGGGGTCGACGTCTACCCGCAGGAGATCGATCCATCGTCAGGCGTCGAGTCCGAGCTCCCGGCGGGCCAGTGACTTCCACACCTTGAGGTGGGGATCCGTGAGCGGGTCGCGCGGGTCGAACGAGTACGTCAGCGCGACTCCACGCATGCTCGTGTTGAGCATCTCGCGAAGAGCAGTGTAGTTGGGGTGCCGGACGAGTTCGGGCCCGAACATCTTGTCGATCTCCGCCCTGATCACGTTGCCGAGAGCGTACTCCCTGGGCGCGAGCGCCTCGGCCAGACGCGCGTTGTAACGCGCGGCCAGCCAGAGTTCGGTCGCCGCCCAGAAGTAGCCCTGATGGTAGGTCGACCACACCGCGTCGACGGCGGCCTCGACGCGGTCGTGCGGCGAGCGGGGCCAGTTGGCGGAATCGTGGGTCGAGGAGATCCGCACCTCGGCGATGTGCTGTACGGCCGCGACCAGGAGCGCGTCCCGGTGAGGGTACTGATGGAGGAGCCGCCCGCGGCTGACTCCCGCGCGCTCCTGGATCTTCAGCGTGGAGGCGCCGCTGTAGCCGAACTCGATCAGGACCTGGACGGCGGCGTCGAGGATGTGCTGCTGAGTGGTCCGGCTGCGCGCGGCGTAGTCGGCGTAGCGTGGGGCCGCCGCCTCGGTTCCGCTCCCGTTCGACGTCATCGTGTCCTTCCTCATGGCATGTCGGCCCTCATGGCATGTCGGCCCTCATGGCATGTCGGCCCTCATGGCATGTCGGCCCTCATGGCATGTCGGCCCTCATGGCATGTCGGCCCTCATGGCACGTCGGCCCTCATGGCACGTCGGCCGTGGTATGCCAGGTCAGCCCCGGTCGAGGAAGCTGGCGATCAACGCGGCCGTCTCCTGTTCGCCGGAGGCACGGGCAATCGTCTCGGACTCCTTGTCAAGATGCTCCTCCAGGGTGCGGGCCCACGAGGCTCGCACGAGCCCGCGAGCCGCGCCGAGCGCGTGGGCCGGCCGGGCTGCCAGACGCGCGGCGGCGGCCCGGGCCGCGGTGGCGACCTCGGCGTCCTCGCAGATTTCCGAGACGATCCCCAGGGTCTGTGCCCGTGCGGCGTCGAGCGGCTCGGAGGTGAGGATCAGCTCGATCGCGCGTCGTTGGCCGACCGTGCGGGGCAGGAGCCAGGAGAGACCGCCGTCGGGGGTCAGACCGACGGAGGTGTAGGCGGTCACGAACCGGGCGGACGCGCCGGCGACGACGAGGTCCGCGCCGAGCACCAGCGAGAGCCCGATGCCGGCGGCCGCGCCCTGGACGGCCACCACGACGGGCTTGGTCAGCGCGTCGAGTGCCTTCACGGCCTCGTGGGCCGCGTTGGCGAGCGAGGAGACGAAGGCCGGCCGGTCAGGTGCCGCGCCCATCGCCGCCAGGTCACCACCGGCGCAGAAGAGCCGGCCCGCGCCCTGGAGCAGGACGACGTTCGCGGCGCTGTCCGTCGCGGCCCGCTCGATCGCCTGGTGCAGTGCTCGGGCGGTCTCCACGTCGATCGCGTTGGACACGTCCGGGCGGTCGAGGGTCACCTCGGCGACCCGCTCCCTGACGTCGTACCGGACGACGCCCCCGAAGACGGTCGGGGTCGGGCTGATGCTCGTGGAGGCGGTGCTCACGAATCGATCTCCTGAGATGTGGACGACAAGCCTGCGGTCAATGTTGACCGCAGATTCGAGGCGAGGCAATCTTGTGGTCTAGTGTCCTGAGTCGTTGATTCGCTGGCAGTAGGCGGCGAGGGTCTCGAGGATCTCGTCGGCGGTCTTGGCCCAGACGAACGGCTTCGGGTCCTTGTTCCAGGCGTTGATCCATCGGCGGATGTCGGCTTCGAGTTCGACGACCGAGCGGTGCGTCGATCGGCGCAGCTTGCGGGTGGTCAGCTCCGCGAACCAGCGCTCGACCAGGTTCATCCACGACGCCGAGGTCGGGGTGAAGTGCAGGTGGAAGCGGGGGTGGCGCAGCAGCCAGTTCTTCACCGCCGGGGTCTTGTGGGTGGCGTAGTTGTCCAGGACCAGGTGCAGGTCGTAGCCCTTCGGGACCGAGGAGTCGATCAGCTTGAGGAAGCGCAGGAACTCCTGGTGACGGTGCCGCCGGAAGGTCTGCGCGATCACCGACCCGGACGTCGGGTCGAGCGCGGCGAACAGGCTGGTCGTGCCATGGCGGACGTAGTCGTGGGTCATCCGCTGCGGGGTACCCGGCATCAGGGGCAGCACCGGTGCCGTGCGATCCAAAGCTTGCACCTGCGACTTTTCGTCGACGCAGAGCACGATCGCCTTCTCCGGCGGGTCGAGGTAGACCCCGACCACGTCACGGACCTTGTCCACGAACAGCGGGTCGGTGGACAGCTTCCACGTCTCGACCAGATGCGGCTTCAACCCGAACGCCCGCCACATCCGTGACACCGTCGACTGCGACAGCCCACTGGCCCTCGCCATCGACCGCGATGTCCAATGGGTATCGCCGTTCGGTGGCTTCTCCTCCAACGTCCTCGCGATCACCGCCTCGACCTGGGCGTCGGTGACCTTCCGAGGCGCTCCCGGACGTGCCTCGTCTGACAGGCCCTCCAGCCGGTCGACCGCGAACCGCTCCCGCCATTTCGCGACCGTTCCCCGGGTGATCCCGAGCTCGGCCGCGACCCCCGAGTTCGTCCCACCGTCCGCGCAGGCCAGCACGATCCGCGAGCGCAACGCCAGCGCCTGCGCGGTCTTCCGCCGTCGGGCCCAGCCCTCCAGCACCGCACGCTCAGCAGACGACAACTCGATGGGATCCGCGCTCGGGCCAGGCACCAGCCCATTCTATCTGCACACGAATCAACGACTCAGGACACTAGATCGTGTCCGGGGCGTTGGGGCTGAGCCCCCAGAAAAGCTGCGTGGTGAGCAGCCCAATGACATGGATCAGCACCATGTTCAGCATCATCGATTTCGCGGTGTTCTTGCCGACTCCGACGGATCCACCGCTGGCGGTGTAGCCGTAGTAACAACTGACGAACACGATCGTCGTGCCCATCGACAACATCTTGATCATTGAGAAGAGAAAGTCGAGCGGATTCTGGTAGAGCCAGAAGATGTAGTTGTAGCCACCAGCGGACACCCCGCCCAGCTGCACGACGGTCACCAGGTACATCGATATGTACATGAGCCCGAGCCCGACCGTGAACAGGAACGGCATCGCTATCCAGGCGGCCATGATCCGGGTACCGACCAGATAGCTGCGCGACCTGACGCCCATGACCTCCATGGCGTCGATCTCGTCGGCGATCCGCATCGAACCGATCTCGGCGACCAGCCCGCAGCCGACCTTCGCCGCGAAGATGTAGCCGTACATGTACGGCGCCATCTCACGCAGCGAGCAGTAGGCGTTGAAAATACCCGAGTACAGCGGGGCGCCGATCTGCTTGAGGGTGTAGCTGGCCTCCAACCCGCACTGCATCCCCATGATGAACTGCATCGACCAGATGATCAGGCCGCTGGACAGTATCAGGATGCCGGCCTGGTGGAAGACCTCCGAGGCGTAGTGACGGATGTCGCCGAAGTCACGAATGGTCCGGGCAGAGAACTGGGCAATCTCGCCACCGGTGGTGACGGCCTGTTTCACCCCACGCTGCATACCGCCCAGCGTGATCACAGTATCCTGCGGCTTCGGTGCCGCAACCCGCGGCTGCCCGAGCCGGTCGAACTCGTCCACGGGGGTGGTCATGGCTTGTCCACTGGGGTGGTCATGGTCGCTCTCGGCCCTTACTTGAAGACCTGCATGTCGGGGTTGAGCCCGAGCAAGATGGTTGTAAAGACGTAGTTGAAGATCCAGATGGCGGCGAAGGAGATGACCACGGCCTGGTTGACCGCGCGTCCCACACCGATCGGCCCGCCCTGGGTGTGCAGGCCCTTGTAGCAGCACACGACTCCGATGAGCAGGCCGAAGATCGTCGTTTTCGCGACGCTGGCCCACACGTCGGTGACGGTGGCATTGGCGAAGAAGTTCTCAAAGAACGCGCTGCTGTTGGCGCCGAGCACCCACACCGAGGCCATGTAACCGCCGAGCACACCGAACGCGAGCGCGACCAGGTCGAGCAGCCCGGTCATGAGCGTGATCGCCAATACCCGTGGGACGATCAGGGTGCGGATGGGATCGACGCCGAGCACCTCCATCGCGTCGATCTCCTCACGGATCCGGCGCGCGCCGAGGTCCGCGGTCATCGCGGTGCCCATGACACCGGCGACCACCATCGCGTTGATCCACGGGGCGAACTCGCGGACGCTGGCCATGATGAAGAAGGAGCCGAGACGTTCGGGGATACCGAAGAGCAGGAAGAGGTTGCCGCCCTGCAGGCCCGGCGCGCCGAAACCGAACGCCGTACAGGACACCATCATCGGTATCCAGCACAGCTTGAGAATCTCGAACATCTGGTCGCGCACTTCACCCCAGTAGCCGACAGGGTGACGGATCGCGCTGCCGAAAACCTGCCCAGCCAGCTGCACCATCTCCCCGCCCTGCTGCAGCGGCCGCCGCACGGCGCCAACCCATTTCGGCGCCTTGTTCCTGCGCACCCTGCGGCGGCTGCCAGGAACCGACGGGGCGGTCACAGCCGGTACGCTCATGCGCGCTCACCCGCCGACCGCACGCCAACGCGGCCACCGCGGCCGCGGCCGGCCGTAGCGCCGCTACTGCTGACGCCACCATGTCTGGCAGCACCACCGCGACTGTTGGCGCCACCACGGTTGGCGCCACCACGGTTGGCTGCACCACTGTGGCTACCAGCGCCACCACGGCTACCAGCGGCACTGTGGCTGTTACCGCCGCTGCGGCCGCTGCCGGGCGACCGCCGCCGGGTAGCCACCGAGCCGGCCACGAACCCCACGATCACCGCGGCCGCGAGAGTCATCGAGATCTGCGCCGGATTCCGTCCAGCCTGCGCCAGCAGTACCAGCGGAAGCACCAGCAGATAGGCGCCGACCGCGGCCAGCGCACCGTGCCGCCCACCATCGGTGGTCGTTCCCTGACGCAGAGCCGCCACCACGAAAGCGGCCGCGGCCGAGCCGGTGAGGACCAGCGCGCCAAGCGCCCCGGACACCGTCGCCACGGCGGGGGCGACGAGCCCGCCGAGGACGAGCACGGTGAACCCACGCGAACTCCCGCGCACCACAGCGACCATGTCCACGCCGTCGAGCCAGCCGCCCACCGGGGAACTGATCATGCCATGCCTCCTTTCGTCGACGCACCGAGTCGGCCGGCGATATGACTGCCGCACGCGGCGGACCGCGGGCGCGTCACGGTTCATCACGGCCGCCGTCCCGGCAACCAGGTAATCCAGGGCGAAAAGCGGGCGCGAGCATTCACGCCCGCTCTGGCCAGGCTCACCAACCACCGGCGGAGATCCTCGACGAGATGGCCGCGGACAATACCTGTCCCAGCACGCGTCCGAAGGTCTACCAGCACGGCAGCATCTCCTCCTGTGATGCCATCGCCGACCGGGATTGTTGCGGTATTCGCGTTGCCGGGAACAGTTCGGCGAGGCAACGCGCCAGGAACGAACGGTACCGTTTTGTGCGCCGGATCACATCTCTCAGTGGGGGGGTAGTTGCCCCTCCAAAGAGAGGCTTTCCCCCGACGGCAACGAGCTCACGACGACAGGTGGGCCACCAGGTAGGTCATCGGATAGGCCACGGCCCACCCGGAGAACGGCTTTCCCGCTGGCGGCAGGCCTGGGTTCCCCGGGAGCTGGGAGAACGCGCGGGAAGCATGATCATACGCTACTTGTTCGGCCGGTGTTTCGCGTTGATAATTTGTTGATGTCGGCCGGTAAGAACATCCGGGCCTCCCGCGGGCGCGCCCGGGGCGGACGAGGGCCGGGCGCGCCCGGGGCGGATCAGGCTGGCGCGTGCTCGAGCAGGTACCGCTTCACCTCGGCCGTGTACTCGACGCCGGCCTCCCAGCTCGTGCTGGTCGCCACCAGTGTGAAGTGCTCGCAGCCGGCCTCGAGGTAGGGCAGCAGCCACTCCCCCACCTGTTCCGGCGTGCCAGCGGGCGCCAGCCGCTCGAACTTCTCGTAGGGCAGGTGGTAGAGCCGCTCCATCCGCTCGGCCACCAGCTGCCTGGCCCTGCTCGCCTGGGTGTCGATCCCGCACCAGAGGTTCAGCCCGTACCAGGACGGCAGCGGCCTGCCCTCCTGCTGGGCCACCTCGGCGATCTGCTCGCGGGTCGCGGCGAAGCGCCGGGCGGAGCAGAAGATCCCCAGCCAGCCGTCGCCGAAGCGCACGGTCCGCCGTACCGCGGCCGCCGACGAGCCGCCGATCACGATCGGGATCCTGGGCGTCGGAGCCGGCAGCACCCGCGCGTCCTTGAGCTCGAAGAACTCCCCGCTGTGATCGACCGCCTCGCCCGAGGCGAGCGCACGCAGCACGCGCAGGCTCTCGTCGAGGCGGCGTCCCCGGGTCGACGGGTCGACGCCGCAGTTGAGCGGCTCGGAGCGGTCCTCCCCGCCCACGCCGACCCCGAGAATCAGCCGGCCCGGCGCCAGTTGGGAGACCGAGGCGAGCTGGCGGGCGACGGTGGTCGGATGCCGCAGCGCGAGCTGGTAGACGCCCAGCAGCACGGGCAGATCGTCGTTGCTGGTCAGGGCCGCGGTGGCGGACACCAGCCCGTCGAAGCCCCGGCCGCCGTGGAAGCTGACATGATCGGCGACGACCACGTGGTCGAGCCCCGCGGCGTGGACACGACCGAGCAGATCACGCCGCTGCCGTGGGCTCGTCGAGAGAATCGACTCGTGCACGTCCAGTCCGACCGTGATCATTTCCCGTGCCTCCCGCCCAGAACGTCCTTGGCGATAATGCGCTTCTGGATCTCTGCCGTGCCGTCCGCGACCAGATAGGCCATGACATCACGAAATCTCTGCTGCAACGGGAACTCGGTCGCATAGCCGAGATTACCGTAGATCTTCATGGCCGCCTCGATCGCGTCCTTGGCGACAATTGGCGGCCACCACTTGCTCATGGAGGCATGCGCGGTGTGCGGCCGGCCGGCATGGCGCAGCCACAACGCCCGATAGCACAGCCACCGCGCGGCCTCCAGATAGGTGGCCTGCTCGGCAAGAAGAAAAGATATGCCCTGGTACTCGGCGATCGGACGGCCAAAAGCCTCCCGCTGCAGGGCATAGTCAGCGGCTTCGTCGAGGCTGGCCCGGGCCGCGCCGAGACACATCAGGCCCAGCGCGGCACGGCTGAAATCAAAGTGGCCCATGACGCTGTGGAAGCCCCGGCCGTACTCACCGATGAGGTTCTCCGTCGGCACGAACACCTCGTCGAAGTGGATCGATCCCCAGCCCAGCGGCAGGCAGCCCATCCCCGGCATGTGGCTGACGGTCACGCCCGGAGTATCGGTCGGGACGACGAAACAGCTCACCCCCTTCGAGCGCGCGGACCCCGGCTCGCGGGCGTAGACGAGCGTCGCGGTGGCGTTGCAGGCCCACGAGATGGCGGTCTTCTCACCGCGCAGCCGCCAGCCGCCGGCCACCGGCTCGGCGACCGTGCGCAGCGCGCCCGCGTCGGACCCGGAGCCGGGCTCGGTGAGCGCGATCGCCACCGTGATCTCACCGGCGATCAGCCGCGGCAGGTATTCCTTCTGCACGGCCGTGGTGCCGTGTGCCAGCTGGGATCCCACAAGCCCGACCTGCACCGGCGCGGACGCGATGTTCACGTCGCCGTAGGCCAGCGTCTCCGCCGCAAGCCCGAGCGTGATCGGATCCTCGACGCCGGTGCCGCCGAACTGCTCGGGCAGGCCGATGCCGAGCACACCGAGATCGGCGAGCTGACGCTGGATGTCGAACGGGTAGTCCGTACGGGCCGCCCGGTCCCGATAACCGGGCAGCAGTACATTCTCAGTGAACTGGACGAGCGCACGCCGGAAGTCCTCCTGTTCCTCGGAGAACTCGAAAGAGATCATTTTATTCCGCCTTAGAATAAGGCGCGGAACGCGACAACCACGATCGCGTTGGCCGCTATGCCTGTCCCATTCCCGAGATGACACCGCACCGGCACGCCGCCACAAAGGATGATTGCCTCGTCACGGTCGCGCACAGTCGGCTACCAGCAGGGGCACGTCGGTGATGCCGCGTCACCGACGACACCAACGCCGGAGCATGGCCGTCAACGGCGGAACACCGGGATCCCGATCGAATCGGGGCCAACGGTGCCCAGCCTGGTCACACCACAACAGCCGCAAGATCGCCACATGCGGCCTTTTCAGCATCATGACCCAACCAGGACCGACCGGCAACGGGTCAACACCTCTATCCAACATCCGGTACCGACGATCACGGACTCGGCTTCGCGGGACGGCTCCAGCCGCCGGCGCGGAGGGAGGCCGATACGGGGACGCTGGTACGAGGAGTTCCACCGGGCCGGTCAAAAGCATGACGGAGCGTGACCGCCACCCGCCCCGAAGGGATCAACAGTGATCGCCGACAGGGCATACCGGACAACCCGCACCGGGCGCCGCGTCAAACGGATGTACGCTGACGACCAGCGCCGGAGCAGGCACCACAAAACTTCTCAGCACCCCCTCAGCATCCCCCTCAACATCCCTCAGCGCCCCTTCGGAACGCCCCTCGGAACCCGGTACCTGCTGGCCCGGAGCGCGTCGTCGTCCTACTATTCAATCTTGGACAAGCAACACCTTTCCGCGTCAGGCGGACCGGCCCGCGCGTCGCCCCGGCGGCACCGACCGCGATTCGTGTTCCGGACGGCTCTCGATGACGAGGAAACGGAGGCCATCATGTCCATTACCAGCTCTGGTGATGGTGGCGGACGCTCGCGCGCGGCGCGGGGCGAGAACTGGTTCCTCCGCCGTCCCGAGCTGCCACGCAAAGAGCTCGAACGTGTGCGTTCCATTCTCCAGCTGGTAGCCAGGCTGACCGGCTGGGACTGTGCGCCGCTGAGCATCACCCCGTTGGACGCGCACACCGCGGAGATGTCCCTGGCGGCAGCCCAGGACGCCCTTACCGAACGGCTGGCCGCCGGTGTGGAGCAGACCGGCGGCCAGGCGCACGCGGAACTGATCGCGGCGCTCACCCGGCTCTGCCAGATCCGGATATCCCTGCGTGACGCGATGCTGGCCCAGCGAACGTCGACGCTGGCCGACGTACGCAATACGTTGAGCCGGTTGCGGGATCTCTCCACGGTCCAGGACCTGATAACCAGAGCTCCCGCCGAGGTCGAAAAACTCGGTTTCGGACGTGCTCTGCTGTCCCAGATCCAGAACTCCCGCTGGGTGGCGAGGTCGGCCTACGTCCGAGGCGATCCGGATCTTGCCGCACTGATGGTGAAGGCCGGCAGCACGGACCCGGTCCTGCTGGACCAGCAGGTGCTGGAGACCGACATGGTCCACCGGCGGCAGCCGATCCTGATCAGGGATGCCCAGACAAACCCGCAGGTACATCCCCTGCTCAAGGTTGTGACTGGCTCACGTTCCTACGTCGCCGCACCGATCGTGTCGATGTCGTCGGTGATCGGCTTCATGCACGCCGACGCGTACATCGACCGGCGGCACGTGGACACTCTGGACCGCGAGGCCATCGGGCTGTTCATGGATGGCCTGGGCTACGCGATCGAGCGTGCCGTGTTCGCCGACCGGATGCTGGCCCTTCGCGACCAGTTGTGTACCTATACGGCGGGTATCTCCGACCTGATGGCCTCCTTCACGGAGGACGACATGTCCCTGAAACCCGCCGGCACCCCTGCCGAGCCCGTTCCGGGTATCGGGACGAACGTGCTGGTCAGGGCGATCGAGGACGTTGTGGACTCGCCTCTGACCCGTCGGGAGATCGAAGTTCTGCGGCATATGGCCGATGGCGCCACCAATGCGCGGATCGCCACCCGTCTGATGGTTTCCGAAGGAACCGTGAAGGTGCACGTGAAACACATTCTGCGCAAGCTCGGAGCCACCAACCGGGCAGAGGCCGTCTCACGCTATCTGAACACGATGCAACGCCGCCGGCCGGAACCCGCCAGTTCTTTCGGAAAAAAATTCCTCTGGAACAACTAGGCGTCTTCTCCCGGCGCGCACCGTTACCGGCGCCTCCCGGGCGGCGGGTCCTGTCAGAACAGTTCCCGCCGGTCCGGAAAAGCGTCACTCCCGTAGCTCCGGAAACTCCTCGTCGCGGTATTCACGGACGGCCGCCCCACTGCCCGCCACAGCGGCCGCGGTGGCCGCGGTGGCGCCGAGCGGATGCAGTTCCTCCTCCCGACGGCGAAGTTCCACCCGCCGGATCTTGCCGGATATCGTCTTGGGCAGCTCGGCGAATTCAAGGCGGCGTATCCGCTTGTACGGCGCGAGCTGCTGGCGGGCGTGGCGCAGAATCGACAGCGCGGTGTCCCGGTCGGGCGCGTGACCGTCGGTGAGTACCACGTACGCCTTCGGGACCGCCAGCCGGATCGCGTCCGGTGACGGGACAACGGCGGCCTCGGCGACGGCAGGATGCTCGATCAGCACGCTCTCCAGCTCGAACGGCGAGATCCGGTAGTCCGACGCCTTGAACACGTCGTCCGCGCGGCCGATGTAGGTGATGTACCCGTCGGCGTCACGCGAGGCCACGTCACCGGTGTGGTAGTAGCCACCCGCCATCGCCTCGGCGTTGCGCACGGCGTCGTCCCGGTAGCCGACCATCAGCCCCAGCGGACGCTGGACGAGGTCCAGGCAGATCTCGCCCTCCTGAGCCGGCTTACCGGTGGTGACGTCGACCAGCGTGACGTGGTATCCGGGCACCGGGCGTCCCATGGAGCCCGGTTTGACGAGCTGGCCCGGCGAGTTGGCGATCTGCACGGTGGTCTCGGTCTGCCCGAAGCCGTCCCGGATGCGCACCCCCCAGGCCTTCTCCACCTGCTCGATGACCTCGGGGTTGAGCGGCTCGCCCGCACCGACGATCTTGCATGGCGGGTTGCGCACCACCGTGAGGTCGGCCTGGATCAGCATCCGCCACACCGTCGGGGGCGCGCAGAAGCTGTCCACCCCGCACCGGTCGATCTGCGCCAGCAGCGCGGCGGCGTCGAACCGGCTGTAGTTGTAGATCAACACCGTGGCCCCGGCGTTCCAGGGAGCGAAGACGTTGCTCCACGCGTGCTTGGCCCAGCCCGGCGAGGAGATGTTCAGGTGCACGTCACCGGGTGTGAGCCCGATCCAGTACATCGTCGACAGATGCCCGGCCGGGTAGGAGGCGTGGGTGTGCTCGACGAGCTTCGGGGCCGCGGTGGTGCCCGAGGTGAAGTAGAGCAGCAACGGGTCGCTGGCCCGGGTCACACCGTCCGGGACGAACGCGGCGGGCGCCTGGGCCGCGTCGGTGTAGGAGGCCCAGCCCGCCACCGGCGCTCCGACCGCGATCCGGTCGTACTCGCCGGGCACGTCGGCGAACTTGTCGGTGTCGGCCGCGCCGACGACGACGTAGCGGGCCTGGCCACGGGTGATCCGGTCCCGCAGGTCGGCGGGCGCGAGCAGCGTGGTCGCCGGGATGACGACCGCGCCGAGCTTGATCGCCGCGAGCAGCGTCTCCCACAGCTCGACCTGGTTGCCCAGCATGAGCACGATGCGGTCACCGCGCGTCACGCCCCGCCCGCGCAGCCAGTTGGCCACCTGGTTCGAGCGGGCGGACAGCTGCGCGAAGGTCTGACGCCGCTCCGAGCCGTCCTGTTCGACGATCCATAACGCGGTCCGGCCGGAGCTGTCCGGGTCGGCGCCGAGATGGTCGAACCACTCCAACGCCCAGTTGAACTCCGTCAGCTCCGGCCAGTGGAACCCGGCGTACGCGCTGTCGTAGTCCTCCCGGTGGGCGAGCAGGAAGTCCCGCGCCGCGCGGAACGCGGCCAGACCACCTGCACCCGGCGCCTGCGATGTCAACTGTTCTCCCTGAGTGGTAACCCCGTGAGCGGTGGGACTCCCGGCTGTGCGGCCCTCAGCTGTGCGGTCAGCGACTGTACGACCAGTATCCGTACGACCGACGGCCGGTGCGCGGCAGCCGGTCCCGCCGCGCTCACCCGGGCCGCCCGGCTTCGACAGCACCGGCGGGGACGGCACCGGCGGGGACGGCGCCACCGCCGACAGCACCGGCCAGGACGGCGTCGTTGCCGCCAACGCCGGTGGGAACCGCGCCGCCCCGGGCGGCACCGGCCGCGACAAGGTCGAGCGCGACGTCGACGATCATGTCCTCCTGGCCGCCGACGAGGCTGCGGCGGCCCACCTCCACCAGGATGTCGCGGGTGTCCAGCCCGTGCTCGCGGGCCGCCCGCTCGGCGTGCCGCAGGAAGCTGGAATAGACACCGGCGTAGCCGAGGGTCAGTGTCTCCCGGTCCACCCGCACCGGCCGGTCCTGCAGTGGGCGGACGATGTCGTCGGCGGCGTCCTGGAGCGCGAACAGGCCGCAGCCGTGCTGCCAGCCCAGCAGGTTCGCCACCGCGATGAACGCCTCGATCGGGCAGTTGCCGGCGCCGGCGCCCTGGCCGGCGAGCGACGCGTCGACCCGGGTGACGCCTTCCTCGACGGCCACCACCGAGTTGGCCACGGACAGCGACAGGTTCTCGTGGGCGTGCACGCCGATCTGGGTGGCCGGGTCGAGGACGTCCCGGTAGGCGCGGACCCGGTCGCGGACGTCGTCCATCGTCAGGCGCCCGCCGGAGTCTGTCACGTACACGCAGTGCGCGCCGGCATCCTCCATGATCTTCGCCTGCCGCGCCAGCTCGGCTGGGGGTGCCAGATGGCTCATCATCAGGAAGCCGGAGACGTCCATGCCGAGCTCGCGGGCCCGGGTGATGTGCTGCGGGCTGATGTCGGCCTCGGTGGCGTGGGTGGCCACCCGCACGGACCTGACGCCGAGGTCGAAGGCCCGTTCAAGATGGTGGATGGTGCCGATGCCGGGCAGCAGGAGGGTGGTGAGCACGGCGTTGGTGACCACCTCGGCGGCCGCGGAGATCCACTCCCAGTCGCTGTTGCTACCCGGCCCGTAGGTCAGGCTGGCGCCCGCCAGGCCGTCACCGTGAGCGACCTCAATGGCGTCCACACCGGCGGCGTCCAGCGCGGCGGCGATCGTGCGTACCCGCTCCGGGGCAAGGCGGTGACGGATAGCGTGCATACCATCCCGAAGGGTCACGTCCTGGATGTAGAGCCTGGGTGGGGTCACAGGGCCACCTCCGAGCTGACTGGAACGGCTGACACCGCCGGTGACGCTGCCGGCTCCCCCACCGGCGCGGGCCACGCGATGGCCGGTGACCCCGCGGCGGACAGTCGTTCAGCGGTTTGTAGCGCGGCCGAGGTCATGATGTCGAGGTTCCCGGCGTATGCCGGCAGGTAGTGGGCGGCTCCCTCGACCTCCAGGAAGACCGACACCTTCCAGGCCGGCCGCGGGCCGGCGTCGCCGATCAGGGTTCGCAGCGGCTCGTCCGGGTCGACAGGGGCGATCTGGACCTGCTGCTTGAGCCGGTATCCGGGCACGTAACGGGCCACCTCCGCGGCCATCGCGGCGATGCTGGCGCGGATGTCGTCGGGGTCGGCGTCGTCCGCCAGGCACAGCACGGTGTCACGCATGATCATCGGCGGTTCGGCCGGGTTGAGGACGATGATTGCTTTCCCGACGTCCGCGCCGCCGACGACCTCGATGGCGCGCGCGGTGGTCTCGGTGAACTCGTCGATGTTCGCGCGGGTGCCCGGGCCGGCCGACTTCGAGGCGATCGACGCCACGATCTCCCCGTAGCGGACACGGGTCACCCGGGACACCGCGGCGATCATCGGGATGGTGGCCTGCCCGCCGCAGGTCACCATGTTCACGTTGGGCGCGTCGAGGTGCTGGGAGAGGTTGACCGCCGGGACGACGTACGGCCCGATAGCGGCGGGGGTCAGGTCCACCAGCCGCTTGCCGTACCCGGCCAGCGCACGCGCGTTCGCCACGTGAGCCTTGGCCGACGTCGCGTCGAACACGACGCCGATCTCGTCGAAGCCCGGCAGGTCGATCAGGCCCTGGACCCCGTTCGCCGTGGTCGGCACCTTCAGGCGGGCCGCGCGGGCCAGCCCGTCGGAGGCGGGATCGATGCCCACCATGGCCGCTATCTCCAGCGTGGACGAGAGCCGCATGATTTTGATCATCAGATCGGTGCCGATGTTCCCCGAGCCGATGACCGCGACCTTGGTGGTGCTCATGGCAGATCCTTCCGGAAGGATGCGGTGACGGCGCCAAGCCCGGTGATGGTCGCCCGGTAGGTGGTGCCGGGCGTCACGGGGACCATCGGGCCGAGCGCGCCGGAGAGGACCAGATCGCCCGCGCGCAGCGGGGATCCGAACTCCCGGGCGGTGCGTGCCAGCCACAGCAGCGCCTGGCACGGATCCCCGAGGCAGGCCGCGCCGACGCCCTCGGAGACCACCCGCTCGTCGGCGGTCATGGCCATGGTCAGGGTGGTCAGGTCCAGATCGCCGAGCGGCTGGCGGTGGGCGCCGAGGACGAACAGGCCGCAGGAGGCGTTGTCCGCGACCGTGTCGACGATGCTGATGTCCCAGTTCGCGATCCTGCTGTCGACGATCTCCAACGCCGGCAGGACCTGGGCCACCGAGGCCCGCGCCGTCTCAAGATCAAAATTGGGTTGGTCGAGGTCGGCGCCGAGGACGAACGCCACCTCGGCCTCGATCCGAGGCTGGAGCAGATCCGCCGGGTCGATCGGGGAGCCCTCGGCCCTGGCCATGTCGGCGAAGAGCACACCGCTGTCGGGCTGGTCGACGCCGAGCTGCCGCTGGACCGCGGGGGAGGTCAGTCCGATCTTGTGCCCGGCGAGGCTGCGGTGGGAGCCCACCGCAGCCCTGGTGAGCAGCCGCTGCACCGCGTACGCGGCGGCGATGTCCGACTCGCCCAGCAGGTCCCGCACGGGCGGGCAGGGTGTGCGCTGCCGGGTCGCCGCCGTCAGCCGGTCGGCTGCCTGCCGGTACCGCTCCAGGTCGGGCACGGTGCCGGCGGATGTGGGTGAGCTCGTCATGGTGACACGTACTCCCGATGTGCTGAAGCTTCCTGCCCTGAAGATCTTCCTGTCCGAAGCTTCCCGCCGGCGGTACGGCCGTGCCGTCGCCGGCAGGGCCGCGCCGCCGGCACGGCCGCCGGTCAGCCCATGCTGCTGCCGCCGTTGACGCTGAGGACCTGCCCGGTGACGAACCCCGAGTCCTGACGGGCCAGGTATGCCACGGCCGCGGCGACGTCGTCCACGTCGCCGGGCCGGTTCAGCGGGATCAGCTCGACGGCGCGATCGATGACGTGCACCAGCCGGTCCGGCAGCGAGCCCGCGCGCAGGCCCGCGTCAAGCTCCGGAGTGCGCACGTAGGACGGGGCGACGACGTTGACGGTGATCCCGGCGGGGGCGAACTCACGCGCCAGGCCGGTGGTCAGGGCGTGCACCCCGCCCTTGGCGGCGTTGTACACGGCATGGTCCACCAGCCCGTTGCGCACCGACTCGGCACCGATGCTGATGATCCGGCCGTACCCACGGGCGGCCATGTGCGGCAGCACCGCCAGCGTGCAGCGCAGCACCGTCCACAGGTTGTTGTCGATCGTCGACCGCAGGGTCTGCTCGGTGTGTTCCAGCGTCGGTCTGATCACCCCGCCACCGGCGTTGTTGACCAGGATGTCGACACCGCCGAAGGCCTCGACCGCCGCCTGTAGCAGGTCCTCGCCCGCACCCGGCTGGGACAGGTCCCCGACATGCCCGGCCAGGTCCACACCGGTGCGGTGGTCGCCCAGCTCGCCATAGGCGCGCTTGAGCTCCTCGGTGTGCAGGGCGGCGACCAGCACACGGGCCCCGTCCGCGAGCAGCCGGCGCGTGATCCCCAGCCCGATCCCGGTCGCCCCGCCGGTGACCACCGCCGTGCGGCCCTGCAGCGGGGCAGTCACAGGATGATCGCCAGGTCGCCGGCCGGGCGCAGGGTCGTCATGTCCAGGACCACACGCTTGGACCGGATCCGCAGCCGCCCGTCGATCGCGACGAACCGGTAGTGGTACTTCCCCACGTAGTAGGACGCCTTGCCGTTGCGGAACCGCCACACCGTGAAGGACGCCACGACCGGCAGCTCGTCGCCCTCCCGCACGCCCACCACGACATTGCTGAACTGGTGGTTCGTGCGCGAGTGCGGGTACTCGCGGTACGCCCGGCGGCTGTTGAGGCGCTCCACCCGCAGCCGCAGGCGCAGTTCGTCGTCGTCGATGAGGACGAGGTCCCGGGTGGGGTCGCCGTCCGGGCTGTCGTTGCACGGCACGACATAGGACGCCTCGGGCGCGAACAGCGTGAGCCAGGTGTCGAGATCCCAGGCGTCGAGTAACTGGGCCTCCAGGCAGAGGAAGTCCTCGATCCGCGACCGGCCGAGCGTGTCCAGGTCGACGACCTCGTCGGGCCGGACCGGCCAGGTCGGCCAGGTGGGTTGGGCCGGCTGCGCGGTCTGGGCCGCCTCGGCGGGCCGGGCGGCCGGACTGGCCGGGGCACCTGTGGTCGTGGTCATCGGGACTCCCTCTCCCCGTAGCCGGCCGTGCCCATCTGCTGGCTCCAGCGTCGCCAGAAGGCGCGCATCTGCGCCTCGTCGTTGGCCGCGGGGGTGCGGGCCATCCCGCGGGAGATGTCGTTCCACTCCACGCCGCCGCTGGTGAACCCCTGCTGGCAGGACTCCAGCGCCTCCAGGTCGTCCGGGGTGGCGAAACCGGCCGGACCGAGGAAGGTCAGGAAGCTGTCGAGCCGGCGCTGGCGCAGCTGGGCGAGCTCGTCGCGGGGCGCGAGCTCCCACGCGGTGACGTCCATCCGGTCGGGTGCCAGCGGCATGAAGGTACGCACCGTGATCGCCATGATGTCGTTGACGACCAGGTTCGGGTAGATCAGCAGGTTGCGGTTGGCGTCGGCCATCCGGCTGCCGCGCACCTCGCCGTGCCGGGAGATCAGGTCGGCGCGCATGCGGGCGATCTCCTCCCGGGAGTCCTCGCCGAACAGCGGCTCCCACTTGGCGATCGGCCGTCCCCAGGGGGCCCGGTACTCCAGCACGGCGTGCCCGTTGCCCAGGTCGTAGGAGGTTCCGTTCACTCCGCCGGCGAGGTCGGTGCCCAGCGCCAGCAGGTACTTGAAGTAGGTGTCGTGGGTGGAGACGGCGTGGTAGCCGTCGATGCTGTTCTCGGCGAGCAGCTTCCAGTTCGCCTCGATGCAGTACTCGTTGACCCCCTTGATGATCTCCATTTCCCCGTCGGTGGAGTCGATCACCAGGTCCAGGTACTCGACCGCGCCGGCGAGGTAGCTGACCAGGTCCTGGATGTCCGGGTCGAAGCTGGCGAACACGAACCCCCGGTAGCTTTCCACCCGGGCCACCGGTCTGAGGGACAGCGCGGCCAGATCGAGCTCCCCGCCGTACGCGTCCCGGTCGGGGATCCCCATCAGGCGTCCTTCGGAGTCGAAGGTCCAGGCGTGGTAGAAGCACGAGAACGCCTTGGCGTTGCCGGTCGGCTGCCGGCAGACCACCGCGCCCCGATGGGTGCAGGTGTTGTGGAAGACGTTTATCCGGCCGCTCTTCGCCCCGCGGACCATGAACACCGGCCGGCCGCCGATCGGCCGGCGGACGTAGTCTCCCGGCCTGGACACCTCGGACTCGTGGCCGACGTAGAGCCCCGAGTGGCTGAACACCCGGTCCAGCTCCGCGCGGAACACCTCCGGTGAGGTCATCGTCGAGCGGTGGACGCGGAACCGGTGCTGGTCGGTGTCCTCGTCGACCAGCGGAAATCGGTTGTCGGTAGCGGGCGCCGCGTCGAGCAGCGCCGTCGACACTCTCGGTAATTCTGATGTTCTCGATATGGAAGTCACGGGATCATCTCCGCGGGAAGGTCACGAACGGATGGCGGCCGGGCGCGCCAGGAAACGGCGCACGATCTCGGAGAAGTCGTCGGGACGCTCGATCTGCGTCCAGTGCCCGCAGCGGGCGAAGACCGCCAGGTCGGCGTCGGGCAGCAGGCGGACCATGTTCCAGGCGACCTCGACCGGGACGACCTTGTCCTCCCGCCCGTGCACCAGCAGTGTCGGGGTGGTGATGGTGACGACCTCGTCGGCCTCGATGGCGAGCTGGCTGCCGGCGTGGCGGGGGCTGAAGAACATGTCGCGGTAGGCCTCGAAGGCGCCCGGGGCGACGCTGGCCTCGTGCCGGATGCGCACCAGGTCGTCGGTGATGATGGTCGGGTCGACCGCGAAGCAGTCGAGCAGCAGCCGGCGCATGTTCTCCAGCGACGGCTCGTACTCCCGCAGCGCGCGCAGGCCCTCGGTAGGCGTCATCCCCACGCCGGGGACGCCCATCAGCACCAGCCGGTCCAGCCGTTCGGGGTGCTGCGAGGCCATCCCCAGCGCGATCCGCCCGCCCAGCGAGTTGCCGACCACTGACACCCGCTCGAGCTCGAGGGCGTCCAGCAGCGCCCAGGTGTGGTCGATCCAGGTGGCCAGCGAGTAGTGGATGTCGGCGGGCCGTTCGGTGTGGCCGAAGCCGACGATGTCGGGGGCGATCACCCGGTACTGCTGGGCGAGCGCGGGGATCGTCAGGCGCCAGTTCGCCCACGCCGAGACCCCGGGTCCGGATCCGTGCAGCAGCAGCACCGGATCCCCGGAGCCGAGGTCGTGGTAGTGCGTCGGGATGCCACCGGCGTCGATCGTCCGCCCGGTGGCCTCGTCGGTGACCGTCGTTGCGCTCACAGACCGACCTCTCCCTCGAAGATCGCGAAACACTTGTTGGAGTTGAAGACGTCGGTGACCACGAAGGTGGACCAGCTCAGCGGCATGCCGAGCTCGTCCATGGCGCCGGCCAGGCAGAACCAGTTGAGCATCTCGTGCTGCCCGGCCCGCACGATCTGCGCGCCGGTGACGCTGGTCCACGTCGCGTAGTCGCCCCGCACGAACGCCTCGTACAGCCGCAGGTCGGCCGCGGTGTCGGGGCGCAGGTGCCAGGAGGCGTCGGTGAGGAACGCGTGCGACCAGCTGGACGAGGCCACCAGGGCGATCCGCTTGTTGCCGTGGCTCAGCGCGCGCGCCACCGCCCGGCCGAGATCGAAGCAGCGCGCCGGGGACGGGCCGACCGGGTCCAGCTGCTCGTCGCGGATCTCGGCGAACCGGGCCAGCGCGCCCCGGCGGGCGATCGCGTGCTGGCCGTAGCAGTTCACCGTGATCGGCAGCAGCCGGTAGGGGAACTCGGTACCGGCGTGGTCGTAGTCCAGGAACAGCTGGGTGTTGACGATCGCGTGGGGGAAGTGGGCGCCGACCCGCTTCCGGTAGGAGTAGGCGACGTCGAAACCGTCCTGGAGCAGGTCGTCGGTGAGCGCCCGGGCCGCGGCGGCGTCGGAGCGCAGGGTGAACGTCATGTCGTCCGGCCGGCCCCAGGCGTTCGGGCTGCCCCGCTCGTTCATCAGCGCGAACGGGTGCACCTTGGTGTCGTCGTAGGCCAGTACGCAGAAGGGCGGTATCACCTCCTCCCGGAAGTTCTCGTACTGGTCGTCGCCCCACACCACGAGCAGGTCCGGCTGGAAGGCGTCGAGCGCGGCCCGGCACCGGGCAAGGCCCGCGCGCAGCTCGCGGCGGTGCTCGGCGGCGGCCGCGACTCCCTGGTCGTCAGCCCACTCCCGGCGCATCAGCTCCGGCCAGGACGCCGGATCCTTCTCCGCCTCGGGGATGTCGGGATCCTGCAGCGTCCACCGCAGCAGCCCGGCCATGTGCTCGTCGGTGCCGGCGAGTAACGGATAGTGGGTCAGCCCGAGCCCGAGAAACTCCGCCATGTCTCACTCCTTTGGTTCGCCCGGACGGCCCGTTGGCACGAGCCGTCTGTCCAGGCCGATGAGCTCGAGCGCGTTCTGCCGGCCGATGGCGGCCCGCAGGCCGGCGGTCAGCCGCTCGTGCGGCCCGGCGAGCACCGCGCCCGCCGGGCTCTCCCGTGCCGCGAAGGGATAGTCGGTACCGAGCAGGACGTGCTCGGCGCCGAAGCGCGCCACCGCCAGCAGCAGGCTGTCCACGTCGTAGGTCAGCGAGTCGCTGTAGAACGAACGGGCCAGCGCGCTCGGTAACTGGTCCGCTGGCAGCGCCGGATCGCTGATGAGCCGTCCCCGGTCCAGCCGGGGCAGCAGCCACGGCAGGCAGCCACCGCCGTGCGCCAGGCACAGCCGCAGCCCCGGCCGGCGTGCGGGGGCACCGCCGGTCAGCAGGCCGGCGATCGCGATCCCGGTCTCGGACGGCATGCCGGCGCCGAAACCCACCCCGAGCCGGGCCAGCCGCGGATCCAGCGTCGAGTCGGCGGGATGCACCAGCACCAGGGCGCCGAGTTCCCCGGCGGCGGCGAAGAACGGGTCGAACTCGGGGTCACCCAGCTCGGCCTGGCCGACCCGGGTGCCGATCTCGACACCGAGGAAGCCCAGCTCCCGCACGCACCGGTACAGCTCGGTGACGGCCGCGGCGGGATCCTGCAACGGCACCGCGCCCAGGGCGCGGAAACGCCGGGGGTACTCGGCGACCAGCGAGGCGAGGAAGTCGTTCTGCGACCGCGCGAGGACCGCCGCGCCGCCGGCCGGGGCGTCATGGCAGAAAGTGATCGGGATCGGGGACAGCACCTGCACCGCGACGCCTTCGGCGTCCATGTCGGCCAGCCGGCGCCGCGCCGACCAGCAGCGGTCGTCGATGTCGCGGTACGGCCGCCCGCCGACGAGAATGCGCGCCCGGGTGTCGCCGAGCCGTTGGACGCAGGGCCAGCCCCGCCAGCCGTCGCGGCTGGCGAGATCGGGCAGCCACGGCGCGATGGCGTGCGTGTGCACGTCGACCAGGCCCGTGTCGATCAGGCCCGCGTCGGGCGACCGCTCGCCGACCGGCATGCCGCCGGCCACCGCTTCCCCTGCCGCCACCTCGCCTGTCATGGCGCTACCCGCCGAAGGCGTCGTCGGCGGGCGAGGACGGCGTGTTCACGGACGTCCGCTCAGGGGCCGGTCGATAGATGATCAATTGGCACCAGTCCTTCTCCGGGACCGCCAAGGTCTGCCATCCGACTGGCGCAACCATAACTATTCTGCATACATGTTTCAAGCATATATATGAAGATCATATCTGCAACATCTGACTGTGCCTTTATGAGCAGCTACCATCAGTGGAGTCTGCTGACAGGAGACAGCATAATCTTGTTACAAGATTCGATGGTGATCGGATATTCGCCCGATCCCTGGGCGGGCCCCTGCCGACCGGAGCACCGCCGGCCGGAACGCCACCGACCGGAGCACCGCCAGCCGGGGTACCGATGTGGACCGGGATGTGGACCAGTGGGACGCGGACCAGTAAGGAGCGCGGACGATGCCAGCTGACGCGACGCCTCGAAGTTCTCGCGCGCAGCAGGTCGCGGCGGAGATAGAGGCCCGGATCCTCGCCGAGCGGCTGCCCGCCGGCAGCCGGCTCGGGCTGCGCACCGAACTGATCAGCCGTTTCGAGGTCAGCCCCTCGGTGATGAACGAGGCCCTGGGCATCCTGCGCGAACGCGACCTGATCACGGTCCGGCCCGGGCCCAACGGCGGGGTGTTCGTGGCCAACCCACCGCCCCAGGTCCGTCTCGGCGGTGTCGACCTGTGGCATCAGGGGCTGACCGTCGACCCCGAGCATCTCTTCGAGGCACGCGCCTACCTGGACACGCTCTTCCCGCCGGTGGCGCTGCGGCGCGCCTCGCCCGAGGACGTGCGGGCGATGGAATGGGCCCTGCACGACATGCAGGCGGCGACGGACGACCCGCACGCCTATCTGGCCGCGAACATGCGCCTGCACCTGGCCATCGCGCGGGCGTCCCGGATCGAGGTCCTGGTCGGGCTCTACCAGACGATCGTGTCGATCCTCAGCGCCACGCTCACGAAGGCGACGTACGTGGAGGGCAGCGAGGAGCTGCGCCGCCACAACCTGGAGGTGCACAGCAACCTCGTCGCCGCGATCCGGGAGCAGGACATGGTCGCAATGGAGAAGATCGTCGCGCTGCACCGCCAGGACATGGTCCGCATCACCTGACCAGGCGGGCGGACGGGCGCGGCCGGCCGGCGTCCGCGGCATCGCCGCCGGCCGGCCGGCGCCCAGCACGGCGAGGCGTACGACCGGGGCGGAGCGGCATCCGCCCCGTGCCGTCGCGGCTGCCCGGTTACGCGAGGTCCGCACCTGTTCATGCCCCCGCGCCAGGTACGTCCGGTAACCGGGGAACCGGAGGTGACGGAGCTCGTGGCCGCCGACATGGCGATCGTCGTGGCCCGCCCCCGCTCTCCCGTCTCCCCTGTGCCGGCCCTGTCCTGGCTTTCGTTTCAGGCGAGCCCGAGCTGACGGGCCAGCGTCGTGACGTCCCAGTAGGCGTGGATGGCGGTCGCGCGGCCTTCGGGGTCGACGGTGAAGACGTCGGTGCCCGCCACGTCGAACGCCCGGCCGGTGGGTGGCACCCCGGGCGGGAAGCCCTCACCGGTGTGAGTCCCGATCATGCGCCATTCCTGGGCGACACGACCGGTGATCTCGTCGACGAGGGGATCGCCCACCGCTTCGAAACGCAGGTCGGGAAACCCCTGCCAGGCCGCCTGGAAGAACCCGTGTGCCCCTTCGAGATCGGTGATGTCGGCCGGCAGCGACGGGTCGACCCACCTGAAACGGCCTGCCAGCAGGCCGGCGACAACCTGAAGATCCCGCCCGTTCCAGGCGGCGAAGTAGTGTCCCGGATACGTGGTCAGGGACTCGCGTATCGAGATTCCCATGATCCCTCCTCGTTGACTGGTCATGGCACCACCGCTGTCCGCCCGTCCCAGCGGCGTCCCCGTCACGCGGGGCCGGCGTAACCGGCCCCGCGTGACGGGGGAACCTGCGAGCCATGGACGTCGCGGCTCACTGACGACCAGCGCCCCAACCGGCCGGCTGGAACATCCGTCCCGTCCGCGCGTACACGTCACATGGCGCTCGGGGTCAGCTGCTGGACGCGTCGAGATAGATCGTCTTGAGAACCTGGAAGGCGTGCAGCCCCTCCGGGCCGAGTTCGCGGCCGATCCCGCTCGACTTGATCCCGCCGAACGGGGCGGTGGGGTCGTTGACGTAGGCGTTGATCCCGATCGTGCCGGACTGGACCTTCCGGGCGAGCGCGGTGCCGCGCTCCGGATCGGCTGTCCACACCGATCCGCCGAGGCCGTAGTCGGTGTCGTTCGCGATGGCGACGGCCTCCTCCTCGGAGGAGTAGGGGATCACCGCCAGTACCGGCCCGAAGATCTCCTCCTGGGCGATGGTCTGCTTGTTGTCCACGTCCGCGAAGACCGTGGGCTCGACGTACCATCCCCTGTCGAGCTCCTTGGGCCGCTTGCCGCCGGTGGTCAGCCGGGCCCCTTCGCTCTCGCCCTTGGCGATGTAGGACTCCACCCGCTCCCGCTGCCGGGACGACACCAGCGGACCCAGCTGGGTCGCCGGGTCGAGCGGGTCCCCCACCGCCAGCGAGCTGGCGAGCCCGGTGATGGTGTCGACGACCTCCTGGTACCGGCGCTGGGGGGCGAGGATCCGCGTGCCGAGCCAGCAGATCTGGCCGTTGTTGAGCAGGGTCGAGGCGAAGAAGCTCTGGATGTTGGCCGCCAGGTCGGCGTCGTCGAGCACGATGGCGGCCGACTTGCCGCCCAGTTCGAGGGTCACCAGCCGCAGCAGCCGGCCGCAGGTCTCGGCGATCGCGCGCCCGGCGGCGGTCGACCCGGTGAAGGAGACCTTGTCGACCCCGGGGTGGGAGACGAGGTAGGCGCCGACCTCGCGGCCGCCGGGGACAATGTTGAGCACGCCCGCGGGCAGCCCGGCCTCCAGCGCGGCCTCACCCACGAGGAAGGCGTCCAGCACGGTCTCCGGCGCAGGCTTGATCACGACGGTGGAGCCGCTGGCCAGCGCTGGCGCGATCTTCAGGAAGGAGATCGCCTGCGGCACGTTCCACGGGACCACGGCGCCGACCACACCGACGGGCTCACGGATGACCAGGGAGCGGCCGCCCAGGATGCCGGGGCGTATCTCCTCCAGGCCGCTCTCCGCGACCAGACCGCTGTAGTAGCGCAGCAGCAACGGCGGGAAGCCCGCTTCGAACTGGTTGGCTAACCAGATCGGCATCCCGTTCTGGACGCTGACCCGGCGCGCGGTTTCCGCGCCGCGTGCCTCCAGCGCGGCCGCGAACCGCTCCAGCGCCTCCGCGCGGCGCGCCGGTGACCACCTGGACCATCCGTCCGGGTCGTCGAAGGCGCGGCGCGCCGCCGCCACCGCCAGGTCGATGTCGCGTTCGGTCCCCTCCGGGACGCTGCCCACCCGCTCCTCGGTGCTGGCCGAGTGCACGGGGATACTGCCGTTCGAGGCCGGCGCCTGCCAGCCGCCGTCGATATAGAACTGGTCGTAGTCGATCGTCGTCGTCATTGCATTCTCCTCACGAGAACGGAATCCTGTGCGAGCCGCCGCGCTCACTCCCGCCGCGCTCACTCGTGGACAAGAACGATCTTCACCGCCTCGCCGCGATGCTGCGCCGCCACGGCTTCGTTGATCTGCGTGAACGGCACCGTGGTGATCAGCTTGTCGAAGGGGAACTTCCCGGCCTGGTGCAGCGCGAGCAGCTCGGGGATGAACCGGTCCGGGTCGCTGTCGCCCTCCACGATCCCGTAGATGGTCACTCCCAGCACCTGGGCCTGAATCAGGTTGAGCGACAGCGCGGCCGTCGGGTCGGACGGGACGCCGAGAATCCCCAGGGACGCGTGGGGCGCCAACGACAGCAACGTCTGCTCGAGAACGGACACGATCGCGGTCGTGTCGACCGCGTAGTCCACGCCGCCAGGGATGATCGCACGAACCTGCTCGGACAGCGGCCCGGCCGCCGGGTCGATCACATGGGTCGCGCCCAGGGAGAGCGCGAGATCCCGGCGGGACTGGAGCGGCTCGACGACAATGATTACCGAGAGCTCGCGGACGACCGCGGCGAGCACAGCGGACAGGCCGACAGAGCCGCCGCCGAGGACCAGCAGCGAGGAGCCGGCCTCGGCGTCGAGCGAGTTCAGCACCGCGCCGGCACCCGTCTGGATGCCGCATCCCAGCGGCCCCAGCAGGGCCAGCGGAGCGGTGGGGTCGGTGACCCTGACCACGTTCCGTTCGTGCGCGAGGGCGTGCGTCCCGAACGACGACTGCCCGAAGAAGTTGCTGCCCGCCGTGGTCCCGGCAATGCTCAGTGCGCTGGTCCCGTCGGGCCGGACACCGCTGAAGTTGAAGGCCATGAAATTGTGACAGTAGGCCGGCGAGTCCTTCTTGCACTGCGGGCACGTCCCGCAGCTGTTGAAGCTCAGGACCACCCTGTCACCTTTCTGGACCTTGGTGACGGCGCTGCCCACCTCGACGACCACGCCGCTGCCCTCATGGCCGAGAACTCCGGGCAGTGGGAAGGGCAGATGCCCCTCCTTGACCGCCAGATCGGTGTGGCACAGCCCGACCCCGGCGATCTCGACGAGCACCTCGTCCGCCGCCGGCCCGTCGAGGGAGAGCTTGTCCAGCGAAAACTCTCCACCGACCGCTGTCACCACCGCCGCAGTGATGTCCACCATGCCCGCTCCCTCGTCTGTTCCGCTGATTGCATGTTGTTGACCGCCGAACTGCCGGCCAGCCGAGCTACCGGAGGCGAGCCGGTCGGCCAGTGCCCCGATGTGTCACCGCCGGCCGGCGGGCATCCCGCCGGCCGGCGTCCCGGAAGGATCCGGATCAGCCGTTCTCGGCCGACACCGTCACCCGGACCCCTTCGCATTCGCCGGTGATGACGAGCTGGCAGGACAGCCGGGAGTTGTCCTGCGCGCCGTCGGCGAACTCCAGCAGTTCGCGTTCCTCGTCGGTCATCTCGTCGAAGAACGCCTGCGACTCCGGATCGACGTAGACGTGGCACGTCGCGCACGAGCAGCTACCGCCGCACTCGGCGACGATTCCCGGCAGGTTGTTGCGAACCGAACCATCCATCACGGTCTGCCCAGGTGGGACGTCGACCGCGTGTTCGGAGCCGTCGGGCAGAACATAGGTGACTATGGGCATTGCGCGCTCCGTGCTCATCCGATTGTTTCATATGGCTTGCTGACGGCCTGACGTAATGACAGCTTGTTCTGGTGACGGTCTGTCTGGTAATGGCCTGTCTGGTGGCGGTTTATTTGATGGCGGTTTATTTGATGACAGCGTTGCGAAGTGGCACGGCGGGGTCGGCCAGCCGCACCGGGTCGACCCGCTCGCCACCGGCGATGAGCTTCTTGCCGGCCATGAAGTCGCCCGCCGCGTTCGCGGACTCCACCGCCGTGACCCTGCCGTCCGTGTGATGAAACAGGGCGAAGCGCCCCGACGCCGGGTCACCGCGCAGGACGGTACCGGGTGGTGCGGACACGACCCCGGCTATCTTGAGCTTCAGGTCGAACTGGTCGGACCAGAACCAGGGCACCTCCGCGTGGGGGGGCGCCGCGCCGACGATCGCGGCCGCGGCCTGCTTGGCCTGCTCCACCGCGCTGGGGATGCTCTCCAGCCGCAGCAACCCGTCGATGCCCGGCAGCGGCCGGCGGGTGACGTCCCCGATCGCGAAGATCGCCGGATCGCTGGTGTGTGCCTGGTCGTCGACCAGGATCCCCTGGTCGACGACCAGGCCGGCCGCCGCCGCGAGCTCGTCGCGCGGGACGGCGCCGATGCCCACCAGGGCGATGTCGCAGGGCACCCGCGTCCCGTCACCGAGAAGCACGTCCCTGACCCGGCCGTCCTCGCCGGACAGGCTGACGACCTGCGCCCCGGTGATGATCGTCGTGCCACGCTCCCGGTGGTACGCCTGCATGATCTCCGACAGCTGGGTGCTCGCCACTCTCGCGAGCACCCGCTCCTCGCGTTCGATGACCGTCACCTCGACGCCGTTCGCCCGCGCCACCGCCGCGACCTCCAGGCCGACGTACCCACCACCGATGATCGCGATCCGGCTCCCGCTGATGACGGCCTTACGCAGGACACGGGCGTCGGCGAGGGTACGCAGGGTGAGCACACCGGCAAGATCGGACCCGGGCGTCGGCAGCCACCGGGGCTCGGCCCCGGTGGCGAGGACAAGCACGTCGTAGTCGAGGGCCTGCGCGCCGCTCGTGTGCACGCGGCGCGCCGCGGGATCGACCGACTCGACCGACTCGCCCAGCCGGACGGAGATGTCCTGCTCCTGGTAGAACTCCGGCTCGCGCAGCCAGTGCTCAAGATCGCCGTCGATGAACTTCTTGGACAGCGGCGGACGGTGGTACGGCAGGTCCGTCTCCTGGCCGAACAGCACGATCTCACCGGCGAAGCCTGCCTGCCGGAGCAGCCCGACCAGCGTGCCACCCGCGTGGCCTCCTCCGACGACCACCACCCGGCGGCCGTCGGGGGAAACCTGCTGATGGGTCACTGCAGCTCCAGACTTACCGGCAGTTTCTTCAGCCCGCCGACGAAGTTCGTCTGGACGACCTTGCGCTCGCCGTCCAGGCTGACCTTCCTGATACGCGGCAGCAGCTCCTCGAACATGATCTTCAGCTCGAGCTTGGCCACGTGCTGGCCGATGCACATGTGGGGGCCGTAGCCGAAGGCGATGTGCTTGTTCGGCCGGCGGTCGATCCGGAACGAGTCGGGATCGTCGAATATGTCGGCGTCGCGGTTGGCCGACTGGTACAGCAGCATCAGCCGGTCACCCTTCCTGATCTCGCTTCCGTTCAGCGTGTAGTCCTGGGTGGCCTGCCGGGTGAACTGCTTGACCGGCGACGCCCAGCGCAGCGCCTCGTTGACCAGGTGCGGGACGAGCGACAGATCCTCCTGGACCCTTTTGAGCTGGTCGGGGTGGAGCGCGAGCTGTTCGAGCGCGCCCGAGAGCGTGCTCGACGTCGTGTCGTGACCGGCCGTGGCGATCGCGATGAACCAGCCGTAGGCGAACTCCTTCGGGTAGAACTCGCCGTCCTCCCCCTTCGCGAGCGCGATGATCGTGGCGAGGTCGTCCCTGGGTTCCTTCCGCCGGTTCTCCACCAGCACGTCGAAGTAGGCGTAGAAGTCCCTGATCGCCGCGGACCACTGCTGCGCGGCCGCCTCCGGGGTGAGCGCCTCGACATCCGCCCGACGCGCTTCGGGGTCCTCCGTGCCGAAGAACTCCTGGCTCAGCGCCATCATCCTCGGCTCGTCCTCCTCGGGCACGCCGAAGAGGGTCATGATGACGTGCAGCGGATAGAAGAGCGCGAACTCCTTGACGAAGTCGATATTGTTCTCGCCTTCGTGCAGGAACTTGCCGATGGCCTCCCGGGCAAGCTCGCGGATGATGTCCTCCCACTTCTTCAGGTTCGCGGGACGGAACCACTCGACCGCGACGTCCTTGACCGCGGTGTGCTCCGGCGGGTCAAGGTAGGTGAGGGTGTCGAGAATGCGCAGGCTGCCACCGGTGAGGCTCTTGGTGAACTCGTCGCCGGCCTGGTTCTGCAGAATCGGGTTGTGGGAGCCCGGCTGGTCACCACCACCGCTGCTGAAAATGTCCGGCTGCCGCTCGATCTCCATGATGTCGGCGTGCTTGGTGACCAGCCAGACCGGATCGTAACCTTCCACCCTGACCTGGCCGAGCGGATTGTTCTCACGCAGCCACTGGTAGGCGGCAAACAACCGGTCCTCGTCGGCGTGTCCCTCAGGTAAGACGATCTGACGAGCGATCTCGTCCGGTATCGGGCGGGCGTTCACAGGTGCGATCGCGACCACGAGCTCTCCTTGTACATGATCTTGAATCCAGGTCCACCGAAGGTGGGAGGATGATCAACAGCCCCCTCTCCTGTCGATGTTGCCCAGAGGCGAACCGCAGGCGACGACGCTGGCGTCTGGTCGGGTCAACGGTAGGCGGCAGAACTGTGTCCTGCATCACCCATAGGGGAAATCCTCATACCCCTTGCGGATACGTGAGGTACCACCTTAGGAACACGATGTAATCATAATATCTCCCTGCGTTACCAAAATCTCTGTCGAGGACCACCGACCCATGGCGAGGAAGCCCGCGGCCAGGGAGACAGTCCCGGCCAGCCCGACAGACCCGGAGAGCTCTCCCCCCGCAGACCGGCACGCACGAGCGGCGCGACAAGGCTCCGTCGACCGGCTGGTCGACCTTGCCACCGAACCCGTCCGACGACGATCCATCACCCTCGGTGAGGGCGACACCCGCCCGAACCACAGCCCCGGTCCCCCTTTGGAGGTAATTCCCGTCTCCCGTCAGTGGTATTCAAATACCCAGCCCGACGCCGCCTTGAAAAAGGCCGTTCGTGCCAGTACATTTGCTCTCCGGCGCACCGGCGTTTTCCGGGCGGGCAGCCAGGAAGATCATGCCATCTACTCCCTGACGAGCAGCGACCCTGCTCGCTTCCCGATCGAAGAGGGTCATCGGTTCAATGGACGACCAGTTCACTGACGTGACGTACAAGGTCGAAAACGGCCTGGCCTGGATCACTATCAACCGACCGGAACGTTACAATTCGTTCCGGGCCCGCACTGTCGACGAGCTGATCAAGAGCTTCAAGCGCGCCTGGGCCAGCGAGGAGGTGGGCGTCATCGCCCTCACCGGCGCCGGCGAGAAGGCCTTCTGCACCGGCGGTGACCAGAAACAGCGTCTGGAGACCGGCGACTACGGGCCGTCGGACAGCGGTCTGTTCGAGGTGGACGCCCTGCACCGGGTCATTCGTGACGTGCCCAAGCCCGTCATCGCGGCGGTGAACGGTTTCGCCATCGGCGGCGGCCACGTTCTGCACCTGTTGTGCGACCTCAGTATCGCGTCCGAGACCGCTCGCTTCGGCCAGAACGGCCCGCGGGTCGGGTCGTTCGACGCCGGTTTCGGCACCGGCTATCTCGCCCGCGTGATCGGTGAGAAACGCGCCCGCGAGATCTGGTTCCTCTGCCGCCAGTACAGCGCCCAGCAGGCCGCGGACTGGGGCCTGGTCAACAAGGTGGTCCCGGCCGACCAGTTGCGGGCGGAGGTCCGCGCCTGGGCGGATGAGATCCTCCTGCTGTCGCCCACCTCGCTCAAGGTGCTCAAGCAGTCGCTGAACACCGACACCGAGCACTTCGCGGGAATCGGGCAACTGGCGTACTCCAACCTCAAGCTGTTCGGTGAGTCCCCCGAGGCCAGGGAAGGCATCACCGCCTTCAACGAGAAGCGCCCGCCGGACTTCTCCGTGTACCGGGGCAACTGAAGTCCCGTCCGCGGCACCGCGGCACCGCGGCAAAGCACAGGAACACAACAGCGGTGCCGCGGACGCGGCTTACGGCCCGTCATGACCGCGGGCGCGCGGCGGACAGCAGCGCCAACACGGACAGGGCCACCAGAAGCCCCCCGGAGCAACCAGAAAAAGCTCCAGGGGGCTCCACAAGGGCCGACAGAACCCCACTACAGGGCCAACAGAGTCGGCAGAGCCGGCAAGGGACACCCATGGCTGACAGCTCGAAGTCCATCTACTCACCAGACGTGCTGCAGGGAAAGCGGATTCTCATCACCGGCGGTGGGACCGGCCTCGGCCGGGGAGTGGCGGCTCACCTGGTGCAGCACGGCGCCGAGGTCCACCTGTGGGGACGCAGGCAGGCCGTCCTGGAGGAGGCCGCCGCGCAGGCGTCGGCCTCCCGGCCGGGCAGCGTCCAGGTGCAGACGGTCGACGTGCGCAGGGCAGATCTCGTCGACGCGGCCATCGCCGAGATCTGGGCCCGGTACGGGCCGTTGACCAGCGTCGTCAACAATGCCGCGGCGAACTTCATCGCGCCGACCGCCAGCCTGAGCGCGCGCGCCTTCGAGACTGTCAGCTCGACCGTGATGAACGGCTCCTTCAACACCACCCACGCCGCCGGCCGCCGGTGGATCGCCGAGGGGCTGCCAGGAGCGGTGCTGTCCATGCTCACCACCTGGATCTGGACCGGCTCCGCGTTCGTGGTCCCCTCCGCGATGGGCAAGACCGCCGTGCACGCCATGACCATGTCGCTGGCGGTCGAGTGGGCCCGCTACGGCATCCGCGTCAACGCCCTCGCGCCCGGGCCCATCCCGACGGACTACGCCTGGGAGATGCTCAACCCCACGGACAAGAGCTCGGTCGGGGCGACCCAGGCCGACCAGATCCCGATGCGCCGCGTGGGCACCGTCGAGGAACTGGCGAACCTCGTGATCTTCCTCCTGTCGGACGCCTGCGACTACCTCACCGGCGAGACGATCGCGATGGACGGGGGGCAGAAACTGGCCGGCCCGGGCACGTTCGCGGGCCTGACCACCCTGAGCGACCAGGACTGGGCGGACATCCGCGAGCGCAGCCAGCTGGCGAGCGCGCAGAGCAAGGCCCAGCGCACCGTCTGACGGTACCTCCCTCCTGCCCCTCCTTGCACGTGAAAGAATGCTCCCGGACGGCGATTTTTCGGGGGCATTCTTTCGTTTTCTCGGTTTCTCGAACTCGCTTTCCCGCTGAAACCTCCCCATTTTTCGCGCCGCCGGTCCGCCTGCCAACCAGGCGTCCGACGGCGTGTCCTTCCGACCCTCTCCCCCGGCTGTCCCCTACTGGCCGGTGAAACGTGGCGGCCGGCGTGCCTTGAACGCCGTCAGGGCCTCGGTCATGTCCTCGCCGCGCGTCAGCAGCGCCTGGCCGCGGTTCTCCAGCTCAAGTGCCGCCGCGAAGGAGGCGTTCTCCAGGTTGTGCTGCAGCGCGCGCTTGGACATGCGGATACCAGCGGGTGAGTTGCTGGCGATCTGCCTCGCGACCGTGAACGCCTCCTCCAACAGCGTCTCCGACGGCACGAGCCGGTTCGCCAGCCCGATGCGGACCGCCTCCTCGGCCTCGACGGTACGCACGGTGTAGGCGATCTCAGCCGCCCGGCCGGGCCCGACCAGCCGCGTCAGCTGCCATGAGGTGCCCAGGTCCCCGATGGACAGCCCGAGCCGGACGAACGGGGCGTTGAACTTGGCGGTCGGCGCGACCAGGCGGATGTCCGCGGCGAGCGCGAGGGCCAGCCCGCCTCCCGAGGCCGCCCCGTGGATGGCCGCGATCACGGGGAAGGGAAGACCGCGAATCGCCGCGAAACCTCCGGCGGCCACCTCCTGGAAACGCAGGAACTCACGCACGCCCATGGTGGCGATGACGCCGATCTCGTCCAGGTCGAAACCCGCGCAGAACGCGCGGTCGCCCGACCCGGTGAGGATCAGTGCCCTGGCGTCGGTGTCCCGCAGCGCGTAGGCGACGGTGTTGAACTCCTCGAACATCTTGACCGTCAGCGAGTTCATCCGGGTGGGACGGTTGACCGTCAACAACACGCTGCCGCCCTCAAGGGGCTCAAGTGTCAGCGTCTCCAACTTCGGTGGCTCGAACTGGAGCATGAAACCGCCTTCCCCACTGTTGGTCCGATCCGTCGTCACCGGCCTGGAAACGGCCGGCCCGGCAACAGCTGGCCCGGCAACGGCCGGCCCGGGAACAGGAGCGCCGGTGTGCTCCAGCGCGTCGGCGTACTCCCGCCTGAGAGCCTCGAGGGCCGCCGGGATGTCGATCTCCTCGTCCCTGGTGAGCACCACCTGGCCGCGGTTCTCCAGCTCCAGGGCGGCCGGGTACGAGGACACCTCCATGTTGGCCTGCAGCGACCGTTTGGACAGCTGTATACCGCCGGCCGGGTTGGCACGGATGAGCTCGGCCATGGCGATGGCCTCGGCCAGCAGGCTGTCCGCCGGGACGATCCTGTTGACGAGACCGATCTCCTCGGCCTCCTCCGCCCCGACGAAACGCGCGGTAAAGGCGATGTCGGCGCTGCGTCCGGGGCCGACGATGCGCGGCAGCAGCCAGGAGGAGCCCATGTCCCCGGCGGACAGGCCGATGCGCACGAAGGCGGCGTTGAACTTGGCCGACGGCGTGGCCAGCCGGATGTCGGCGACGAGCACGAGTGACATCCCGCCGCCCGCGGCGGTGCCGTTGATCGCCGCGATCACCGGGATCCGGATCGAGCGGACCGTCGCCAGCGCCCGGGCGGCACGCTCCTGGCGTACGAGCATGCCCATGGGCGACAGGCTCGACAGCTCCTCGGCGTCGTCGAGGTCGTAGCCGGCGCAGAAGGCCCGGTCCCCCGCGCCCGTGATGATCAGGGCGCGCGCGTCGAGGTCGCTGTCCACCGCCAGGGCCAGGTCCTCGAGTTCCTCGAACATGCGCACCGTCATCGCGTTCAGCCGCTCCGGACGGTTCAGGGTGGCGACGACGATGCCGTCCGTGGGGCGTTCGATCCGGATGGTCTCGAACGCCGTTTCCTCGAGGCTCCCCACAGTTCTTCCCCTCAACTGTTCGTGTGCATCTCGCCACGCGGTAAACGCTGGAACCGGTCGGCAGCGGCGCTGTCCGGCGCCCGCGGGCCCGGGCCTGCCGGCAGCCTGAAGGTTCCCGTCCGATACGGCTGAAGGTTGTTCTCCCGCCAGAGGTCGGCGATGAAGGTGTGTGACACCGCGACTCCCTCGGAGCGCTGCAGATACCGCGCCATCGCACGGCTCGACCAGCGCCGCAGCCCGGTCTCCGCGGGAGGCGACTGCCGTGTCAGCGCGAGAATCCTCGCACGCACCCGCCCGTCATGAACAGGCGGCGGCGCGGGCCGCGGCGCGTCGTAAAGTCCCTCGGTCCCGAGCCTGGCGAAACGGGCCGGCCACAGGTACACGGTGGGTGGCGACACGTGCAGCAGAGCGGCTATCGCGCGGGCCGACATACCCTCGTCCCACCACAGAACCATCCGCGCCCGGTCGGCAACCGCCCGTTCCTCGGCCGAACCGCGAACCAGCATAATCAGCTCTGATCGCTGTTCGTCGGTCAACGTATAACGATTCACTGCCATGGAAAAAATCCCGTCAGAATCCGAGGAGCAAATCCACTGCCGTTACGGATACCGGCCCACCCCGACGGCGGGCTGACCGGTCGACCGGGCCGGCTGTCAGACGAATTTCGGCGGACGCTTCTCCAGGAACGCCGCCAGCCCCTCTTTTGCTTCGCCCGACTCGAACAGCTCCTGTTCCTGGGCGACTTCGTAGGCAAAACCCGCCGACAGCGGCAGGTCGAACGCGGCGTCGACCGTCCGGATCACGGCATGCAGAGCGGGCTGTGACAGCCGGCGCAGTTCGGCGGCGAGTTTGAGCGCCTCCTGCTCGGCCTGCCCGTCCGCGACGAGCCGGTCGACGAGGCCGATCGCGTGGGCTTCCGGCGCGGGCACCTGCCTGGCCGTCAACATGATGTCGAGGGCCCGGCCACGGCCGACGAGCCGAGGCAACCGCTGGGTGCCGCCCGCGCCGGGAATCAGGCCGAGCCTGGCCTCGGGCAGACCGAGGCGCGCCCCGGCCCCGGCAATCCGCAGCGTGCACGCCATCGCGAGCTCAAGCCCACCGCCGAGGGCCAGCCCGTCAATGGCCGCGATCGTGACGCGGTTCGGCGCGGCAAGTCGGTCGAGCACGCCACGCAGCTCGTTGCCATAGGCCAGGAAGGACTCGGCGTCCACCCCGGACATGTGCTTGATATCCGCGCCGGCGGCGAAGAAACCCGGAATGGCGGACGTGACGACGGTTATGACGTTGCCCGCCGCGTCCAGCTCGTCCAGCGCGGCGGCCAGCCCTTCGATAATGGGCTTGCCGAGCGCGTTCGCGGGCGGCCGTTCCAGCGTCACACGCAGAACGCCGTCCGCCACGCGATCCCATCTGACGGCCGTGTTACCAACGTCGGGCCTACCAGGGTCGGGCATTGCGCCATCCTCATCAGCAGCTCGTGGATCCGCGGTGGCCACGGACACGACCCGTGAAACGGGTGCCGGCCGCCGCCTGCCATTCTGGGCGGATATCTTTCCGGGTGAAACGTCTTCGGCCGGGCCGGCGGGCCGGTCAGGCCATGGTGAGCCCGCCGCTGACCGACAGCGTCTGACCGGTGATGTAGCCGCTGTCGTCGGAGGCGAAGAACGCGACGGCCGCCGCCACGTCGCTCGGCTGCGCCAGGCGGCGCAGGGGCACCGACCGCGTCATTCCGGCGATGACCTTCTCGGCGTCCTGGCCGGCGTTGTCGGCGAACTTGCGCAGGGCGGGCGTGTCGGTGGGGCCGGGGCAGACGGTGTTCGCGGTGACGCCCCTGGTGGCCACCTCGCGGGCGAGCGTCTTGGTGAAGGCGATGATGCCGCCCTTGGCACCGGAGTACACCGCCTCGAGCGAGGAGCCGACCCGGCCCGCGTCGGAGCCGATGTTGATGATGCGCCCCCAGCCCCGCTCCAGCATGCCGGGTACCACGGTCTTGGTGACCCGCAGCGCCCCCTTGAAGTTGATTTCCAGGATGCGGTCCCAGAACTCCTCGGTGGTGTCGACGAACTTGAGGAAGTCGTCCCAGCCGGCGTTGTTCACGGCGATCTCGACCGGGCCGAGCTCGCCGGTCACCGCCTTCACCCCGGCCTGGACGGAGGCGGTGTCCGTCACGTCCACGTGGACGGCGATGGCCTTGCCGCCGGCGGCGTTGACGGCCGCGGCGGTGGCCGTCGCCGCCTCGAAGTTGAGGTCGGCGACGGCGACCTGGAAACCCCTGGCCCCGAGCGTCCGCGAGATGCCCTCGCCGATGCCCTGCGCGCCGCCGGTGACGAAGGCGACCCGATTGCTCATGTTTGTCTCCGCTGTGCTCGTCGTGTCGTGTGTTCGTCGTGTCGCTGGAAAAGCCGTGCCGCCGGGAAAACCGTGCCGGCGGAAAAGCCGTCAGGCGGCGCTGGACGGCCAGTTCACCGGCCCGGCGATGAGCGAGTGGCTGGTGAGGGTGCGGCCGAGCACCGACTGCGCCTCGCGGGCCGCCTCGATGATCGCGGGCAGCGACAGGCCGGTGGCCACACCCATCTCGTGGAACATGCTCACCAGGTCCTCGGTGGCGATGTTGCCGGTCGACCCGGCCGGGACGGGGCAGCCACCGAGCTCACCGAAGCTCGACTCGAAGCTGGAGCAGCCGGCTTCCAGCGCGGCGAACGCGTTGGCCAGCCCCTGCCCCCGCGTGTTGTGGAAGTGGGCGGTGACCTCGACGCCGGGCAGCCGTTCGAGCGCCGCGGTGAAGAACTCGCCGGCGTACGCGGGGTTGGCCATCCCGGTGGTGTCACCGAAACCGATCTCGGTCGCCCCCGCCTCGGCGAACCGCTCCGCGATGTCCAGCACCCGCTTCAGCTCGATCCTGCCCTCGTACGGGCAGCCGAAGGACGTCGCGATGACGGCGGCGCAGCGCAGCCCCTCCGCCCGGATCCGGCCGACCATGACGTCGTTGTCGGCCATCGTCTCGTCGACGGTGCGGTTGACGTTCTTCTTGTTGTGCGTCTCCGACGCGGACACGAAGACCGCGATCTCGTGGAAGAGGTGGCGCACCTTCAGCGCGTTGTCCAGCCCCCTGCTGTTCGGGACGAGGACCATGAGCGACACGTCGTCGGGCACGTCGATGCGCTCAAGTACCTGCACGCGGTCGGCAAGCTGTGGGATCACGTCCGGGCGGACGAAGCTGGCCACCTCGATCCGTTTGAAACCGGCTCGGCCCAGGGCGTTGATGAGCCGGACCTTGTTGTCGGTGGCGATGCGTTCCGGCTCGTTCTGGAAACCGTCCCGTGGGCCGACCTCCCGGATGTGCACACGGTCGGGGCGGTGCGTGCTCATTGTTCGGACTCCTCTCCGTTCTCCGCGGGCCTGTGTCGCCGCGGGCCTGACCGGGCTGCTCAGGATCTGTCCGAGACAGCCCGCTCGAGGGCTTCCTGATGCTCCGGCGCGGCGATGGCGATCAGGCGCCGGGCACGTTCCACAAGGTCACAGCCGCGCAGGTGCGCGGCGCCGTACTCCGTCACGACCACGTCCACGTCCGACCGGGACGTCGTCACCACTCCTGCCTCGAGAGCCGGCCTGATCGTGGACTCCGCTCCGGAACGCGCGCGCAGCGCGATGACGGAACGGGTCCCGGTCAGGGCCGCCGCCCGCGAGAAGTCGACCTGGCCGCCGACCGCCCCGATCAGGGCGCCGCGCCGTACCTCGGCTCCGACCTGCCCGGTCAGGTCGACCTCGATGGCCGAGTTGATCGACACCAGCGAACGCAGGTGGGACAGTGTCGCCGGGGCGTGCGTGTAGCTGGCGGGGCGGAACTCGACCGGCAGTTCGGCCAGCCGTTCGTACAGTTCGGTGCTGCCGAGCGCCGCGCCGGTGACGACGACGCCCTGGTCGATCTCCTTGCGCGCCCCGGTCAGCACGCCCTTGTCGACCAGGCGCATGATGCCGTCGGAGATCATCCCGGAGTGGAAGCCGAGGTCCCGGTGGCCGACGAGGCAGTCGAGGACCGCGGATGGAAGTGGACCGACACCCATCTGGAGGGTGTTCCCGTCCTCGACGAGCTGCGCAACGTTGCGCGCGATGGCCTGGTCCGTGCTGTCCGGCGGGCGTTCGGGTGCCTGCCGCAGCGGGCGGTCGGTCTCCACCACGGCCGCGAACCGGCTCAGCGGGATCCGTGGCGTGCCGACGGTCGCCGGCATCCGTTGGTTGATCTCGGCGATCAGCACGGGGGTGTGCCGCACGGCGTCGGCGGCGTAGTCCACGCCGACACCGAGCGAGCAGGTGCCGTCGGCGTCCGGCGGCGAGACCTGAACGAAGCCGACGTCGCGGGGCAGGTGCCCCTCGGCGAACATCCGCGGTAGCGCGGAGTAGTGGCACGGCAGCACGTCGAGGCGCCCGGCACGGCTGAGCACCCGTAACTCGCCCAGGCCGCCGTAGGAGACCAGACGGAGTGCCTCGGGCAGCTCCCGGGTGAGCCGCTTGTCCCAGCTCAGCCCGCAGAAGGCGCGCCGCGGGCCGAGCCGGTCGATCTGGTCGAGCAGCGCGTGCACCAGCGGCTGCGGTTCCGCGCTCGCCTGGCCCCACCAGACACCGGCACCCGGCGCCAGGTACCTCGTGAGATCGATCATCCGTCGAGCCGCTGCACCAGGGTGGCGGTGCCGAGCCCGCCGCCGCAGCACATCGTGATCAGGCCGAGCTCGGCGTCGCGCCGTTGCAGTTCGGCGAGGATCGTGGCGGTCAGGCGCGAGCCGGTGGCGCCGACGGGATGCCCGAGCGCGATGGCCCCGCCGTTGACGTTGACCCGGTCCATGTCGGGCTTGAGCTCGCGTTCCCAGGCAAGCACCACGGAGCTGAACGCCTCGTTGATCTCGATCAGGTCGATGTCGTCGATCGTGAGCCCGTTGCGCTCGAGCAGCTTGCGCGTCGCGGGGATGGGGCCGGTCAACATGATGATCGGGTCGACCCCGACCGTGGTCTGGTCGAGGACGCGGGCCCGGACCTTCAGGCCGTGACGCTGCGCGGCCGGGCGGGAGGCGAGCAGCACGGCGGCGGCGCCGTCGGAGATCGGTGACGAGCTGCCGGCCGTGATGCGCCCGTCCTCCGGGCGGAAGGAAGGCTTCAGGCCGGCCAGCGTCTCCAGGTTGGTGCCCGGCCGGATGCTCTGGTCGCTGCTACGGATCTCCCCCGCCAGTTCCAGGGGCACCATCTCGGCGGCGAAGCGGCCCTCGTCGACCGCCGCGACGGCCAGCTGGTGCGAGCGCACCGCGAACTCGTCCATCTCCGTGCGGCTGATCTGCCAGCGGTCCGCGATCAGCTCGGCGCTCTCGCCCTGGTGGACGAAGGAGTACCGGTCGCGCAGCTGAAGCGGCCACGGGTCGCCGTACAGTTCGGAGATCTTGCCTGGCGAGTTGATGGGGACGTGCCCCATATGCTCGACGCCGCCGGCGATGACCACGTCGTGCGTGCCGGAGCCGATCAGCGCGGCCGCCATGGCGAGCGCGGTCTGCGCCGACCCGCAGCGCCGGTCGAGGGTGACGGCGGGCACCTCGGGCGGGTAGCCGGCCTGCAGCCAGGCGTTGCGCCCGATGTTGCGCGACTGCTCGCCGAAGGGCGCCGTACAGCCGATGACGAGGTCCTCGACCACGTCGGGAGCGATACCGCCGCGGGCGATCAGCTCGGTGTAGCAGGCGGCGAGGATCGCGTTGGGGTGGGTGTCGCGGTACCAGCCCCGCTCCGGGTGCGACCTGCCGATGGGTGTGCGGACGGCCTCCGCTATCAGCACCTCCCGGCCGGTGTGCAGGAAGGGGCTTGTGGTCGCCCTGGTCATCACATCACCGTTCCACCGTCGACGGGCAGCACCTGGCCCGTGATGTACGCGGCCGCGTCGGAGGCGAAGAACACGAAACTGCCGGCGATCTCCGCCGGCTGCGCCCAGCGGCCGAGCGGGATTCTCGCCAGTGTCTTCTGCGCCAGCTTCTCGTTGCTGCGGATGTTCTGCGTCATGGGTGTGGCCGCCAGCGGGGCCAGCGCGTTGACCGTGACGTTGCGCCGCGCGAGCTCCTTGGCCAGCGACTTCGTCAGGCCGATGATGCCGGCCTTCGCCGCCCCGTAGTTGGCCTGCCCGATCGTGCCCTGCAGCCCCGCGGCCGAGGTCACGTTGATGATGCGCCCGCTGCCGTCCTCGGGCAGGTACGGCAGGGCGGCCTGGCTGCACACGAAGCTGCCGACCAGGTGGATGTCGATGATCCGGCGGAACGCCTCCTGGGTGAGGTCGGGGAACATCGCCGGTGCGATCGCGCCGGCGATGTTGACCAGGATGTGCAGGGTGCCGTCGGCGAGCGCCGCCGCGCGCCGGGCGGCCTCGGCGGCGGCCGTGCCGTCGCGGACGTCGAGGGCGAAGGAGTCCGTCGTGCCTCCGGTGGCGCGGATCCGTTCCGCCACCGACTTCGCCGCCTGTTCGTCGATGTCGGAGACGAGGACCGCGGCGCCCGCGGCCGCGAACGCCTCCGCGACCGCCGCCCCGATCCCGCTGCCCGCCCCCGTCACCAGTGCCGAGCGGCCGTGCAAACCGAACATCAGTAGCTCCTGGGCAGACCGAGAACGTGTGGGCCGAGATAGTTCAGGACCATTTCCTGGCTGATCGGGGCGATCCGCAGCAGCCGCGCCTCCCGGAAGTAGCGCGCGACGGGGTACTCCTCGGAGTAGCCCATTCCGCCGTGCGTCTGCAGCGCCCGGTCGGCCGCCTGGAAACCGGCGTCGGCGCACAGGTACTTGGCGGTGTTCGCCTCCCGGGCGCAGGGCTTGCCCTGGTCGTAGAGCCAGGTCGCCTTGCGCAGCACCAGTTCAGCCGCGTCGAGGTGGGCCAGCGAGTCGGCCAGCGGGAACTGCAGGCCCTGGTTCTTGCCGATGGGACGGCCGAACACCTCGCGCTCGTTGCCGTAGCGGACGGCCTGCCGCAGCGCGGCGCGGCCCAGCCCGAGCGCCTCGGCGGCTATCAGCATCCGCTCCGGGTTCAGCCCGTCCAGCAGGTACCGGAACCCCGCACCCTCCTCGCCGACCCGGTCCTCCACCGGAATGCGTAGGTCGTCGATGAAGAGCTCGTTCGAGCTGACCGCGTTGCGCCCCATCTTCCTGATCGGCCGGATGTCGACCGCGTTGCGGTCGAGGTTGGTCAGGAAGAGGGTCATGCCGTCGGTCTTCTTCTTCACGTCCTCGTACTTGGTCGTCCTGGTGAGCAGGAGGACCTTCTCGGACTCCAGCGCCTTGGAGATCCACACCTTGCGCCCGTTGACCACGTAGTGATCGCCGTCCCGGCGGGCGAACGTGGTGATGCGCGTGGTGTCGAGCCCCGCGCCCGGCTCGGTGACCCCGAAGCACACGTGCAGGTCGCCGTTGACGATGCGGGGCAGGTTGCGCCGCTTGAGCTCTTCCGAGCCGTGGACGATGACCGGGTGCATCCCGAAGATCGACAGGTGCATCGAGCTCGCGGCGTTCATGCCGCCGCCGGACGCCGACACCTCTTCGAGCAGGATCGACGCCTCGGTGATACCGAGGCCGTGACCGCCGTACTCCTCGGGCGTGGTGATCCCCAACCAGCCGCCTCTGGCGAACGCGTCGTAGAACTCGGTCGGGAACTCGTGTGCGGAGTCCTTCTCTAACCAGTACTGATCGTCAAACTTGTTCGCGAGTTCGGCGACAGCTTTGCGGATCGTCGCCTGGTCCTCTGTCAGGTCGAAGTCCACGGCAGGTCTCCTGTTCAGCCAGGCACGACAACTTTTGGATGGAGCGTATCAAAGGACAGACCAAAAAGTCTGTATCAGCTGACGGGCAGCAGAGGCAGTGCCGCGGCCAGCCGCTCGTTCCACACGCCCGGCGCGCCGAAGAGCCGTTTGTTCAGCTTCGCCCGCTTGTAGGCGAGCTGCAGTTCGTGCTCCCAGGTGTAGCCGATGGCGCCGTGCATGGTCAGCGCGCTGTCGGCCGCCTGCTCACCGGCGGCCGTGACCTGCGCCTTCGCGGTCGCCGCGTGCAGCGCCGCCTCCTCGTTCCCCTGGTCCACGGACGCGGCGGCGAAGTAGACGATGGACCGAGCTGCCTCGACCGAGACCAGGATGGAGGCGGCCGCGTGCTTCACCGCCTGGAACGAGCCGATCGGGACCCCGAACTGCCGTCGCTGCTTGCTGTACTCCACCGCGAGACGCAGCATGCGCTCCGCGGCCCCGAGGCTGTCGGCGGCGACGAGAACGGCCGCCCGCAGCGCGGCCTGGGCGAGCACCCGCTCGGCGTCGACGTCCAGCCGCCGGGCGGGAACGTCGGCAAGATCCACATCCGCCACCGAGCGGCTGCGGTCCAGCAGTTCGCGAGCCCTGATCCCCACACCCTCGGTGTCGACGTCGACCAGGAACAACGCCCGCCCCGCGGCCGTGCTCGCCGGAACGACCAGGTACCGGGCGCGGTCCGCGCCGAGGACCGACCGTACGGTGCCGCGCAGGACTCCGATCTCCTGGCCGTCCAGGCCGGCCCGGTCGGCCTCCACCCGGACAACCGAGCCGGGCTCGTCCGGCGGCCTGTCCGCGTCCACGGCGAGAGCCGCGAAGCTGCCGTCGGTGAGCACCGCGGCGACCCGCCCCGGCAGGCCGGTCAACGCCTCGACGGCGAGCACCGACGCCGTCCACGCGCTGGACGGGGCGCTGTGCCGCCCCAGCCGCTCGGCCGTGAGCGCGAGCTCCAACAGGCCGCCGCCCTGACCGCCGTACTCCTCCGCGAACCCCACGGCCAGCCAGCCCTCCGAGACGAACAGCCCCTCGAAGGTGGCGGCGTCACCGGCGCCGAGCCAGTTGTGCACGGTCTCGGCGGGGGCGAAACGGTCCAGCCACTCGCCCAACGAGTCCCGGAACATCTCCTGCTCGTCGGCCAGATCCCACCGCATGCCCGCTCCTGTCATGCTCGTCCATGATTGCCCTGCGCACGATGTTCGGATGGTAACTTAGGTCTGACCAATAGACCATCGATAGATGGAATCACATGGCCGACGCGTTGAAGAAGGATCGATCGGCGATCCGGCTCGCTCCCATGGAGGTCCCCAAGGCATCGGACGTGCTGGCGAACGAGCTTCGCGAGCGCATCCTCACCGGCGAGTTCACCGAGGACACACCGCTTCCACCAGAGCGTGAGCTGGTCACGCAGACCCGGATGAGCCGTTCAACCGTCCGGGAGGCCCTGCGCATCCTTGAGGTTCAGGGCCTGGTCCGGATCAAGGCCGGCCGGGCCGGTGGCGCCTTTGTCCAGCGGCCAAGCAAGGACGCGGTCGAGACCTCGGTGAGCCTGGTGATCAGGGGCCAGCAGATCCGGCTGGCCGCGCTGCTGGAGACCCGCGAGGCCATCGAGCCGTTCTGCGCCCAGCTCGCCGCCCGGTACCGCACGGAGGACGACCTGAAGGCGCTCGATGCCGCCAACGAGGCCATCACCGACACCGGCAGCACGCTGGCGGCGTTCCTGCAGGCCAACGTCGACTGGCACGTGGGCGTGGCCACCGCCAGCCACAACGAGTTGCTGATCGGCCTCATGACCGCCCTGTCGCGGGCGATCTACACGGCCACCGAGAACGAGCGGTTCATCAACGATGAGGTGCGACGGCTGACGGCGAAGGCGCACGTGTCCATCACCAGGGCCATTCGCGCGCGGGACCCCGAGGCCGCGGTACGCCGGATGAACCGTCACGTCCACTCCTACGCCCAGGCGGTCCTCGAGGTCGAGGAACGCACCGAGATCTCGGTGCCCAACGGGACGTGACAGGCGGTCACCCGCCCACCGAGGCCCCGTCGGAACCCGCCCCGATTCCGGTCCACCCGCGCTCAGGCGTCCAGCCCGACCGCCGCGCGGATCTCCTCCACCGCGTCCGGGTTCTCCGCGCCGGAAAGATCCCCGGGATCCCGGCCCAGGGCCGCCGCCCGCACCGCGCGCCGCAGTATCTTCGCCGACCGCGTCTTGGGCAGTTGCGACACACGCCGGACCAGCCCCGGGGCGAAGGGCTTGCCGAGCTCGGCCGCGACCATCTCCCGCAACTGCGCCGAGACGTCCTCCGTCGCGTCCGGGCGGGGAACCCAGAACGCCCAGACAGCCTCGCCCTTCTTCGGGTCCGGGACGCCGACCGCCGCCGCCTCGGCCACCGCCGGATGGGTGATCATGACAGATTCGACCTCGGCCGGTGCCAGGCGCTTGCCCGCCACGTTCATGACGTCGTCGGAGCGGCCCAGGATGAACCACTGCCCGTCCTTGTCGACCAGGGCGAAGTCGCCGTGGCGCCACAGGCCGGGGAAGGTCGACCAGTACGCCTCGAGATAGCGGGCCTCGTCCCGCCACACCCCGCGCGTCATCGCCGGCCAGGGCTGACGGCACACCAGCTCGCCGACCTCACCGCGCACCGGCTGTGCCCGGTCGTCCACCACGTCGACGTCCATGCCCAGCGACGGGCCGCCCAGCGAGCAGCTGCGGATGGGCTCGACCGGGTACGGCGCGAGGAAGGATCCGCCGACCTCGGTGCCGCCCGAGAAATTGATGATCGGGACCCGCCCCCCGAAGACGTCCCTGGCCAGCCATTCGTAGGAGTCGGGGTGCCATGGCTCACCCGTCGAGCCGAGCACGCGCACCGACGACAGATCGAAGTCGTCCAGCGAGATCTTCTCGCTGGAGCGCAGCGTGCGGATCAGCGTCGGCGAGACCCCGAGCATGGTGACGCGGTGCCGGTCCACCAGGTCCCACAGGCGGTTGGTGTCGGGCACGTCGGGCGAGCCCTCGTAGAGCAGCAGCGTCGCGCCGTTGGCGTGCGTCCCGAAGATCGATAATGGGCCCATGATCCAGCCCATGTCCGTCACCCAGCAGAACACGCCCCCCGGGCCGACGTCGAAGGAGTAGGCGACCTCGCTGGCCACCTTCACCAGGAAGCCTGCGTGGGTGTGGACGGCACCCTTGGGCCGGCCCGTCGTCCCGGAGGTGTACGCCAGCAGCAGGGTGTCGGTCGCGCGCAGCGCCTCGGCCTCGCCAGCGCCGTCCGGGCCGGCGTCATCCGGGCCGGTGAGCAGGTCGCTCCACCGGACATCCCTGGTCGCGGAGGTCTCCGGGGCATCGTCGAGGTTGCCGACGACGACGACGTGCTCCACCGTCGGGCAGGACCGCAACGCCTCATCGAGCAGCGGTTTCATGGCCACCGCGCGGCGGCGCCGGATGGTGCCGTCGGCGACGACGACCGCCCTGGCGTCGGCGTCCTGGATACGGGAGGCGATGGCGGAGGGCGCGAACCCGGAGAACAGCGGCACCAGGACCGCGCCGATGCGGGCGACCGCGTAGGAGGCGACGACGGCCTCGGGGATCATCGGCAGGAACAGGGCGACCGCGTCGCCCCTGCCGATCCCGAGCCGGCGCAGGCCGGCGCTGACCCGCTCCACCTGCCGGGTGAGCTCACGGTAGGTCACCGTCGTGGTCGTGCCGTCCTCGGCCGTGTGGATGACGGCCGGCCGGTTCGCGACCGAGGCGTCACCGTCCCAGCGCCCCAGGCAGGCGTCGACGATGTTGAGCTCGCCGCCCACGAACCAGTCGGGATGCTCGATACCCGCGGAGAGGTCGACCACCCGCGAGTACGGCGTGCGGAAGGGCAGGCCCAGGTCCTTGACCACGGCGTCCCAGTACCAGCCGATGTCGCGCACCGAGCGCTCGCGCAACTCGGCCAGCGACGACAGGCCGTGCGCCCGCGCCAACCGGGTGACGTTGGCGTTCTCGATGTACTCCGAGGTGGGGGTCCAGGTGTACCCGGTCCCGGCGTGTTCGGTCCCGGTGTGCTCGGTCCCAGTATGCTCGGTCACGGTCAGCTCCGGGGCATGTCGAGGATACGTTCAGCGACGATGTTGCGCTGGATGAAGGTGGATCCGCCGGCGATCGCGGTGCCGCGGGCCTGGTAGGCCAGCCGGAGCCAGCGCGTGCTGTCCAGTTCCCTGGCATCCGGGGAGAACTGGCCGCCCAGCGGCTCCAGCGAGAGCCGGAAGTCGGCCAGGTCCTCGACGAGCGGGCAGAAGTAGAGCTTGCCGATCGAGGTGACCGGCCCGGGCGGGCCGTCGGCGGCGGCGAGCGTGACCACCCGCTGGCCGATGAGATAGTGGATCAGGGCGCGCCCGTAGAGGTCGGCGACCTTCTGGCGGATCGCCGGGTCCTCCCCCAGCGGGCGCCCGTCGTCGCCGGTGCGCCGGCCGATGTCGGCGATGATGGTGTCGACGGCGCGCTTGGTGTTCACCCGGCCGGTGGCAATGGCGACCCGCTCGTAGGACAGCGTGGCCATCGCGACCCGCCAGCCGCCGTCCACCTCGCCGACGACCCTGTCGTCCGGGATGAAGACGTCGTCGAGGAAGACCTCGTTGAACTCGGCCTCGCCCAGCATGTGCGCGAGCGGACGGATGGTGACGCCGTCGGCGTCCATCGGCAGCAGGAAGTAGGTGATCCCCTTGTGGCGCGGCCCGCCGCCGGTGCGCGCGAGCAGGATGCCGTTGGCGGCGAGGTGCGCCCGGCTGGTCCAGATCTTCTGGCCCTGGAGCAGCCAGCCGCCGTCGACCCTGGTCGCCCTGGTCCGCAACGACGCCAGGTCCGAGCCGGCCTCCGGCTCGGAGAAGAGCTGGCACCAGATCTCCTCGCCGGTGAGGATCGGCCGCAGGAAGCGCTCCTTCTGCTCGTCCGTGCCGAACTCGATGATCGTCGGACCCGCGAGGTCCTCACCGATGATGTTCAGCCGTTCGGGGACGCCGGCGCGGTCGGTCTCCTCGGCGAAGACCGCGCGTATTTTCGCGTCGGCGCCACCGCCGCCGTACTCCTTCGGCCACGACAGCCCGGCATAACCGGCGTCGAACAACAGACGTTGCCACTGCCGCCAGAACGGCAGCTTCTCGACCAGATCGGCCGGCTCCGGCCAGGGAAGGCGCGGAAGTGCCGTCGCCAGCCATTCCCGGACCTCGGCGCGGAAGTGTCGTTCCCCTGGCGAGTCCGCAAGATCCATGCTTGCACCCCTCATCCGCGATTGATGCGATGGTACTATAGGTCAGACCGAAAAGGGGTTTTCGCAGTGGCCACATGCACGGTGGCCGCTGGCACGGGGAGGACTTGCGCGGTGGCGGCTTTCACGGTGGCGAGGAACAACGGGTGAGCGACGGGAAACTCATCGGCACGGTCGTGGACAAGATCGCCTTCGACGTCGAGCGCGGCAAGATCTGGGAGTTCGCCCGGGCGACGTTCACCACGGACCCCGTACACACGGACGCGGACGCCGCGCGCGCCGCGGGTTTCGACGATCTGCTGGCCACCCCGACCCACGTCGTCGTCGTCGGGCACTGGCGTGACCAGCGCGCCTTCGTCGACAGGCTCGGCCTGGCCCTCGAGCGTGTGGTCGTGGGCTCGGTGCGCTGGCAGTACCTGCGCCCGCTGCGGGCCGGGGACTCGCTGCGCGCCGTGCGCCGCGTCGTCGGCGACGAACGCCGCGACGGGAAACGCGGTGGCTCCATGCGCGTCGTGACACTGGAAACCGAGTATGTCGACGCCACGGGAACACCGGTCGTCCGGCAGCGGGATGTGCTCATCGAGCGAGGAAAGAGCGCATGAGTCACCCTGTTCGGGCCAGGCAACCCATTCGGGCCGCGGTCGGGGACACCCATCCGGCCCGAGAGATCGGGCCGCTCACGCAGACCGACATCGTGCGTTTCGCCGGCGCGGGCGGCGATTTCAACCCGTTGCACCACGATCCCGAGTTCGTGCGCTCGAGCGGCTTTCCCGGTGTCATCTCGATGGGGCAGCTGCAGGCCGGGATGCTGGCCGGCTGGCTGTCGGACTGGCTGGGCGTGGAGCACCTGCGAGAATTCGAGGTGCGTTTCGTCGCCCCGGTTTTCCTCGGCGACGTACTGCGCCTGTCCGGTGAAATCGTCGCGGTCGACGGGCCGGGCCCTGCCTCGGCCGCCGAGCCGGTCACGGAGTCGGTCGCCGAGATCGCCCTGTCGGTGCGCCGGGGCGACGACACAGTGGTACGGGCCAGCGCGAAGGCCGTCGTCGCCTCGTCCTGAGGTCGCCGCGGCCCGCGCCGGCGCCCACCACCTCCCACGCCGGCGGCCACCACCGGTGGCCGCCACGCCGCTGTCGGGGCGTCTCCCGCGGAGCTCCGCTCGGCGCTGAGCGGGATCCGCGGGAGACGCCCCGGCTCACGCCCCGAGCTTCTCGGCCCTGAGCTTCTCGGCGATGTCGGCGCGCAGGACGTGTTTCTGGACCTTGCCCGTCGCGGTCATCGGCAGCCGCGAGACGATCTCCAGGCGCTCGGGCACCTTCTGGATGGCCAGCCCCCGGCCGAGCAGGTAGGCCCGCACGTCCTCCAGCGTCAGCGGCTCGTGCCCCGCGGCGAGCACGAGGTAGCCGCACAGCCGCTCCCCCAGCCGCTCGTCCGGCATCCCGACGACCGCGACATCGCCGATGGCCGGGTGGGCGGTGAGCAGGTCCTCGACCTGGCGGACGCTGATGTTCATGCCGCCGCGGATGACGATGTCCTTCAGCCGGCCGGTCACCCGCACGTACCCGTCGGCGTCCATGACCCCCAGGTCGCCGGAGCGCGAGTAGCCGTCCGGGGTGAACAGGGCGGCGGTCTCCGGTGGGTTGTTGATGTACTCGAGCATGTGGCTGGGCCCGCGGAAGGCGATGTCGCCCTCCTGGCCACGCGGCACCTCGTGGCCCGCCTCGTCGACGATCCTGATCGAGCTGCCGGGCAGCGCCGACCCGTCGGAGGTGATCGAACGGGTCGGGTCGTCCTCCACCGTGCACATGGTGCTCACGGCGTTCTCCGTACGGCCGTAGAGGCTCTCTATCTGGCAGTTCGGCAGCAGGTCACGGGCCCGTTCCACGAAGGAGCCCGGTATGGGCGCGCCCGCGGAGACCCAGATCCGCAGACTGCTGGAATCGTGCTGGTCGGGGTCGTAGACGTCGATGAGCATCTGCAGGAACGTCGTCGCGGTCACCGAGACGGTGCAGCGGAACTTACCGATCTGCTGCAGCCCCGCGCGGGGCTCCCACACGTCCATCAAGTGGGAGGCGGCGCCGTGGATCAACGGTATGAGGAGGCTGGTGATGAACCCGGTGGTGTGCGTGATGGGCGACGGGCCGAACTGGACGTCGGACTGGCGGTAGCCGAGACCCTTGCCGAGCAGCCGCGAACCGCCAGCGAAGGTGTTGAAGGTGTGCAGGCAGCCCTTGGGGTTGGACGTCGTGCCCGAGCTGTAGACGATCACGAAGGGGTCGTCGGCGCCGGCACCCGCGCCGAGTTCATCGGCCGTGGGCGCCGGGCCGGTGGCCGCCAGCAGCGATTCGAAGGGGATCACCGTGTCGCGCTCGTCGGAGGAACTCCCCCGCACCACGATGATCTTCTCCAGGCTCGGGCTGTCGGCCTGGAGCTTGGTGTACATGTCGAGGTAGTCGAAGTTGCGGAACTTCTCGCTGGTGACGGCCAGCCGGACGCCACCGTCGCGCAGGATGTAGCCGACCTCCTCGTTCCGGTAGATCGGCATGATCGGTATCGCGATGGCGCCGAGCCGTGACAGCGCCACCACGACCTGCACGAATTCCGTCCAGTTGGGGAGCTGGACGCTGACGCGGTCCCCCCTGCCGACGCCGAGGCGCCGCAGGCTGGCCGCGAGGCGTAACCCGCTGTCCCGCAGTTCCTGGTAGCTCAGGGACGCGCTGTTGTCCGTGACGAACACTTTGTCTGGCTGCTGGGAGGCCTGCGTCTCCAGGATGTCGAACAGGGTTTCCGCACGCCATACACCGGTCGCGTAGTAGGTGGTGATGTCGTCGTGCGAGTAGCGGTCCGTCACCGTTGTGAACGTCATCGTGATCTTCCTCGTCGTCAACAGCTACCGTGCCCCAGGTCACACCATTTCAGTCAACCTTAGAATGGTTGGACCAAAAAGGCAACGAGTTGGAGCCGAACGCCGACAACGGGTCAGAACTGGACGATCTCGGAGTCAGACGATCACCGCATCTTCCACTCGGGAGCCCGCTTCTCCCGGAACGCCCGCACCCCCTCGACGAGGTCCTCGGTGGTGAAGGCCAGCGCGAGCTGGGCCTGCAGCACGTCCAGTGCCTCGCCGAGCGCGAGGTCCCGAGTGGTGTTGATGGCGTCCTTACCGAGCCTGATCAGCAGCGGCGACTTCGACGCCAGCTTGCGCGCCCAGGCCCGGACGGTGTCGTCGAACTCGGCGTCGGGCACCACCGTGTTCACAATGCCCAGGTCACGGGCTTCCGAAGCGCTGACGAGCTCACCGAGCAGCATCAGCTCGTTGGCCTTGAGCCGACCGACGTTGCGGTAGATGAGAGCCGAGATCATGAAGGGGAACGCGCCCACGTTGATCTCCGGGCAGCCGAACCGGACCGACTCCTTCGCGATCACCAGGTCGCAGGCCAGCGCCAGCCCGAACGCCCCCGCGAGCACGTCGCCGTTGGCGGCGCAGATCACCGGCTTGCCCAGGGCCCCGATCAGCTTGAACAGGCGCGGGAAGCGGTCGAGCCCGGCGTACTTGGTGATCGTCGGACGATCGTCGGCGAACGCCTTGAGGTTGCCGCCCGCGGAGAAGATCCGCTCATGCGACGAGGTGAGCACCGCGACCCGCACGCCAGTGTCGATCTTTGCCTCCTCCAGCGCGTCCAGGAGATCATCGAGGAGATCGTCGCTGAGCGCGTTGCGGGTCTGCGGGTGATCCAGCGTCACGAGGGCGACGCCGTGGTCGTCGACCTCGTAGCGGACGAGCTTGTCTGTCATCGGCGTTGTCCCTTCCCGGTACGGGGTGTTCAGTCCTGTGTCAGGACGATCTTTCCGAACCCGCCGCCCCGCTCGAGGTACTGATGCGCCTGGTCGGCCTGGTCGAGCGGAAAGACCCGGTCGATGACCGGGGGCGCCACCCGCCGGGACGTCAGCAGCTCCAGCAGCCCGGCGAAGTCGCGGGGACCACCCATTGTGGTACCGAGCAGGTCGAACTGCCCGAAATAGAAGTGCCGTACGTCGATGCGCGCCTCCTGCGCGCGCGACGCGCCGAGAACCACCAGCCGGCCGCCCGGCCGCAACGCCCGGATCGACTCCTGCCAGGTGCCCACCGAATCCAGCACGAGGTCGAAGCCCCTTCCCCCGGGTGAGAGCTCCCTGGCCGCCTGTGGCCAGTCGGGCTCGGTGTAGAGCACGCCGCCGCCGGCCCCGAGCCCACGAGCAGACTCGATCTTGCCGACCGAGGACGAGGTGACCGCCACCGAGGCGCCGATGCCGACCGCGAGGCTGACCGCCATCGTGGCGACGCCGCCACCGGCGCCGAGCACCAGGGCGGACTCCCCGGCACGCAGCCGGCCGCGGGTGAACAGCGCGCGATAGGTGGTCAGCCCCACCAGTGGCAGGGCAGCCGCCTGCGGCCAGCTGAGCCCGGCGGGCTTCGGCACCACACATTCGACGGGCACCCGCACCAGTTCGGCGTAGGTGCCCGGCCGGTGGTCGCCGAGGATCTCCCAGGACGCGCCCGGCGCGCTGTCGTCCTCGCCCCACCACAGCGAGGGCACGATCACCACTTCCTCGCCGGTGTCCACCCGCACGCCCGCGCCGTCCGCGCCGAGCACGTGCGGCAGCGGGGAGTGGTACCTGCCCTGCCGGACCAGCACGTCGTGCCAGTTCAGGGCGCTGGCCCGCAGCCGCACCGTGGCCCACCCGGGCTCCGGCCGCGGGTCGGGGAAGTCGGCGAACCGAAGGTTGCCCGCCGGGCCGAACTCGTCGAGGACAACCGCGCGCACCCTACCTCCAGAACCCCAACTAAAGGTCTGACCATTGGACCCTAGTGCTGGCGGGCGCGGGGGCGCAAGCGGCCCCGCTACAGGTGGTTCTGGCCGATCGTCAGACGCAGGTACTGGGAGATGGCCTCCGCGCGGTTCTCCGCGCCCAGCTTGCGCAGAATGCGCTTCACATGCGACTTCACGGTACCGTTGGTGATCACGAGTTTCTCGGCGATCCTGTTGTTCGTCGCGCCCGTCGCCATCAGCGTCAGCACCTCGAGCTCACGGCCCGTGAGCGACTCCATCTTCGACGAGCGCGTGGTGTGCAGCAGCCGGGCGGGCCGGGTGGCAGCGAGCGCGGTGGCGTGCTCCCGGCTGGCGAGATCGATCTCGGCACCCGCAAGGTCGTCCAGCACCGACTCGACGGTCTGCATCGCACTGCGCACCTGCTCGCGCTGGTCACGCAGCCGCCCCAGCAGCACGGCACGCTCGAAGATCTGCCCGAAACCCTCGGCGAAGGCCCACAGGATGTCCCGGTCGAGGGCGGACACCTGCTCGGACTTGTAGTCCGCGTGCAGGAAACCGATCACCCGGCCGGTCGGCATGAGCGGCGCCGCGACGTAGGAACGCAGCTCGGAGGCGTCCAGGAGCGGGCGGTAGACCCGCCGGTCGTGCGCGCCGTCGGTGACCAGCGCCGGTTCACACCGCCGCACCATCTCGCTCTCGAGTAGCAGATGATCGAGGTGGATCTCCGGGATGGCGCTGATCCACTTCCGGAAGGTCCGCTCCACCTCCTGGTCGGTGACCGCGTAGCTCTTCCACGGCCGCCACACCGAGCCCTCGACCCGGGAGAGCATCACTCGGTCGAAACCGCAGCCGTGCACGACCGACTCGCACACACGGTTCAGCAGCTCATCCGGTTCATGCACTTTGCGTAGCTGAACCAGGCCGGCGTCGAGCATGTCCAGACGTCGCAGGCGCTCATGGACGAGAAAGTCGTGGATCTCGTAGCGGATGGTGTGCAGTCCCGCCAGCGCCGTGCTCACGTTGACGAGCGAAGCACCGTCCGGGTACTTCGCGGGTGAGACGAGCCGCTCGCGGAGCAGGCCACTCATGACCGCGAGTTGCCCGTCGACAGCGTTGAGGTCGTCCGCGGGCCTGCGGGCGATGTCCCGCCCGACGCCATCGACCAGCTGATCGGCAGTCACCAGCAGTTCACGCGCACGACGCATCAGGTCAGGCCGCCGACGCGTCCCGACCGGAACCATCGCATCCGCGGCGTCCCGGGGGTCTCTTCCCTTCGGTGGAGTCATCGCTGCCAGATCCAGTTCGTAAGGACGTACCGCACCGGTCTGCGCACCGAACCGGTGTGGCGTGTGGCATGTAAGTCTAGGCCCGACCAGTCGGTTTAGGCCTGACCAATCCCGGATTAGGTCTGACCAATCTTCACGGCCGGCGAACCCCCGGGGCGGCCCGCCCCACCCCGCCAGCGCCGGCTCATCGCCGGCCCGTTTCCGCCAGCGATGGCGTGCGCGGCTCTGCCGCCAGGGGCTTCCGACGGTGGGAACAAGCCCATCGATGTACACGATCGTGGACTTGTGGTGACAAAAGGGTCGGGCTGCGAGGGGTGACAGGAGAACCGCCGATGGGGACGGCAGTGGCGGCGCTTCGCGGGACCGGTCCGCGGGCGGGGCCTCGAGCGGCGCAAAAACGCAGGTCAGGGCCGTGCGGACAGGCGGCGAGGCCACGACGCGCGCACCCCGCTCCGGTACGGACGGGCTTTTCCGAAGGAGAAACCCGGGAGAAGGCATCATGAATGTCTCGGTGAACCGCGACCCGCGTGCCGGGCATGGGTAGTAGTTGCTTGCCGCATGCTTGCTACCTGCTTGCCCTACCCACGGTCTTCGACCTTGCGGATGACGCCGACCAGGTGACATTGTTGTATAGCCGACCGGATGACGGCCTGCGTTCTTCCGTGCAACGCGCGACATCGATGTGCCCGATGTCCGCCATCGTGATCGAGGAGTGAACAGGTGCGCCCTGCCGTTGCCGAAGCGGTTCCGGCCGGCCCATCCATGGTGGTGTCCCCACTCGCGACCCAAAGCCGGGCCTGACGAAAAAGGATGTACGCTGTGCGAAGCACGATGCAGGACTTCCCTCTGACGGTGCGTTCGATAGTGGCGCACGGCGTCTCGGTCCACGGCGATCACGGTGCGCGGACCGTGATCGCACCAGGCCAGGTCAGCCGTGCCACGTATGCCGAGATCGGTGCGCGAGCCGCCCGGCTGGCAGGTGCCCTGCGCCGGCTCGGCATCGTCGGGGACCAGCGGGTGGCGACCTTCCAGTGGAGCAACCAGCAGCACCTCGAGGCGTACGCGGCCGTACCGGCGATGGGAGCCGTGCTGCACACGCTGAACATCCGCCTGGCCGCCGAGCAGGTGGCCTACATCGCCAACCACGCCGAGGACCAGGTCATCATCGTCGACGATTCCCTGATCCCACTGCTGGCCGGGGCCCTGCCGAAGATAGACAGCGTGCACACGGTGCTGGTGAACGGCGACGGGGACGCCTTCGCCCTGGAGGATGCCGGCAAGCAGATTCTCCGGTACGAGGAGGTCCTTGCCGCCGAGCCCGAGGAATTCGACTGGCCGGCCGTTGACGAACGCGACGCGGCTTCGATGTGCTACACCAGCGGCACAACGGGCAACCCCAAAGGAGTGGTTTACAGCCACCGGTCGCTGTGGTTACATTCGCAGGCTGCCTGCACCGCGCAGGGTTTCAGTATCAACGCTGACGACACGATTCTCACCATCGTGCCGATGTTTCACGCCAACGCCTGGGGCCTGCCGTACGCCGCTCTGATGAGTGGTGCCAATCTGCTGCTGCCCGGGCCCTTCCTGCAGGCCCAGACGCCGGTCGGGACCATCGATCAGGAACGCCCGACCGTGTCGGGAGCCGTTCCCACCATCTGGAACGACATCCTGAACCACCTGCGGAACAACCCCGGACCCGACCTGTCCTCGTTGCGTCTGGTGCTGTGCGGCGGATCGGCGGTGCCGCGCTCGTTGATGGAGGCCTTCGACAAGGAGTTCGGCGTCCGGATCCTGCATGCCTGGGGGATGACAGAGACCTCTCCGCTGGCGGCGATCGCCCGGCCGCCGGCCGGCCTCGACGAGGAGGAGATGATGCGCTTCCGGGTCACCCAGGGCAGGCCGATCGCGGGCGTGGATCTTCGCATCGTCGACGACAACGGCATCGAACTGCCCGCGGACGGGAAGTCGATCGGCGAGCTCGAGGTCCGCGGGCCCTGGGTCACCGGGGGCTACTACCGCGACGACGACCCGGAGAAGTTCCACGACGGCTGGCTGCGTACCGGCGACATCGGCAGGGTCGACCCCCTGCACTACGTCACGCTGACCGACCGGACGAAGGACGTCATCAAGTCGGGTGGCGAGTGGATCTCCTCGGTCGAGCTGGAGAACACGATCATCGGCCATCCGGACGTGCTCCAGGCCGCCGTCATCGGCGTGCCCGACGAGCGGTGGCAGGAGCGTCCGCTCGCGGTCGTGGTGCTGCGGGACGGAGCGAGCGTGACGGCCGAGGAGCTGCGGACGTGGCTGACGGGCAGGGTCGCGAAGTGGTGGCTGCCGGAGAACTGGTCGTTCGTGGACGCGGTCCCGCTGACGGCGACCGGCAAGTACGACAAGAAGGTGCTGCGCCGCCAGCACGCGGACCAGCTTCTGACAGTACAGACCATCTGACGCCGCCAGGGCGACGGACAGGCGACGTGCACCGGTACACCGCGAGGTAGCGGGACGGCTGCGGGAACCCGGGGGCCGTGAGGCGGACGGCCACACCCCGGGCCATGGGTACGCGGTGCCAGGGATCATCCCTGACACCGCGACCCTGTTTGTCCGCTCGTCCGCTCGTCCGCTCGTTCGCCGCCCGCGGGACGCCGGGAGGCGGGCTCTACCGCAACGGGAAGCCGAACCGGACCGCCAGCCCGCCCCCGCATCGAGGCGATGACCGGAACCGACCGAGGTCGGCCCCGGATGCCGGACGTTCCCGTCCCGAGCCGAACTTCCCGGTCGCCAACCTCATCAACGGGATCAAGAGCCTCCCCGCGACGCGGACCCCTGAGAAGCGCTGATCGCAGGCGCGTTCACGAGGCCGCCACCCGGGCATCGGCGCAACCGGGCAGCCGCCTCGCTCGCTTACGGGAGCCGCTACAGGTGGCCACGAAGGCGATAAGGATCTTCGAAGTGGAACAGTCAGGCGTCCAGGGCACATCGACGATCACAGCACGACGTCAACAAGATGTTACTTTAAGTAAGTAAATCAACTTAATAAGTGATATTATTGATCTTATTAACCGTCAATTCGATAGGATCCGCTACGAATCAGCGCTTCTGCGTACGGCACGCACGCTACCCTCTTCGAAAAAGAAGCTCGGTCGTGCACACGTGGGTGACCCAGCGGGTCAGTCAGCCGTATGGTTTGGCGCGTCCACAACGCGGTCGAGTGACAGAGATCGACAGAACGTGACAAGGCCGGACTTTGACTTCTGATCCGCCAGGTGTCCAGTGCTGGACGCCTGCGCCAGTCGAGGAGGCTCATCGTGTCCACCGGGGACATCAGGTGCCACGGGAGAAACCACAGACCGATGATCGGCGACCGCACACACCAGCGGTCGATCTCCGACCGGACGGTGAGCGAGGTACTCACCATCATCGGCAAGGCTCAGGCGCTCCTGTGCTCCCAGCAACTGCCCGACACCACGGAGATCGACGACTTACCCGCCGCCAGCAGCGCATTGGAGGCCGTCTGGCACGGCGTATGCGCGGCCGCGGCCGGTGACCACGCCACCGCCGACCGCTTGGCCGGTGCCGACGACCTGCTCCCGCTGCTCATCCAGCTGAAGAACACCGACGACGACGTACGCGAGGAGCACGCCCACCACCATTCCAGCACGATCCGTAAGGTTCAGAACGCTCTCAGTCGATTACACCAGCTGTCCTCGGTATCCGAACTGATCGAGGCAACCCCGGGCATCGCGTGCACGATCGGGTTCGACCGGGCGATCATGTCACGCATCCACGAGTCGATCTGGGTACCCGAGACGATGTACGTCGAGGGAGACCGGGAATGGGCCCAGCTCATCGTGCGAGCCGGGCAGGACAATCCGCAGAAGCTCGTGCCCCCCTTGTTCGAGACGGAGATCGTACGGCGAAGACGGCCACTCATCGTCACCAACGTCCAGGATGAGGCGCGGGTCCACCGGGCGATGGCCGAGGCGGCCCGGGTCAGAAGCTATGTCGCGGTACCGATCACGACCTCCTCCCAGGTGATCGGTTTCCTGCACGCCGACCGCTACTACCACCGCGGCGAGCTCGCCGAGTTCGACCGGGACATCCTGGCGGTCTTCGCCGAAGGCCTGGGCTATGCGCTGGAGCGCGCGGTCCTCCTCGACCGCCTGGCCCAGATGCGCACCGAGATGCTGCGCTACACCGCCGGGCTGGCCGCGACGATGAACGACATCGAGGAGCCGATCAGGTTTGGCGCATACGGGATGAACCACGGGTTCGCCCAGCCCGTACGCCCGTTCCACGACACCCCCTGGCCCGCGGACTCCCGCCTGACCAGGCGGGAGATCGACGTGCTCAGGCTGATGGCCGCCGGCAACACCAACGCGCGCATCGCCGACCGGCTGATCATCTCCGAGGGAACCGTGAAGTCCCACGTCAAGCACATCCTGCGCAAGCTGAACGCGGCCAGCCGTACCGAAGCGGTGTCGATCTGGCTGCACAGCGAGCGGGAGGCGTCATGAGCCGCCGGGAACAGCCCCGCGCCAGCGACAAACAGACGACCGACAACGAACAGACGATGTCCGTCCGACGACACACCGGAGCACGGACGGGTTGACACCGTTCACGACACCACCCCGATCATCACCCTCCTGACCATCAGGTCAGATCGGTGGGTGGTTCGCCCAGGCGACCGGCAGCATCCCTCCCGCACCTGGAATCCCGGCGTGGGAGGGACGGGACCGTCAGAGGCTAAAATATTACAGTCAGTGATGGCAGCGAGCCGCTGGAACACAGACAGGCGCCGACAGGAGTAACTCCTGGTGACGTCCTACCGGGCCGTCACGACCGTGCCGCCGAGTCTGCCGCGGCGTCGAGCGAGGTACGCGAGAGGACCGGGGCGTCACGTCCCGTCCCGAGGGAGCCGCCGGGCCGGCCGGCCGGGGAGCCTGCGCTCTCTTCGTGGTACTCCTCCTCGACGTTGACCGACCAGACGTCGTGGGTCGTGCCGGTGGCGATGTTCTCGGCGGTGAGCATCGCGGTGAGCATCGAATGGTCCTGGTTGTTGTACCGGAACATGCCGTTGCGGCCGACCGGGTGGACGTTGGTGGCGTGCTCGGCGAGCCAGCCGCGTATCACGTCGACGTTCGCCCGGTAACGGTCGTCGTAGATGGGATAGGCCTTGCCCTGGCGGACCACATATCCCGCCTCGACGTCGTCGTAGTCGACGAGGCCGAGCTTGGCCAGCTCCCGCCTGCCCTGCTCGATGAGCTCGTCGTCGGGAGCCGTCCAGGCGGCGTCGCTCTCGAAGACCGTGTACTCCAGGCCGAGCACGTTACGGCCGTCCTTGACCAGGAACGGCGACCAGGAACCGAAGTTCTGGATGCGCATGGTCCGCACCTGCGGGTCGTGAATGTAGATCCAGTTGTCGTTCCAGGGCACCTTGTCGGCGGGCACCACGAGCGCGACGGTGATGAAGTCCCGGTAGCGCAGGTCGCGCGCGGCCTGCGCCACAGCGGCCGGGACGGGCGGGTCCATCGCCGTGATCAGCTCGGAGATCGGCATGGACGACACGACGTCGGTACAGGGGTAGACGGTGGTCCCCCCGTCGCCGTCGCGCGCGACGACCGCCGTCGCGCGGCCGTCGGCATGCCTGATGCCCGCCACGGTCGTGTTCATCACCACCTTGCTGCCGGCCGCGGTGACCTTGTCACGGCAGACCTCCCACATCATCCCGGGGCCGTACTTGGGGTACTGGAACTCCTCAATCAACGAGGTGATCTTCTTTTGGTTACGGCTCGGCGAGACCGCGTTGACGATGGCGTTCGCCAGCGACAGGCTCTTCACCCGCTGGGCGGCCCAGTCCGCCGGCATCTCGCTGACCGGCACCCCCCAGACCTTCTCGGTGTAGGTCTTGAAGAAGGTGCGGTAGAGGCGCCAGCCGAACCGGGCGACCAGCCAGCTTTCGTAGTCCGTCTGGTCCTTCGGCGGCCGGGCCCTGGCCCACAGGTACGAGCCGACGCACCGGGCGGCCTCGGCCGGGCCGAGGTTGCGCAACGCGTTCCCGGCGTTGATCGGATAGTCGTAGTAGGCGCCGTTGTAGAAGATCCGGCTCTTGCGCGGCCGCAGCAGGAAGTCGGCGTCGTCGAGAATCTCGTGCCAGAGCTCCTCGACCGCCCGGACCTTGGTGAAGAACCGGTGGCCGCCGATGTCGAACCGCCAGCCGTCGCGCTCGACCGTCCGGGAGATGCCGCCGACCTGGCTGTCCGCCTCGAGGACGGTGGAGGCGATCCCGTACTTGTGCAGTTGGAAGGCCGCGCTCAGACCCGCTGGACCGGCGCCTATCACCAGGATCTCGCGACCGGGTTCCGCGGGCGGCGTTGAAAGCTCGGTCATGGGATGCAACGGCTCCTTGATGGCTGAAGGGGACGATTCCTGCGGCTGACTACCCGGCGGTGCCGGTCACCCTGCGCTGGCCAGCCCGCGGTGGCTACGTGGTGTGACATGGCGGTCACGACCCGATCGGGGATCGTCATCTTCGATGACCGTTCCCGCGTCGCCCGCAATGATCACGCTTTCCATCTTCACCAGAGTAGATAGTCCGCGAGGGCGGGGGGACGGCGGGTCTCACCACAGCCGCCCGAGTGGCCGTCCGGTGGCCGCCCGGGTGGCCGTTCGGGTGACGGCTCAGGCGTCGGATGCTCCGGCCGCCGCGGCGAAGCCGGTGCGCAGGTCGGCAAGGATGTCGTCGATCCCCTCCAGACCGACCGAGAGCCGGACCAGTTCGCCGCTGACCCCACTCGCGGCCTGCTCGGCCGCGGTGAGCTGGGCGTGGGTGGTCGTGGCGGGATGAATGGCCAGCGAGCGCACGTCACCGACGTTGGCCAGATGGCTGTGCAGCGCAAGGGCCTCGACGAAGGCCCGGCCCGCCGCCGCGCCGCCGCGGATCCCGAAGGCCAGCACGGCGCCGGCGCCGGCCGGCAGGTAGCGCGTCGCCGCCGCGTGCCAGCGGCTGCTCTCCAGCCCCGGGTAGGCGACCCACAGCACGTCGTCGCGGCCCTCAAGCCAGCGCGCCACCGCCAGCGCGTTCTCCGAGTGCCGCTGCACCCGCAGCGACAGCGTCTCCAGCCCCTGCAGCAGCAGGAAGGCGTTGACCGGCGACAACGCCGGGCCGAGGTCGCGCAGCAGCTTCGCCCGGGCCCGCACGATGTAGGCAAGCTCCGGGAAGGCCTCGAGGAACACCAGCCCGTTGTAGGACGGATCCGGTCTGGTGAACCGTGGGTAACGCCCGTTGCCCCAGTCGAACCGGCCGCCATCGACGATTACCCCGCCGATGGACGTGCCGTGCCCGCCGATGAACTTCGTCGCCGAGTGCACGATCACGTCGGCGCCATGCTCGAGCGGGCGGGACAGATACGGGGAGGCCAGGGTGTTGTCGACGATGAGCGGCGCGCCCGCCTCGTGCGCGACCTCGGCCACCCCGGCGATGTCGAGGACGTTCCCGCGCGGATTGCCGATCGTCTCCCCGTAGAAGGCTGCGGTGTTCGGGCGCGCGGCGGCCTTCCAGGCGCCCAGGTCGTCGGGATCGTCGATGAAGGTCGTCTCGATACCGAACTCGGACAGCGTGTGGGCGAACAGCGCGTACGTCCCGCCGTACAGCGACGACGACGAGACCAGATGATCGCAGGCGGAGGCGATGGTGAGGATCGCCAGCGCCTGCGCCGCCTGCCCGCTGGCCGTCGCCAGCGCCGCGGCACCGCCTTCGAGGTCCGCGACCCGCTGCTCCAAGACGTCCTGGGTCGGGTTGACCACCCGGGTGTAGGTGAACCCGAACTCGGCGAGCGAGAACAGGTCCGCCGCGTGGCGGGTGTCCTCGAAGACGAACGACGTGCTCTGGTAGATCGGCACCGCGCGGGCGCCCGTCGCCGGATCCGGCCGGGCGCCGGCATGGACCTGCCGGGTCTCGAAGCTGTACGTCGTGGACTCGCTCGTCACGGGTTTCCTCTCACTGCTCGCTACCTGGTCGGTTCACTGCCTGGCCGCCGTCTGTCACCGCTCACTGTCCGGCCGCCGTCCGGCCGCTGCCGGCTCGCCTGCCCACAACCGGCGGGCCGGGCAGCATGATCAGTGCGCTCTTCGGCCGGCGGGCGCCTCGACGTCGGAGTAGTACCGCCGGGCCACCTCGGGATGGCTGCGCAGCCAGCTCTTGAGGGTGTTGACGCCGTGCTCGGCAAAGATCGGGTTGCGCGGGTCGGGAGGCTCGGACGGCGGTAGCTGCCGGCGCAGTTCCTCCGGCAGCGGCAGGGGTGCCAGCGTCGCCGACAGGTGCGGGCCGAAGAAGAAGGCCGCCGACACCCGCTCCGTCCCGGCCGGTGGGCTGACGACCCGGTGCACGGTCGCCCGGTAGTAACGCTGGGTCGCCAGCTCGAACATCTCGCCGATGTTGACCACGAAGGTCCCCGGTACCGGGGTGACGTCGATCCAGCCGTCGGCCGGCACGTCCGTACCCGCCTGCGGGCTGCGTGCGTCCTGCAGGCCGCCGGTGTCGTCCTGCAGGACGAACGTGACGAAACCGCCGTCCTTGTGCGCGCCGACGCCCTGGTCGTAGTCGGCCGTGAAGCCCGCCGGCGCGGGCAGGTAGCGGATCAGCTTCAGATGCGAGCGGGGGTCGACGGCGAACGTCGGGTCCAGCTGGTCGGCGGCCAGGCCGAGCGATTCGGCGAACGCGTGGACCAGCGTGCGGGCGAGCCGTCCCAGCTCGGCCATGTAGGCATCGACGATCTCCCGCATCCGCGGGAGCGCGGCCGGCCACTGGTTGGGGCCGTCGAGGCGCAGGTAGGGCGGGTCGTGCGGGCCGAGCTGGCGGACGGGGCGCTCGTCGCCGACGTCGATCTGCTCACGGATGTCGGGGTTGTCCCGGGTGATCTCGTGGCCGAGCCGGGTGTAGCCGCGGAAGTGCGGCGAGTGGACGTTCTCGATCTCGAGCTTGACGTCCTCGGGCAGGTGGAAGAACTCCCGGCTGACCGCCAGCATGGCGGCGGCGGTGGCCGGCGGGATCCCGTGCCCGGTGAGGTAGAAGAAGCCCGGCCCGTGGCAGGCCGCGCGCAACGCCGCCAGGAACGCCACCCGCCCGGGGCCGCCCGTGCGGTAGGGGCCGATGTCCAGCGTGGGCAGGGCGGCCACCGGCCCGGCAGGCCCCGGCCCGTCCGAGCCGATGCCGATGCCGCCGGCGCTGGCGTTGTCGGTGTGGGTCGTCTCGGTCATCGTCGGCCTCCTTGTCGGTCGTGGGCCGGAAGTGACGGCGGTCGGTGACCGCCGTTCGGTCGGATGCGCCTGGCAGCGATCACGCGCTGTGCCGATCACGGGCGTACCGGCTGGCCGGGCGGGGCAGTCCCAGGTTCTCGCGCAGGGTCCGGCCCTCGTAGGAGGTCCGGAACAGGCCACGCCGTCGCAGGTGCGGGATGACCAGGTCCGCGAAGTCGTCGAGTGTCTCCGGCAGATACGGAAAGATCACGTTGAAACCGTCCGCGGCCTGAGTCTCGAACCACTCCTGGATGTGGTCGGCGATCGTCTCGGGGGTGCCGACGATGGTCCGCTCGTCACGGGCCAGCCCCCTGGCGAGCTCGCGGATGGTCAGGTTGCGGGCCCGGGCCCGGTCCACGATGAGCCGCTGGGCGCTGCGGCTCTGGTTCGAGGGGGCAGCTGCGGCAGCGGCCCGTCCAACGGGTACGTCGACAGGTCGACGCCGCCGAGCCAGTAGGCGAGATCGGCCAGCGCCACCCGCGGGTCGAGCAGCACGTACAGCCGCTCGGCCTTGTCCTCGGCCTCGGTGAGGGTGCGGCCGACGATCGTGGACAGCGCCGGCAGGACGAGGACATGCTCCGGGTTGCGGCCGGCCGCGGCCGCCCGCGCCTTGATCTCGGTGTAGAAGGCCCGGGCGGCGGCGCTGTCGGGATGGTGGGTGAAGACGACGTCCGCGACCGCCGCCGCCAGCGACCTGCCGGCCTCGGAGGAGCCGGCCTGGACGATCACCGGCCGGCCCTGCGGCGGCCGGGGGACGTTCAACGGCCCGGTCACCGAGAAGTACCTGCCCCGGTAGTCGAGCCGGTGCACCTTGTCGTCGTCGAAGTAGATCCCGGACGCCTGGTCGTGGCGGAACGCGTCGTCGTCGAAGCTGTCCCACAGGCCGGTCACCACCTGGTGGAACTCCGCGGCCCGCCAATAGCGCTCGGCGTGCTCGACGTGCTCGGGCAGGCCGAAGTTGCGTGCCTCGGCGTCGTTGAGCGAGGTGACCAGGTTCCAGCCGGCCCGTCCCCGGCTGAGGTGGTCCAGCGAGGCGAACGTGCGCGCCAGGTGGTAGGGCTCGTTGTAGGTGGTGGACGCGGTGGCGATGAGCCCGATCCGGCTGGTGGCGGTGGCCAGCGCGGCGAGCAGGGTCGTCGGCTCGAAGGAGTCGTTGACCACCGAGACCCGGCGCAGCACCTCCTGGTCGGCGAAGGGCACCCCGACGAGGTCGGCGAAGAAGAGCGCGTCGAAGCGGGCCCGCTCGGCGGTCCGCGCCAGGTCGATCAGGTGCCGGATGTTCACGCCCGCGTCCGGGACGGCGCCCGGGTGCCGCCAGGCGGCCAGGAACTCCCCCGGCGGCTTGAGGAAGGCGTTGAGATGCAGCCGTCGCCGGCCGCCGTGCTCGGTGACGCCGGCTGCGCCGGTGGTGCCGGCGTCACCGGTAGCGTCGGGTGCCACGTCAGATGCCATGGGTCACCGGCTTCCCTCCGCCGTCCCTGCCCCGTCCCGCCGCCCCGCGCCCACCGGCCGCGGCTCGGCGCCCCCGCCGCCCGCACCGCCGCCGACGCCCCCACCGCCGCCGATACCCGCGCTGTCCCCGATGTTCGCGCTGCCCCCGATGTTCGCGCTGCCCACGGTCGCGGCGTCCCTGACGCCCACGGCACCGATGTCCGCGGCATCCCCGGTGTCGGCCCACGGACGTGCGCCGGCCCGGGGCGCGGCAGCCCGAGGTGGCCGCGCAGCGTCGTCGTCTCGTAGGCGTGGCGGAACAGCCCGCGGCGGCGCAGCTCGGGGACGACGTGGTCGACGAAGTCCTCGGCGGCGCCGGGCAGGTAGGGAAAACTGACGTTGAAACCGTCGGCGGCGCGGGTGGTGAACCACTCCTCGATGTGGTCGGCGACATCCTCCGGGGTGCCGACCACGGCACCCGCGGTGGTGAACCGCAGCGCCAGCTGGCGGATCGTGAGGTTCTCGCGGCGGGCCAGGTCGAGCATCAGCTCCTGGCGGCTGCGGCTCCGGTTGGTCGCGCCGACGGGCGGCAGCGGCCCGTCCAACGGGTATCCGGACAGGTCGAGATCCCCGATGTTGTCCTGGACGAGCCGGCGGGCCACGTCGTCGTGGACCAGTTCCTGCAGTTCGGCCAGGCGGGCCCGGGCCCGCTCCCGGGTGCTCGCGACGAACGGTGCGAGCAGCGGCCAGACCAGCAGGTGGTCGCTGTCGCGGCCGTACGCCGCCGCGCGTGCCTTGATGTCGGCATAGAACGCCTGGGCACCGGCCAGCGTGGTCTGGGCGGTGAACACCACCTCGCCGTGGCGGGCCGCGAACGCCAGGCCGGTCTCCGACGAGCCGGCCTGAAAGATCACCGGATGGCCCTGCGGCGGCCGGGAGATGTTCAGCGGCCCGCGCACCGTGAAATGCGGGCCGGCATGGTGTGGGGTGCGCAGACCGGCCGGGTCGTAGTAGTGCCCGGACGCGGTATCCCGGACGACCGAGCCGTCGTCGAAACTGTCCCACAGCTTCCGGACGACCTCGACGAACTCCTCGGCCCGCAGGTAGCGCGCGCTGTGGTCGAGATGGGTGTCCCGGCCGAAGTTGCCGGCCTCCAGCGGGACCACCGACGTCACCACGTTCCAACCGGCCCGGCCGGCGGAGAGATGATCCAGGGAGGCGAACCTGCGCGCGATGTGGAACGGCTCGTTGTACGTCGTCGTCGCGGTGGCGACCAGGCCGATCCGTTCGGTCACGGTGGACAGCGCGGCCAGCAGGGTCAACGGCTCGAAGTGGTCGGCGCGGGCGGTGCGCCGCAACGAGTCGTACTGGTGTCCCCAGATGGCCACGACGTCGGCGACGAACAGCGCGTCGAACGTCCCCCGCTCCAGCGTTCTGGCCAGCTGGATGTGATGGTCGAGGTCGAGCTGGCCGCCCGGCGGCGAGGAGGGGTGCCGCCAGCCGGCGATGTGCCCGCCGGAGCCGTGCAGGATCGCGCCCAGGGTCAGCTGGCGCCGGGAGCGGCCCGGTGCCGGCGCCACGTCCGTGACGGAGGTCATGTCGGGGTCCTCTCCACCGCCGTCGCGGCGGCCGGGGCGTGCCGAGGCGGTGGGACGGGTCGATCGGTGCGTCGTGTCGTTGTCTGGTGTGTCGTTGCCTGGCGTGCCGTGGTGCGCCGTGGCCGCGGGTGGCCGGCGGCGCGACCAGCTCACCACCGCCGAGAATTGATCATCAATTGATCATCGTGGCCGGACGGGCCGCACAGGGTCCGTCACCACACGAGGCCACAAGCCCGCAGGACACGAGATGATGTTGACGGTGGACGTCGGATCCCGCGGCTGTCAGGCCGGATCAGCGGCGGCTCTGGTCGACGTCAACAGATCTGGTCGAAATGATGCGCGCGGCGGGAGACCCAGAACGGATCGAGCATCACCGTCCAGGACGCGGATCCGGCACACATCGTCCGAATGTAACCGCACCGGTGGCCAGGGGTCCAGCATCACCGCGCGGGCAGCAGCGGCCAGCGAACGCTACGCGGCCGGTATCCATCAGATACCGGCCAGAGATACCGTCGGTATCCATCGGATACCGGCCAGAGATACCGTCGGTATCCGACTGATACCGACCGGGAATACGGCCGGACACAGGCCGTGGCAGGCCACCGGGCGAACTCGGGGGATCTCGGCGGGCCGGCGAACAGGAGGGCCGGGACAACAGGGCCGGGGCAACGATGAGGCCGGCTGGTTTGGGTAGGGTGTGGCGGTCCCGGTTCGCCCGCGGTCGCGGGGGGAGGACGGGGGTGAGATGGACGGCGAGGGAGCACAGGGCATCACGCCCGGAGATCTTTTCGACGATCTCCCCATGAACCGCACGGTAACGGTCAGCGTGGACCCGCACGGTGTCGTCACCGCGTGTGGCTCGTACGCCCACCAGCCGCTCGGATACCCTCCGGCCGAGATCGTCGGACGGCCAGCGGCCGACCTTCTTGCCGCTCCACTCCCGCAACCGGCCCGATGCCACCTGACGGACGGGCGAAGCTGGAGCGGGACTGTCGCCCTGCGCCACCGCGACGGGCACGGCCTGGACGTGTGGCTGCACGCCCAGCCACTGCTGGCCGGTAACGGGACGGTGGCCCAGTGGTTCGTGACCGCCGTCACCGTCGAGGACCTGCGCAACCACCAGCGTGAGCTCCAGGCTGAGCTGACGCTGGTGAACTGGGCGTTCACCCAGGCCCCGCTCGGTCTGGCGATCTTCGATACCGAGGTGCGGGTCTGCCGGCTGAACGACGAGTCAGCCCACATGATCGGCCTGCGGGAACAGGACGCGCGCGGACGTCCGGCGGCGGAGGTGTTCCCCGCCCCCGGACATCAGCCCTCCGGCCTGGTCGAGCGGGCCCGCCAGGTGGTGCGGACCGGCGAGCCGGCATACTACGAGGCCTTCCTCCGGGCACCGGCCGACTCCCACGAACGTGCCTGGGCGATCACCCTGTCACCGGTGCGGGACCCGGCCGGCCAGGTCCGAGGGGTGCTCAGCGCGTCGCTCGACATCAGCGAGCGGTACTGGGCCCGGCAGCGACTGACCCTGCTCAACGAGGCCAACGCCGCCATCGGCAGCACCCTCGAGGTCACCCGCACCGCCCAGGAGCTCGCCGACATCGCCGTCCCCCGTCTCGCCGACTGGGCCAGCGTCGACCTCCTCGACACCGTCTACCACGGTGACGAGCCGCCGCCAGGACCGATCACCACCCCGGTGGTGCTGCGCCGCACCGCCCACCAGTCCGTCTCCGCGGGACAGCCGGAAGCCGTCGTCGCGCTGGGCCAGACCGACATCTACCCTCCGGACTCCCCCATCGCCATCGCCCTCGCCAGCGGACAGAGCGTCTCCTACCCGATCTCCGATCCGCATGTGGCACGGTGGGTGGCGGGCAGCCCGCCACGGGCCGCCCGGATCCGCGAGTACGGATTCCATTCCGTCATGATTATTCCGTTACGTGCCCGGGGAAGCATTCTCGGCGTCGCCGTCTTCATGCGTCACCAGCACCATCCCGAGCCCTTCACCCCCGACGACCTCGCCCTGGCCGACGAGCTCGGTGCCCGCACCGCCATCTGTCTCGACAACGCCCGCCGCTACACCCGCGAACGCACCACCGCCCTCACCCTCCAGCACAGCCTCCTCCCCCATGATCTCCCCCGCCCGGCCGCCGTGGACGTCGCCTCCCGTTACCTGCCCGCCGGCGCCCAGGCCGGCGTCGGCGGCGACTGGTACGACGTCATCCCGCTCTCCGGCGCCCGCGTCGCCCTCGTCGTCGGCGACGTCGTCGGCCACGGCATCCACGCCGCCGCCACCATGGGCCGGCTGCGCACCGCCGTGCGCACCCTCGCCGACGCCGATCCCACCCCCGACGAGCTGCTCACCCGGCTCGACGACGTCATCACCCGGCTGACCACCGATCGAGATCCCGGCAGCGGCGATCTCGGCGCGACCTGCCTCTACGCCGTCTACGACCCCACCACCGGCCACGCCACCATCGCCAGCGCCGGCCACCCCCCACCCGCCCTCGTCACCCCCGACGGCACCGTCACCTACCTCGACATCCCCCCCGGACCCCCCCTCGGCCTCGGCGGCCTCCCCTTCGAAGCCACCGACCACCACCTCCCCGACGGCAGCCTGCTCGCCCTCTACACCGACGGCCTGATCGAATCCCGCGACCGCGACATCGACACCGGCCTCGACATGCTCCGCCACGCCCTCGGCGAGCCCACCGACTCCCTCGACACCGCCTGCGACGTCATTCTCAAGACCCTGCTGCCCGACCGGCCCGCCGACGACGACATCGCCGTCCTGCTCGCCCGCACCCACACCCTCACCACCGGCCAGGTCGCCTCCTGGGACCTACCCTCCGACCCCGCCGTCGTCGCCTACGCCCGCACCCACACCACCAACCAACTCACCACCTGGAACCTCCCCGACGCCATCCCCACCACCACCCTCGTCGTCAGCGAACTGGTCACCAACGCCATCCGCCACACCACCGGCCCCATCCACCTCCGCCTCATCCGCGACCGCGGCACCCTCATCTGCGAAGTCTCCGACACCAGCAACACCGCCCCCCACCTCCGCCGCGCCCGCACCCTCGACGAAAACGGCCGCGGCCTGTTCCTCATCGCCCAGCTCACCCACCACTGGGGCACCCGCTACAACCGCACCGGCAAAACCATCTGGGCCGAACAACTCATCTGAGCCGAACAACTCGACGGGCGAACAGCTCGACGGGCACGGCCTCGGCACGCCGGGGGCGCCGGAGATGTGCTTCGATGGTGGCGGATCACGGCCACGGCCCGTGGCCCGTCGTTGTCGGATCATCATCTGTCGGATCATCGTCACGGGGATCACCGGGAGCGGGAGGCTCGATGCTTCTGCTGCGCCGTCTGATAGGCGTCATCCTGCGTCGCGCCCGCCTACGGCAGGGACGCACCCTGCGTGAGGTTGCACGGACCGCGAACGTGTCGGTTCCGTATCTGTCCGAAATCGAACGTGGCCGGAAAGAGGTTTCCTCGGAGGTGTTGGCTGCGCTGTGCCGGGCCCTCGACATCCGTCTCAGCGACCTGCTTGACGAGGTTCTGGACGATCTGCGCCACCTCGAGTCCGAGACCGTACCCGTCACCGTGCGCAGCGCTCCCCCCGACCTGCCCGGCGCTCCCCCCAACGTCACTGTGCGTACGCCGCAGTGTCTGGCAACGGGGTGCTCCGGCGGATCCCCGCGCGGCCGGGGACCCCGCTGGATCGCGCGGGCGGGCGGATGCGTCCCGGCGTACGCCCGGCAACGGCCGCCGCGGTCGGCGTCGGTTCCGGCGCGGACGGCCCGCTCAGCCCGTTGACCGCGGGCGTGGCAGATCCGCCGCCGCCGTCACCACGTGGTCCACGAACCCGTAGTCCCTGGCCTCCCGCGCGGTGAACCAGCGGTCCCGGTCGGAGTCACGCTCGATCTGTTCGACGGTGCGCCCCGTGTGGAAGGCGATGCGTTCCTGGATCGTCCGTTTCGTGTAAAGCGTCTGCTCGAGCTGGATGGCGATGTCGCTCGCCGTCCCGCCGAGCCCACCGGACGGCTGGTGCATCATCACCTGGGCGTGCGCGAGCGCGTATCGTTTGCCGGCCGCGCCCGCGCAGAGCAGGAACTGTCCCATCGACCCAGCGAAGCCGAGCGCCACCGTCACCACGTCGTTGGTGACGTACTGCATGGTGTCGTATATGGCCATCCCCGCGCTCACCGAGCCGCCCGGTGAGTTGATGTAGAGCTGGATGTCGCGTTCGCGGTCCTCCGCGGACAACAGCAGCAGTTTGGCGCAGATCTCGTTGGCGACGGCGTCCTCGACCACCGACCCGAGGAAGACGATGCGGCTGCGCAGCAGGCGGTCGAACACCGGACCATCGGCCTGGTAGCCATTTCCCGACTGCATTCGTGGGCGTTCCATGCGTATTTTCCTCCTCGTACGGAATGCATTTTCCCACCTGGGCAGAATTGACTGCCACCCCGGTGCGCCGACCACACAGTTTTCCACCGCGAAACCATCGGAAACGGCGGGTCTGCCCACGGCAGACAAGGTTTTCAAGATCCACGATGGCTGCGGGTATGCCACCGAAGCCGACGGCGCCGTTCGATGACCGGCCGGCGGCGGCCTGCCAGCGACCAGCCGGTGGCCACCGGCTCCCCCGGAATAGTCTGGCCAGCGCTGACATACAGCTGTCGTAGCCACAAACCGGCGGCCCGGCCTGTGCCGCGCCTTCTTCCACCCGGAGGACGTCGAACACATGACTCTGCTGACCGACGCCGTGCGGGCCGCGCTGACGGCCGGGCGGCTGGCCCATCTCGTCACCCTGAACCCGGACGGCAGCCCCCAGATCACCCTGGTGTGGGTGGGCGTCGACGGCGACGAGATCGTCACCGCCCACCTGGGGCTGTACAAGAAGCTCCGCAACCTCCAGCGGGACCCACGGGTGGCGCTGTCGATCGAGGCGGCGGGAAGCGAGAGCGGCGGTCTCGAGCACTACCTGGTCGTCCACGGGCACGCGAAAGTCACCGAGGGCGGCGCGCCCGAGCTGCTCGAGAAACTCACGAAGATTTACCTCGGGCCGGACGCCCCTCCGTCACCGATCCCCAACCCACCCCCCGGCTACGTTCTAAGGATCACCCCGGAACGCGTCGGCGGCATCGGCCCCTGGAAGCCCTGACCACGGACTACCGACAACCAAGCCGCCGACGCCGCCCCATCCCGGTACCAGGCAAGACACGGTAGCGCCCGCTCAAGGCGTGTTTGCTGGACCGTCTCGGGCAGCTTCACGGCATTCTCGATGTCGTCAGCCTGAGGTGGTCCCCGTTCTTCGGACAGTGATCCCTATGTGGGATAATTGATCCGTGAGCGGAGGAGATTGATGACTGAGTCCCGGAGGCGGTTCACGCCCGAGTACAAGGACGAGGCAGTGAAACTCGTCATCGATTCGGGTCGGCCGGTATCGGCGATCGCGAAGGACCTCGGTATCAACGAGGGAACCCTGGGGAGCTGGGTGGCCACCTGGCATCGGGCCCACCAAGGCGAAGAAGAACCGCTGTCGATGTCCGAGCGTGCCCGGCTACGGGAGCTGGAGAAGGAGAACCGGGAACTCCGGATGGAGCGCGAGTTCCTCTCAAAAGCGGCAGCCTTCTTCGCGCAACGCCATCAGTGATCGATAAGTTCGAGCTGATCGCCGCGGAGAAGGACAACTACCCGATACGCAAAATGTGCCAGTGGCTCGTGGTGTCGACGTCCGGTTTCTACGACTGGTACCAGCGACCGGTGTCGTCCCGGACCCGCCGGCACACCACCCTGGACACCCAGGTGCGGGCGTTGTTCGCCGCCTCGCGCCAGACCTACGGCGCGCGGCGGATCGCCGCCGCTCTGACCGCGTCGGGCCAGCCCACCTCGGTCCGCCTCGCCCGACGGATCATGCGCCGAGCAGGGCTGAAGGCCTGCCAGCCCAGGGCCTACCGCCGCACCACGATCCCCGGCCAGGCGCCGGTGCCCACCGACCACGTCCGCCGCGACTTCACCGCCACCCGCCCCGGGGCCAAGCTCGTCGGTGACATCACCTATGTCCGTACCGGCGAAGGCTGGCTGTATCTCGCCACGGTCATCGACTGCTATTCACGGAAGGTTCTCGGCTGGTCGATGGCCAGTCACATGCGGACCGAACTCGTCGTCGACGCATTCACCATGGCCGCGTCCCGCACCACCCTTGCACCGAACGCGGTTTTTCACTCGGATCGCGGTACGCAATACACGTCCGACGCCTACCATCGCACGCTGGCACGACACGGCGTGCGACCTTCCGTAGGCGCCACCGGAGTGTGCTGGGACAACTCCGCCGCCGAATCCTTCTTTGGCACCCTGAAAAACGAACTCGTCTATCGGGAAATTTACCTAACCCGTCGTGCCGCCCGCAGTGCGATCGCCGAGTACATCGAAGTCTTCTACAACCGGCAGCGACTCCACTCCACCCTCGGCTACCACACCCCGGAACACGTCGAACGTCTCTACCTGACGAGTCGGACATCAATACCAGAGGCGGCGTAAAGCTGATATAGTCCAGTTATCGCGTGTCCGTAGAATGGGCAGCACCTCATACATCCCACAAGGGCTCGCACATCCACAGGGGCTCGTCCCGCGTGGTGCGATCGTTGGTGGGGCCAAAACCTCACGCTCATCGATCATTGAGTTGGCCGGTGTCACAGGAGTGGCATGCTGGTCGGCGTGCACGGTAGGAGCCGCGGCAGGATCTGGTAGAACCACGAATGCGATGTGGGTTCCGTCGACGGCCCACCGAAGCCCACTGATTGGTGCAAAACCGAGCCACTGGAGTGATCCCGCTTCCGTGGACAGCGAACCTGAGGTTCGCTGTCCATAGGGAAGGAGCGTCATGGGGTCAGCTCGCCGGAAGTTCACCCAGGAGTACAAATCCGAGGCAGTAAGGTTGGTGCTCGACTCGGGCCGGTCGGTGACCGAGGTCGCGAAGAGTCTGGGTATCCACGAGACCACGTTGGGAAACTGGGTGAAGAAGGCGAAGGAGAACGGCGAGACCGAGGAGCGGCCGCTGTCGGTGTCGGAGCGCGCGGAACTTGAGGAGCTCCGGAAGAAGTACGCGCAGGCGCAGATGGACATCGCCTTCCTAAAAAAAGCGGCGAGCTTCTTCGCGAGCGAGCAGAAGTAAAGTTCGAGTTCATCTCGATACACGCTCCGAAGAAGCCTGTGTCCGCCGACGGCGCGAACACCTTTCCCGTCGACTACATGTGCAAGAAACTCGACGTGTCCCGACAGGGCTACTATGCGTGGAAGAAACGCGGCCCGTCTCGGAGGGAGAAGGACGACGCCACCTTGTCGACCATGATCAGAGCTGTTTTCGACCGTCACGAGGGGCGGTACGGCGTGCGGCGGATCTTCCACGAGATCCGCCGCCAGGGCGTCGCCGTCGCCTACAAGCGGGTCCAGCGGCTGATGGCGACGATGGGCCTGGTCAGCGTGCATCCGCGTCCCCGCCGGCCGGTGACGACGGTGCAGGCCGCGGACTCCTCATCGCTGCCTGATCTTGTCGGCCAAGACTTCGCCGCGTCCGCACCGAACCAGTTGTGGTACGGCGACATAACATATATTCGCACCTGGGATGGCTGGGTGTACATGGCCTCCGTCATCGACGCGTTCTCTCGGAAGATCGTCGGCTGGGCGGTCGCCGATCACATGCGCACCGAACTCGTTCTCGACGCGCTTCGTATGGCCGTCACCCGCCGGCGGCCACCCGGCGGCGTCATATTCCACGCCGACCGAGGCGGTCAGTACACCAGCCGTGAGTTCGTCGCCTTCTGTCGCGACAACAACGTCCGAAACTCCGTCGGCCGTACCGGGATCTGTTTCGACAACGCCGCGGCGGAGTCCTTCTGGGCCACCCTCAAGAAGGAGTTCGTCCACCTCCACCCGTTCGATACCATAGACCGCGTCCGGGCGGGGATCTTCGAATATGTCGAGATCTACTACAACCGGCAGCGGTTGCACTCCTCGATCGGCTATCTCACGCCTGTCGAGTTCGAGGAAGAATTTGACGGACAAACACTTCGTGCTGCATAGTTAGGACTGTCCACGAAAGTGGGAACCCTCCACCACCCCTTGCTGCTGACGGGCAGGAAGCTGTTGTCGATGCAAGCTACCGCGGCTCGGAAAGAAAACATATCTGCGTGACAGCAGCATATCATTGATCAGGACGCCTGGATGGACGTAACAGACCGTCAGGTAGAGCGGGCTGCCGTCCAGGCGGTTGTCCCAGCAGTACTGCCAGAAGCCGGGGCCGGCGGCATCGTCCAAGAGCACCCGCACGGTCGTGAGATCTGCCGGACGGGGCGTCGCGTCCGGCCCGATCTCGCCGTCGCCGGGCAGGTCGATGATCCTACGGATACCGTGCGAGCACAGCGCGGATCAACCGGCCGCGCTCAGGCGGCCGAGGCTGCCCGAGCGGACGAGCGGCATCCCGGCCGGTAACCGGCGGACACACCTGGCTGCATGGCTGGACGCGGACCTGGTACCGCGTTTCGCGGACCGTATCCTCACCGTCGACATCCCGATAGCCGACGCCTGGGGAATGCTCATGGCGGACGGCGACCGCAACGGTAGACCGGCGCCGGTCATCGACAGCTTCCTCGCCGCGACGGCCACGGCACACGACCTGACTCTCGCCACCCGTAACACCCGGGATTTCACCCACCTGGGAATCCCACTGATCAACCCGTGAAACGACGACACAACCCGGTAAGAAACCATAAACTATGAAATGGACGCGAGGGAGATGGCAAGGGCCTGCGCAAGGCTGTCCATCGTGTCAGGCGAAACCCATTCGGCCGGCGGCCGGCGCAGGTAGGAGAAGACGGCGGGGCCACGCTCGGCGACAGGCAGGTCCGCCGCCCACGGAATGACATGGACATGCAGATGAGTAAAGCCCTCGGCCTCCGAGAACGCGACCACATACGTCTTCGCACACCCGGTCACGTCGATCAGGGCACGGCTGAGACGCCACGTCACCAGACCGAGTTCGGATGCCTCCGCCGCGGTCAGTTCGGCCGGCGAGGTGACATGCCGGCGCGCGACGACCACCAGCCAGCCGGGCAGCGCAGCCCGGATCGCGTGCACTACCCGCCAGCCGGGCCCGAGCAGGATCCGCTCCCGCGGCGGCAGAGCGTCCAGCGACGCGTTGCGCACGCAGGAGTAGCAATCCTCCCGAACACCCGCTGCATGTGCGACCGTCACGATTATCGTATCTTATCAGCAGGTTCGTCGGTTCTGCGAAGATCAGGAGATGCGGTGCCAGCATATGACCATGATTTCTTCGTGAGTTACACCGGCGCGGACCAGGAATGGGCTGAGTGGATCTCGTGGGCGCTGGAGGAGGCCGGCTACCGGATCCTCGTCCAGGTGTGGGACTTTGTGCCCGGGGCGAACTGGGTGAACGAAATGCAGAAGGGGGTGACCAAGGCAGCCCGGGTGCTTGCGGTGCTCTCCCCCGACTACCTGGAGAACTCGAAGTTCGGTACCGCCGAATGGCAGGCGTTCTGGCGGGGGGATCCGGATGGCGAGAAGCGGAGGGTCCTGCCGGTTCGTGTGGAGCGCTGCGCTCCGGAAGGCCTCCTCGGCGGCATCGTCTACATCGACCTCGTCGGCCTTGCGAAAGAGGAAGCCGAAAAGATTCTGATCGACCGTGTCAGGGCCTCGCTGGCTGGCCGTGTGCGGCCGACCAGCCCACCCCACTTCCCCGGCAGATAGTCTCCGAGACCGCCACAACCGGATGACGTTGTCTGCTGACCAGGCCAGAAAGTCCGGGCTTATCGGTGGGCTGGAAGGACGGCAGGCGCGAGTAGATCGATGAGGATCTTGGCCTGTTGGATGTGGAAATACCCGGCGCATGCCTCGTCGTTGTCCTGCTTGTCCACATCGTCCCAGCGGATCTCCCACCCCGCGGCCGCCGCGAGCTGTCGCAGGAACGCCTGTTGCGTCCGGCCGTTGCCCTCCCTGAACGGATGAAGCGCGTTCAGCTCACCGTAAAGCGTTGCGAACCGTTCGAGGAAGGGCATGCGGGCGAGCTCGACAAGATAGCCGTCGGCGGCGAGACCGGCGAACAGCTCGGCGAGCTGCTCCGGTAGAAAACGTGGCAGGCAGAACGTAGATGTTCCCTTGGTCATCGTGACGTTTCTGATCGTGCCGGCCCAGTCGTAGATGTCGTCGAACAGGACGCGGTGGAAACGTTGAAGATGCGCGGTGTCGAAGGCGCCGGGCAGTGAACGTGTGGTCAGCCGGATGCGTTGGAGGCCGACGACTGTGCTGGGCGTAGAGCGCGGCGACCTCGTCCGGGGTGAGGTCCCCGAGCCGCAATGACTTCAGTTTGATGTTGAACGGGCTGGACGTGCCCAATCGCGAGGGATCGCCGCCGGAGGCGGCTCCGGGGACCCGCGGAATCGCGAAGCGATTTCGGGGGTGGCAGTCCCGGACGTCACGCAGGCCACACAGCGCCACCGACGCCGGGAACGCCGCCGGCCGATCCGCGAACCCCGCCCGCAACTGCCGCAGCATGCTGATCAGGCTCTGCCCGCGCAACGCGTCGATCTCGTCGAAGAACAGCACCAACGGCCGCGGACACACTCGCGCCCACGCCGCGAGCGCGGCAGCGAGCAGGTCCGCCGCGGATGCCTGCGGCCACACCGGCGTATGCAGTTCCGCTGGCAGAGTGAGCTCGGCACGCCGGCGGATCTCACCGAGGATGCCGAGTTGCGCCGCGCCGTAGTCGTCGCCGGCGGCCTCACCCAGCTCGCAGGAGAAATGCAGCGCCGCGTACCGGCCGACGGCGGTCAGCTCCCGCGCCAGCGCCCGCAACGCCGCCTGGAGGGTTCCCACTTTCGTGGACAGTCCTAACTATGCAGCACGAAGTGTTTGTCCGTCAAATTCTTCCTCGAACTCGACAGGCGTGAGATAGCCGATCGAGGAGTGCAACCGCTGCCGGTTGTAGTAGATCTCGACATATTCGAAGATCCCCGCCCGGACGCGGTCTATGGTATCGAACGGGTGGAGGTGGACGAACTCCTTCTTGAGGGTGGCCCAGAAGGACTCCGCCGCGGCGTTGTCGAAACAGATCCCGGTACGGCCGACGGAGTTTCGGACGTTGTTGTCGCGACAGAAGGCGACGAACTCACGGCTGGTGTACTGACCGCCTCGGTCGGCGTGGAATATGACGCCGCCGGGTGGCCGCCGGCGGGTGACGGCCATACGAAGCGCGTCGAGAACGAGTTCGGTGCGCATGTGATCGGCGACCGCCCAGCCGACGATCTTCCGAGAGAACGCGTCGATGACGGAGGCCATGTACACCCAGCCATCCCAGGTGCGAATATATGTTATGTCGCCGTACCACAACTGGTTCGGTGCGGACGCGGCGAAGTCTTGGCCGACAAGATCAGGCAGCGATGAGGAGTCCGCGGCCTGCACCGTCGTCACCGGCCGGCGGGGACGCGGATGCACGCTGACCAGGCCCATCGTCGCCATCAGCCGCTGGACCCGCTTGTAGGCGACGGCGACGCCCTGGCGGCGGATCTCGTGGAAGATCCGCCGCACGCCGTACCGCCCCTCGTGACGGTCGAAAACAGCTCTGATCATGGTCGACAAGGTGGCGTCGTCCTTCTCCCTCCGAGACGGGCCGCGTTTCTTCCACGCATAGTAGCCCTGTCGGGACACGTCGAGTTTCTTGCACATGTAGTCGACGGGAAAGGTGTTCGCGCCGTCGGCGGACACAGGCTTCTTCGGAGCGTGTATCGAGATGAACTCGAACTTTACTTCTGCTCGCTCGCGAAGAAGCTCGCCGCTTTTTTTAGGAAGGCGATGTCCATCTGCGCCTGCGCGTACTTCTTCCGGAGCTCCTCAAGTTCCGCGCGCTCCGACACCGACAGCGGCCGCTCCTCGGTCTCGCCGTTCTCCTTCGCCTTCTTCACCCAGTTTCCCAACGTGGTCTCGTGGATACCCAGACTCTTCGCGACCTCGGTCACCGACCGGCCCGAGTCGAGCACCAACCTTACTGCCTCGGATTTGTACTCCTGGGTGAACTTCCGGCGAGCTGACCCCATGACGCTCCTTCCCTATGGACAGCGAACCTCAGGTTCGCTGTCCACGGAAGCGGGATCACTCCAGTCGTCTTCCCCGTCTGCTGCGGGGCGTGCACCACGAAATATCCCGACTGCTCGACCAGCCCGGGCGCTTCCGGCAGCCGTGACAACGCCGGAATCATGTAGTGGTACTCCGGCAGACAGGGGCCCGCCGTGTTGAACCGCCGCACCGGCCGCCATCCTCCACGGCCTCGGAGCAGGATCTTCCACTGCCTCGGGACAAGGACCGCCACCGGCGACTTTACGGCCCACCGCCGGCTCGCCGGGGCGGCAGCCGTGTCCGGCTGTTGTCCGCCACGGCACCCGCCTCCGCCGCTCGGCCCCCGCACGCCCGGCCGGGGCCGGGCCCAGCCGGGCGGGGAGCCCAGCCGTGGGTGAAAACCGTCGTCCTGACAGCGTTTTCCACCTACAGACGCGGAGGCCGTAGGTGGAAAACGCTGTCAGGACGACAAAAACCACCTACGGCTTCCCCTGCTGTCAAACCTCGGCGACGGCCTGGGCGAACTGGGCCTGGTAGAGGCGGGCGTAGGCGCCGCCTGCGGCGAGCAGGCTGGTGTGGTCGCCCTGTTCGACGATCGCGCCGTTGTCCATCACCAGGATGGTGTCCGCGTCCCGGATCGTCGACAGCCGGTGCGCGATCACAAACGCGGTGCGCCCGGCCCGCAGGGTGGACATGGCCCGTTGGATCAGGACCTCGGTGCGGGTGTCCACCGAGCTGGTCGCCTCGTCCAGCACGAGGATCAACGGCTCGGCGAGGAACGCCCGGGCGATGGTGATCAACTGCCGTTCCCCACCGCTGACGCCGGTGCCCTCGTCGTCGAGCACCGTGTCGTAGCCGTCCGGCAGGGTGCGTACGAAGCGGTCGACGTGGGCGGCGGTGGCCGCGGCGACGATCTGCTCCCGGGTGGCGCCCTCGGCGCCGTAGGCGATGTTCTCCGCGATGGTGCCGCCGAAGAGCCAGGTGTCCTGGAGCACCATGCCGATGCTCGCCCGCAGCTCCTCGCGGGACATGGTGGCGATGTCGACGCCGTCCAGGGTGATCCGGCCGCCGGTGACCTCGTAGAAGCGCATCAGCAGGTTGATCAGGGTGGTTTTGCCGGCGCCGGTCGGGCCGACGATCGCGACGGTATGCCCGGGTTCCGCGGTCAGCGACAGGTCCTCGATCAGCGGCTTGTCCGGCTCGTAGCGGAACGCGACGTGCTCGAAGGCGATCCGGCCGCGCAGCCGCCCCGGGTGTGCCGGGATGGCCGGGTCCGGTGTCTGCTCGGGGGTGTCGAGCAGGTCGAACACCCGCTCCGCCGAGGCGACCCCGGACTGCACCATGTTCGCCATGCTGGCGACCTGGGACAGCGGCTGGCTGAACTGCCGGGAGTACTGGACGAACGCCTGCACCTCGCCGATCGACAGCGAGCCGGAGGCGACCCGCAGCCCGCCGACGACCGCCACCAGCACATAGTTGAGGTTCCCGATGAACATCATCGCCGGCTGCATGAGCCCGGAGATGAACTGCGCGCGCCAGCTGGCGGCGTAGAGCTGCTCGTTGAGGTCGCGGAAGGTCTGCGCGGACTCCTGCTGGCGGCCGAAGGCCCGCACCAGCGCGTGCCCGGTGTACATCTCCTCGATGTGCGCGTTGAGCCGGCCGGTGACCTTCCACTGGGTGACGAACTGCGGCTGGGCCAGCTTGCCGATCCGGGTCGCGACGATGACCGACAGCGGCACCGCGACCACCGCGATCAGCGCGAGCTCCCAGGAGATCCAGATCATCATCGCCAGGACGCCGACGATGGTCAGCACGGACGCGATGATCTGCGACAGGCTCTGCTGCAGGCTCTGCTGGAGGTTGTCGATGTCGTTGGTGACCCGGCTGAGCACCTCGCCGCGAGGCTGGCGGTCGAAGTAGCGCAACGGCAGCCGGGAGATCTTCGCCTGCACGTCCGCGCGCAGCGTGCCGATCACCCGTTGCAGCGCCAGGTTCGTGAGCCTGGCCTGCGCGACACCGCACACCCCGGCGAGCACATAGACGGCGAGCACCCACAGCAGCACCGTGCCGATGGCGCCGAAGTCCATCCCCTGGCCGGGGGTGACGTCGAGCGAGGCGAGCAGGTCGGCCTGGATGCCGTGGCCGCCGGCGCGCAGGTCGGCGACGGCGTCGGCCTTCGAGGTGCCGGCCGGCAGCCGCCGGCTGAAGATCCCGGCGAACACCAGGTCGGTGGCGTGCCCGAGCAGCCGCGGGCCGAGCACGGTCAGCCCGACACTCACCGTCGCCAGCGCGATCACCGCGACGAACAGGTGGCGCTGCGGGCGCAGCAGGCCGAGCAGCCGACGGCTGGACCCGGCGAAGTCCATCGACTTTTCCGCGGCGCCCTGGCCGACGAAGAAACGGCCCGGGCCGCCCATCGGCGCCGGGCCCCGGCGTGCCGCTGCCGCCGCCGCTGGTGCCGCCGCCGCTGGTGCCGGCCTGGTCACGCGGCCTCCTCCTCGGTGAGCTGGGAGAGGACGATCTCCCGGTAGGTGGCGTTGTCCGCCATCAGCTGATGATGGGTGCCGGTACCGACAACTTCGCCGGCGTCCAGCACGATGATCTGGTCGGCGTCGCGGATGGTGGCGACCCGCTGGGCGACGATCACAACGGTCGCGCCGGCGGTCTCCTGGGTGAGCGCGGCGCGCAGGCGCGCGTCGGTGGCGTAGTCGAGGGCCGAGAACGAGTCGTCGAACAGGTAGATCTCCGGACGGTGGACCAGCACCCGGGCGATCGCCAGGCGCTGCCGCTGGCCGCCGGAGACGTTCGTCCCGCCCTGGGCGATCGCGGTGTCCAGGCCGTCGGGCATGGCCTCGACGAACTCCCTCGCCTGCGCGATCTCCAGCGCCTGCCACAGCTGGTCGTCGGTGGCGTCCGGGTCGCCGTAGCGCAGGTTGGTCGCGATGGTGCCGGAGAACAGGTACGGCTTCTGCGGGACCAGCCCGACGGTGGCGGCGAGCAGCGCCTGGTCGAGATCCCGGACGTCGACGCCGTCGACGAGCACGGCGCCCTCGGTGGCGTCGGCCAGCCGCGGGATCAGGCTGAGCAGCGTCGTCTTGCCGCTGCCGGTACTGCCGATGATCGCGGTGGTGCGGCCGGGCCGGGCCCGCAGGGAGATCCCGCGCAGCACTGCCGCCTCCGCTCCCGGGTAGCGGAACCCGACGTCGCGCAGCTCCAGCTCACCGTGCCGGTCGAGGGAGTGCACCGGGTCCGCCGACGGCAGCAGGGTGGAGTCGGTGGCCAGCACCTCCTGGATGCGCTCCGCGCACACCTCGGCCCGGGGAATCATCATGAACATGAAGGTGGCCATCATCACCGACATCAGGATCTGCATGAGGTAGCTGAGGAACGCGGTGAGCGCCCCGATCTGCATGTGACCGGCGTCGATGCGGTGCGCGCCGAACCACAGCACACCCACGCTGACGATGTTGACCACCATGAGCACCAGCGGGAACGTCAGCGCCATCAGCCGGCCGAAGCGCAGGGCGACGTCGACCAGCTCGGCGTTGGCCGCCCCGAAGCGGCGCTGCTCGTGGTCGTCCCGGACGAACGCGCGGATCACCCGCAGCCCGCTGATCTGCTCCCGCAGGACGCGGTTGACGGTGTCGAGGCGTTCCTGCATCGCCCGGCCCAGCGGCCGCATCCGGCGCACCACCAGGCTGATGATCATGCCGAGGACCGGCACGACCACGACGAGCAGGACGGACAGTCCGGCGTCCTGGTGCACGGCCAGCGCGATGCCGCCCAGGCACATGATCGGCGCGGAGACCATCAACGTGAAGATCATCAATACCAGCATCTGGAGCTGCTGGACGTCGTTCGTGGCCCGAGTGATCAGGGACGGCGCGCCGAACCGGCCGATCTCACGGGCGGAGAACGACTGCACCCGGTCGAACACGGCCGTCCGGACGTCCCGGCCGAACCCCATCGCGGTCTGGGCGCCGAAGTACACCGCGGTACCGGAGCAGAGGATCTGCACGACGGTGACGCCGAGCATGATCCCGCCGGTACGCAGGATGTAGCCGGTGTCGCCGACGACCACCCCGTGGTCGATGATGTCGGCGTTCAGCGTCGGCAGGTACAGCATGGCGATGGTCGCCACCAGTTGCAGACCGATCAGGATCCCGATCGGCCGGGCATAGGGGCCCAGATGGGCCCGCAGCAGTCGGATCAGCATGCACTCTCTCTCCGCGGCAGGGCGAGGCGAAGCGGAACGATAGTCCGGACGGTGGCAACGCTGTCATACCGCCATGCCGGTCAGAGCCGTGCCGATCAGAGCCGTGCCGATCAGTGGGGTGCGTCGGCGTTACCCACACGACCGCTGCTGCCGCCGCCGGTGCCACCACCGCCCACCCCAGCCGATCCGCACCTGCCCGGACCGGCTGGACCGGCCGATGGCCATACCAGCGGCAAACGGTCAGCGACCCGCCGACGCACAAGAACACTACGAGCTGAACCCGACTTCAGGTCAAGGCGTTTTCTCGGCCGCGGCAGCGGTGAGGTAGGTCACCGCCCACGTCCCGCGAGCCGTAAGGTGGCAGTCCCCGTTCGGCGGTACCAGGAGCAGCCATGACCGACACCTTCTCCGGCGTGGCCACCACGGCGGGCCGGCCTTCTCCGAACGCCCCGGGATTCCGGTCGGATGGCTGTCCGCCGGCGCGATCCCGGCCGGGCGGCGGGCGGTGCGCCCGGGTGGTGAGCTGACCGCCATGCCGACGGTGACGATCCTGGACGACTACCAGCGGGTGGCGCTCACCAGCGCCGACTGGTCCGCGGTGCTCGACCGCTACACGATCGAAGTGATCAACGAGCACATTCCCGACCGCGACGCACTGGTCCGGCGGCTGCGCGACAGCGAGATAGTCGTCGCGATGCGCGAACGGACCCGGTTCCCGGCCGACCTGCTGCGCGCACTGCCCACGCTGCGGCTGCTGGTCACCACCGGGATGGTCAACGCGGCGATCGACCTCGACGCGGCCCGGCGACAGGGCGTCACCGTCTGCGGGACCACCGGGTGGGGCAACGCGATGCCCGAACTCACCATCGGAATGATCATCGCGCTCACCCGGAACTTCGCGCAGGAGGATGCCGCCGTCCGGGCCGGCGGCTGGCAGCACACCATCGGCCCCGGCCTGGCCGGGCACACCCTCGGCGTCGTCGGCCTCGGCCGTCTCGGCACACCGGTCGCCAGGCTGGCGCAGGCGTTCGAGATGTCGGTCATCGCCTGGTCACCGCACCTGACCCCGCAACGCGCCGCCCCGCACGGCGTACGCGCCGTCAGCAGGCAGGAGCTGTTCGCCGACTCCGATGTGATCACCATCCACATGCCGCTGTCGGAGACGACCCGCGGCCTGGTCGGCGCCGCCGATCTCGCCCTGATGAAGCCGTCGGCCTACCTGGTCAACACCTCCCGCGGGCCCATCGTCGACGAGGAGGCGCTCCTGGCCGCCCTGCGCGAGCGGCGCATCGCCGGCGCCGGCCTGGACGTCTACGACGTCGAGCCCCTCCCGGTCGACCACCCGCTGCGGACGCTGCGCAACACCCTGCTGCTCCCCCACATCGGCTACGTCACCACCGACAGCTACCGGACGTTCTACGAACAGATCGTCGAGAACATCCTCGCCTGGCACGACGGCGCCCCGGTCCGCCTGCTGTAACCGATCCTCCCGCTGTGATCGGTCCGGCAGGCCCGGCCCCCGCCCGTCCGGTCACCACGCCACGACGACCGGACGGATATCGCCCGGCCAGTGTCAGCTCTCCGGATCTCCTCGAGTCCCGAGTGGTGTCAGCTTTCCTTGAGTTTGGTTGTCAGCAGGTCGTGGATCCTGTCCAGCGAGGTAATGCCGGCGAATTCCTCGTCCTTCACCCGGATGCGGTAGAGCTTCTCAAGACGCACCACGATCTCCAGCGCCGCGAGCGAGTCGAGGCCGAACTCGCCGACGAGGTCGGCCTCGTCGGCGAGTTCGGCCGGCGACCGTTCAAGGGCGTCCGCGACGAGGGCACGCAGTTCCTCCCGGCCCACCGTGGTCTTCAGATTCCCGGTCGTGGCTCGCATCCTTTTTCTTCCTTTTTCTCGTCGTGTTTTCCCGGCGCGCCCGTTCCGGACCAGCGGCAAGCCGGTGGAACGAACACGCTCGCGTCACCGGTAACCCATCGGCGGATTCACCGCCGCACCGCCCCGACCGGACCAGTCGACTGGATGATAGTGACGCAACGTGACAGTAGTACCGGACAGTCACGACATCTGGCAACCCTACCAGCATGGTATATCGACATAGCGTGATCGACCGGCGCGACAACACGATGGACAAACACCCGTACTCACGACAGTCGAGAACGACCGGAACCCGACCCGGAAACGATCCAGAAAGAAGGACACCGGCATGCCACCGGACAAACAGCTCTGTTTCGCCGGGCCCCGGATGGAGCGCCGATCCTCGGCTAACATTTCGATGGGCACGTGATGTCCGGTGGAATGGTGGATGTTTTATCCCATACGGTGCACGTCAGAAAACGCGCACGGCGGCTGTCGACAGACGGCCGCAGCGGCCGCACGACCGATCCACGGACACGGAACCGACATCAGGACACGACGGACGAGACACCGAGACAAGGCACGGAACCGAGACAAACAAGATACGGAGAGGAAGGCCGGATGGCCGGCGAGCGGTTGAGCGGACTGGACGTGGCATTTCTGAAACTGGACGACCCGGCGGCCCCGATGAACATCGGCGCGCTGATGATATTCGAGCCGGCCCACCCCGTCGGTGTCGAGCAACTGGTCCGTCTGCTCAGCGAGCGGATGAGCGCTTTCCCCCAGTTCCGGCAGCGCCTCCGGTCGACGACGCTACCGCCCGCCGCCGCGGAATGGGTCGGGGACCCGCAGTTCCAGGTGGAGGCACATATCCGGGTCTGCTGTCTGCCGCCCCCCGGCACCCACGACCAGCTCACCGAGTACGCCGTGGGCGCGATGACGTCCCAGCTCAATCCCGTCCGGCCGCTGTGGGAAGCGCATGTGATCACCGGGCTGTCCGACGGGCGTTTCGCGCTCCTACTCAAAGCGCACCACGCCTTCGCCGACGGCCAGAGCGGCGTCCGCCTCTTCTCCGCGATATACGACGAGTTCACCGTGCCCGGCCGCCGCGGCGGGAACATTCCGGCCGGCAACGCCGCAACGGCTCCGTCAGCCACGGCCAGCCCCTCCTCCACGACCAGTTCCTCCGCATCCTTCGCGGCTGGCTCCTCCGCGGCCGAGCCGGCAGTCGCGGCCGAGCCGGCAGTCGCGGGCAGGCCGGCGGTCGCGGGCGGGCCGGGGGCGGGCGGGGGTGGGGCATGGCGCTCGGTGCTCCGGCCGGACCAGTGGCTCAACGCGATCCCCACACTGGTCGCCGGCCCCTCCCTGATCGCCGGACAACTGATCGAGACCGGCCGCCGGACCACACGCGAACTGGGCATTGCGGCGTCGGTACTGCGCAGGACACGTCTGTCCGCGGTGTCCACCATGACGGGAAAGCCATCCCTGCCGGGGGTGCTGTCCCTACCAGGAAAGCAGCCGGGAACACCGCCGCAACGGCGGCTGACCCTCGTCCAGCTGGATGCGGGCGCGGTCCGGCGGATCCGGCAGCGGCACCGGGTCATGGCCCACGAGGTCGTGCTCGCCGTGCTCGCCGGCGCGCTGCGGGACTGGCTGGACTCCGGCGACCGTGGGCTCGGCGGGGCCGTGCCGCGGGCGCTCATCCCGGTCGCTCTGCGTGTCGACACCGCGGGGCTGGGGCAGGGCAACAACCTGTCCGGATACCTGTGTGATCTGCCGGTGTCCGAACCGGACCCGGTACGGCGGCTGCGGGCCGTCCGCGTCGCCATGGAACGCAACAAGGCCGCCGGCCCGTACCGCGGAGCCGGCGCCTTCCCGCTGCTGGCCCACTCGCTTCCCGCCGCGGTGCACCATCTCGTCGCGCCGCTGGCCGGACGCGGCGCCAACCTGCTGTTCGACATCGTGGTGAGCAACATCCCGGGATCGAACAGAACCCCACGGCTGGCCGGTGCCCCGATGCGGGAGCTCTACGGCATCGTGCCGCTCGCCCGCGGGCACGGGCTCAGCGTCGCCGTGACCAGCAGCCGCGACTTCATCGGCGTCGCCCTGTACAGCGATCCGACCATCCAGCCGGACATCACCGCCCTCAGCCGCGCCCTGCCAGCCGCCCTGGCCGACCTCGCCCCGCCGCCGCCCCCCGTACCCACCCCTCGCACCGCCCCCCCGGACAGATCCCACCCGGCCACAACACCTCCGGCGACACCGCTACCGGCCGCCCCCGCCGCATCCGATCCATCCGCCCCCATGCCGTCCAGCCTGTCCATACCATCCGCGGCAGCACCATCGAACGGCCGGACAAGCGCACGAACGGAGCGGTGACGGCTCTGTCCCTCACGTCCCAACATTCCCAACATCTGGAATTCCTCATCGCTGGCTGTGGCCTTCCAGCGGTCCAGGGACGGCACTGGTGGTGCTTGCGCGGTTTCGTCGTGTTGTCGCATGCGATGATGACGGCATGGATGTGATCGACCTGCTGGAGCGGCCCCTCTACGGGATGTCGCAGGCTGATCGCATCCTCCTGCTCCCCGCGGGGACGACCCGTCGATGGGTGGACGGCTACCGCCGCGGTGACACCGCCTACTCACCGGTCATCAGGCCGACCAGCACCGGCGACGAGACGGTCACCTGGGGCGAATTCGTCGAGACCCGTCTGCTGGCCGGTTTCCGGGCGCGAGGAGTCCCGATGATCCGGCTGCGTCCCGCGATCGAGATCGAGATCGAGTAGATTTACAGATGCTTCAGATAGAAGCTACAACGATCATCGATTGCGGAACCGGTGACGCGGGAGGACGCATGACGTCCCATCCGGCGGTTCTTGAGCTGAACAGCCCAGATGCCCCGACCCGACGGGCATCGTCGGACCTCGCATCGACCGTGGAGCAGGCGATCGCGTCGTCAGGCTCCGGATCGGTGCTGCTTGTCGCGGGTGGTGTACAGGTCGACGCACCCATGGCCGTGCTGCGCGCCCTGCTCCACACTGCTTATGAGCAAGCCGCCGGGCATCGCGTGCGGATCCTCTCCCCCGACTCCACCGGCGAACTGACCCCGAACCAGGCAGCGGCCTACCTGGGGATTTCACGCCCGTTGCTGCTGAAACTCCTCGACGACGGGACCATTCCGGCCCGGGCTCTTCCCGGCAGTCGCCACCGGCGGATCACAGTGGCCGATCTGGAGGAGTATGCGGCGCGAAAGACGAAACGGCGTCGAGCACTGGCCACCGCCATGAACGACGTGGTAGACGCCGACCTGTACCTTCCAGCCGACTGACAACATACCGGATCGTCGCCATGACCATCGCGCGCGTTTTTGTGACTGAGGAAGTCCATGCCCCCTGGTCAATGGGCTATGAATAACGCTCGTTATGTAATGTGTAATAGATTTTTGCCTTCGTGGTGGACATGCGGGGACAACCCCGCTCTCGCGCCTGGATGATGTCTCGCTAAACTGGTTGCAGTCGTTCCAAATATGGAGGTAGCCGGTGCGCGAGGTCGAGGTCAAGTATTCCGTGGCAGACCCGGAGGCGCTGCTCGTCGCCCTCAGGGCACGGGGTATTCATGTTGGCAAACCGGTCTACCAGGATGACTAGGCATTTGCCCCGGTGGGCTGGTCCTTCGGGGACAGCAGGCTTGGAGTTTCGTTCCTGCGGCTTCGCACAGTGGACGGGCGCCACTGGTTCACGCTGAAGGAGCCGGGCGTCAATACTCAGGACTGCTTGGAATACGAGACGGAGGTCGCGGACCGCCGGCAGATGCACGAGGCCATCTTGCGTATGGGGTACCGCGCGACCGTCCGCGTGACGAAGACGCGGCGCACCGGCCAGCACGGCGATGTGTCGCTGTGCCTGGACGAACTGGAAGGGGTCGGGACCTTCCTGGAGCTCGAACGCATGGTGCCCGACGACGAGCCCGCCGCCCAGGTCCAAGAGGAGCTGGCAGCCTTCGTCACGGCGCTGGGTGTCCCGGCCGCCCGCACGACCGAGACGTACGACTCCCTCGTGCGGGCAGCTCAGGAAGGGGCGGTGGTCCAGTTGCCTTCCCGCCGGGAGAGCACCGAAGCTGCCAGTACGGCGGCCACCTCTTCGGCCGTCTGAGTCCCGATGTCGTGTACCACGACGGCGTGGCCGGCGGCTTGGAGTTCGGCGGCGACGGCCCGGTACGCCTCGGCCTCGGCTGCACCGGCTTCCGGGCCGCCGCGGTGGAAGCGGTTGTAGAGGCCGCGCCGGGCCGCCCGCTCGCGGGAGCGGATGGGATCGCCGGTGAGGATGACGGTCAGGTCGGGCCGGTCGGCTTGCTCGGCCAGCGCCCATAGAAACTTGGGTGGTACACCGTCGAGGCGTTGCAACACGAGGGATGAAGCGACGTAGCGGTCGCAGACCACTACGGTGCCGCTGGCGAGGGCGGGACGGATCTCGGTTTCGAGGTGCTGGTAGCGGTCGGCGGCCACGAGGCAGGCCAGGGCCAGACCCTGGTAGTCGTCCGTGCCAAAGCGCGTGAGGCTACCCAGGGGACTGGCCGTGGGTTCTTTGGTGGCCAGCACAGGCAGGCCCTGTCCCGCGAGCTGCCCGGCCAGGGCTGCGGTGACCGTGCTCTTGCCGATGCCGCTGGGGCCGTCGATGGCAACGAAAAAGCCCCTGTTCATCGGCGGACGCTGGAACGGGCGTGCTGCTCGCGGGATAGCTCGATGAGGCGGCCCGTACCTCCTCCACATTGGCCTCCCCGAACTGGATATTCACCGAGAAATTGAATTCATCGCGCCCCCGCATGGCTTCGTCGACGCCGCCTTTGGTGAGGTCCACGGCGGTGTAGGCCAGCAACTGTGACGGCTGGTAGCGGCCGGTGGCCTACGTCGACGAGGTGGAAGTAGCGGCCCAGGAGGGAGCCTGCTTCCTCGAACTGGGCTTGACGACCGAGGCCTCGACGGCGCTGACGGAAGCCATTGATCTGCTCACCCGACGGGCGCCCCACCGGGTGCGGGACCGGGTGCACTACCTGTCCCGGCTGGCCAAATGCCAGTTGCTGGCCGGCAACGTCGAGCAGGCCTGCCAGACAGCCGGCAACGCCCTGGAGCTGAGCGAAGCCATCGGATCTACCCGGGTGGCCCTGCGCCTGAAAGAGTTTGCAGACGGCCTGGCGCCGTTCGGCGCAGTGCCCGCGGCCCGGGACTTCGGGGAGCGGTTCCGCCTGGCGACGACCTGACCCAGCGGCTTTAACCAACGAGGCCGAAGACAGCCGCCCGTAGGGCGCGGGGCCGGGTGAGATCTGGCAGGACAGCATCAGCCCCGGAAGCCTCAAGATCCCCCGCGGTACTACCGCCGGTGGCAACTCCCACCGCCCGCACGCCAGCATCGTGGGCGCCCTTCACGTCGTGCGGCGTGTCCCCGATGACGACGGTCCGGTTCGGTGGGAAGGTCACGTCGTACTTGGCCTCGGCCCGCTTGACCGCGAGCCGTACCAGTACGGTTCGGTCGCTGTCGTCATCCCCGAAGCCACCAACCTCCAGGTCAACGTGGTCTTCCAGGTCGAAGGCGTGAAGTTTGGTGGCCGCGATGGAGCGGATGTTGCCGGTCACCACGGACTGCACCGTGTCCTTGGCCACCAGGCTCGCGACAGCCTCCTTCGCACCGGGCAGGCGACGGCCGGACTCCTTCATCCGGCCTTCGAGCTGGTGGGCGGCCTGACCAAGAGCCTCGTAGAAGGCGTCGAAGGTCGGCTCGTCGTCCGGCACGCCGTTGAGCCGGAGCGTGTCCAGCAGGATCGCGCGCTCGGTGCGGCCGGTCATGTCTGCCAGCTCCCGCAGGGGACGGCCGGTCACGAACTGGAAGGCGCGGGCGTAGATCTCCCGGCTGACCGGGCCAATGGTGACGAGGGTGCGGTCTATGTCCCACAGGATGAGGGCAGGTGCGGTCACTTCACCATGATCTCACAGCCGACCCGTATGTGAATCGACTGGTTTTCCGCTTGGACCTCGACGTTCGGTGCGGCCCCGAGAACCAGAGCGGCCCCCTATTGTGAATAGCACGATTCGGTTCTACGCGGACGAGAGCGCACTCGGCGTCGGCCGGAAGCCGGAAGCCGGAAGGCGTGATGTCGTTTATCCGGGACACAAGTTCGTGCCGGAATTCCCCCTGCCGAAGAAGGCCGCACGGTTCGTGGCGGGGGTACGGCCGCAGGCCCGTTTCCTGGGTCAGGCGCCGTGGGCGCTGGTCGTGGCGAAGCCGCCGAAGGCGAAGCCGGTGAAGGCGTCGACGGCCGACAATGTAACCGGGTGGGCGCTCCGCGCCACCGGCCACGTCGCTGACCATGGGAGCCGGTGGGCAGCGCACGCCTGCGAGGAGTGAGCTCCTGGTGGGGGCCTTGCTAACCGGAGTACCGTGCCGGTACGGTGTCGGATGCGACATATGATGATCTCGGAGGAAGGGGCGCAATGGACGATCGCGTTCCCATGTGTCCCGGTCCGGTCATCCTCGACCGCGCGTACAGGGGCGTGAGGATTCGGCGGATGAGCTTCTTCCGTCGGCGTCATGTCGACTTCGGTGTCGTTGTGACCGCATCCTGTCCGGGTCCGGGCGGATCGTTCAACCGGGCATCCTGTGAAATCTCGGCCCGCCACAGGCCGAGCAGTCGGTAGTCGTTTCCGAACAGATCAGGGACGACGAGTCAGGGACTCTGGCACCAGCCACCCGGTACCCTCCGCTCCCGTATCACCGGACATTTCCAGAAACCGTCCCACGTCCTTTCGCGACGGAAGCTCTCCTGCCCCACCTTCCGTACCGACCGATGAAATCGTCACGGCCCGGTCACGTCTGTGCCAGTCGTGGCCCAGCGCCGGTCATGTTCTCGATGTTCCACCGTGCCCGGACCCGCCGGACCCGCGGTTCCGATGATTTTGCGTACCCACCGTAACAGTCCCTTCGCCTCGACATCTCACAAACAAACGCCGAGGCGTCCACATCAGAAATGTCACGGCGGCACGTCGTCCATGTCGGCGCTTCATCCGTGTCGACACGGCAACCACGTCGACATGGCAACAGGCGCACAATTATACGACACACCACAAAAGAATCCGGTCACCACAAGATTCAGCGGACGCCGCCCGCGGCCCGCCGTACCCGTATGAATGGAACACGGTGCAGAACGTCTTATCCGCTGTCAGCCGTCGGCGCCGCCACCGGCGTGGTCGACGCCCCGTTCTCGCCGCCGTCGTAGTAGCAGCGGTCGCGCTGACCGTCGCCGCCTGCGGCAGCGACGACACGGCGTCCTCGGACCCCTCCGCCGCCAGCGGTGTGCTGAGCTGGTCGATACCGCCACTGTCGACCTGGGATCCCGTCGCCTCCAACTCCGGTATCGACGTCACCCCGCTGAGCCTCGCCTACGCCTCCCTGACACGGCTGACGCCCAACGGTGATGCCGGGCCGGGACTTGCGAGCGAGTGGAAGTTCTCCCCTGACGGACTCACGCTCACCTTCACCCTCCGCCCCGGCCAGACGTTCTCCGACGGTGCACCGGTCGACGCCACGGCGATCAAACAGAACGTGGAACGGGGCAAGAACCAGACGGGTTCGCAGGTCGCGCCGTCCCTCGCCGCGATCGCCTCGGTGGACGCGACCAGCCCGACCGAGGCCGTCTTCCACCTCAGCCGCCAGGACTACGCGCTGCCCCTCGTCCTCGGCGGGCGCAGCGGCATGATCGTAAGCCCCCGGGCGCTGGCCGGTGACGTGAAGGCGCTGGCCACGAAGCCCGTGGGAGCCGGCCCGTTCTCCCTCACCAGCTACGTGCCGGACGGCCAGGCCGAGCTGACGCGCAACCCCGCCTACTGGGACGCGGCGAACATCCACCTCGCCGGGGTGACCCTGAAGTTCCTCTCCGACCCGGCCACCATCGCGGCGGCGCTGCAGAGCGACGAGATACAGCTGGCCAACTACATCTCCCCACCGCAGGCCAGGGCGCTGACCGCGGCGGGCCTCCAGGTGGAGGAGTTCCGCAGTCTGCAGATCTCCAACCTCGCCATCAATCGGACGATCAAGCCGTTCGACAATCCGAAGATTGTCGAAGCGCTGAACCACGCCGTCAACCGGCAGGAACTGCTGGACAAGCTCAACGCCGGCCACGGCGAAGTGGTCTACCAGCCCTTCCCCCGCGGCTATGTCGGTTACAACCCGTCCCTTGAGAACCTCTATGCTCACGATCCGGCAAAGGCCAAGGCGCTGCTGACCGAGGCGGGATACGACGGCACACCGGTCGTCATCAGCTACTTCACCAGCCCGGGCGGGGTGGACTGGAGTGATCCCGCTTCCGTGGACAGCGAACCTGAGGTTCGCTGTCCATAGGGAAGGAGCGTCATGGGGTCAGCTCGCCGGAAGTTCACCCAGGAGTACAAATCCGAGGCAGTAAGGTTGGTGCTCGACTCGGGCCGGTCGGTGACCGAGGTCGCGAAGAGTCTGGGTATCCACGAGACCACGTTGGGAAACTGGGTGAAGAAGGCGAAGGAGAACGGCGAGACCGAGGAGCGGCCGCTGTCGGTGTCGGAGCGCGCGGAACTTGAGGAGCTCCGGAAGAAGTACGCGCAGGCGCAGATGGACATCGCCTTCCTAAAAAAAGCGGCGAGCTTCTTCGCGAGCGAGCAGAAGTAAAGTTCGAGTTCATCTCGATACACGCTCCGAAGAAGCCTGTGTCCGCCGACGGCGCGAACACCTTTCCCGTCGACTACATGTGCAAGAAACTCGACCTGTCCCGACAGGGCTACTATGCGTGGAAGAAACGCGGCCCGTCTCGGAGGGAGAAGGACGACGCCACCTTGTCGACCATGATCAGAGCTGTTTTCGACCGTCACGAGGGGCGGTACGGCGTGCGGCGGATCTTCCACGAGATCCGCCGCCAGGGCGTCGCCGTCGCCTACAAGCGGGTCCAGCGGCTGATGGCGACGATGGGCCTGGTCAGCGTGCATCCGCGTCCCCGCCGGCCGGTGACGACGGTGCAGGCCGCGGACTCCTCATCGCTGCCTGATCTTGTCGGCCAAGACTTCGCCGCGTCCGCACCGAACCAGTTGTGGTACGGCGACATAACATATATTCGCACCTGGGATGGCTGGGTGTACATGGCCTCCGTCATCGACGCGTTCTCTCGGAAGATCGTCGGCTGGGCGGTCGCCGATCACATGCGCACCGAACTCGTTCTCGACGCGCTTCGTATGGCCGTCACCCGCCGGCGGCCACCCGGCGGCGTCATATTCCACGCCGACCGAGGCGGTCAGTACACCAGCCGTGAGTTCGTCGCCTTCTGTCGCGACAACAACGTCCGAAACTCCGTCGGCCGTACCGGGATCTGTTTCGACAACGCCGCGGCGGAGTCCTTCTGGGCCACCCTCAAGAAGGAGTTCGTCCACCTCCACCCGTTCGATACCATAGACCGCGTCCGGGCGGGGATCTTCGAATATGTCGAGATCTACTACAACCGGCAGCGGTTGCACTCCTCGATCGGCTATCTCACGCCTGTCGAGTTCGAGGAAGAATTTGACGGACAAACACTTCGTGCTGCATAGTTAGGACTGTCCACGAAAGTGGGAACCCTCCACACCGCGAGGTGGAGGCCCAGCTGTTGCAGGCCCAGTTCGAGGCGATCGGGCTGACGGTCAAACTGGAAAAAATCCCGTTCGGGCAGGTCGCCGAACGCTTCTACATCAAGCGTGAGGTCGGCCTGCTGCTGAGCGGGACCTTCGGCCGCGAGGCCCCGGCCCAGCAGCTCACGACCACCGCCACGCAGTACAGCAGCTACGACCCGGCGGCACTCACCGAAGCGCTGAAGAACGTCGCCCGGTTCCCGATCGACGACCCGGGCTACGCCCCCGCCCTGCAGGAGGCCACGAAGATAGCCGCTACCAAGGGCTCGGATGTCCTGGTGTTCTCCCAGCCCTGGCTGCTCGCCCATTCGAAGAAGCTGACGGGCCTGGTCGGGTATCTCACCTCGCCACGGCTCGAGGGCGTCCGGCTGGCCGCGTAGGCGGACCCGCTATCCCATGACCGAGATCACACTCGGCCCGCGGGGCCGGCGGGCGGGAGCGACCAGGGTCCTCCTGCCCGCCGTCCGCCGCGTGGCGGCGTTGCTGGCCACGTTGGTGATCATGGCACTGGTCAGCAGCCTGGTCATCTTCGCCCTGACCTTCCTGTCGCCCAGCGACCCGGCCGCGCAGAAACTCGGCCAGAACGCGACCCCGGAACAGGTCGCCGAGCTGCGGCACCTGTGGGGGCTCGACCGCCCCTTCGTCGTCCAGTACTTCAGCTGGCTGGGCGACGCCGTCAGCGGGGATCTCGGCAGGTCGTACTTCTCCGACATCCCGGTCGCCCAGAGCCTGGGGCAGCGGCTCGCGGTCGACCTGTCGATCGTGAGCGTCGCCGTGGTGCTGGCCGTGCTATTCGGCGCCGCGGCCGGTATCGCGGCGGCGGTGCGGCGGGGAAGCGTCGTCGACCGACTGGTGACGGCGGTGTCCTCGCTCGCGCTCACCGTCCCGGTGTTCCTGGTCGGGGTCATGCTGGTCGTCCTGTTCGCGGTGACCTGGCGATGGCTGCCAGCGAGCGGGTACGTGCCGATCGCGAAGGATCCCCTCGACTGGCTCCGCCATGTGATCATGCCGGGATTCGCGCTCAGCCTGCTGCCCGGCGCCGTCGTGGCCCGGCAGTTGCGCACCTCCCTGGTGAGCGCGCTCGGGGAGAACTACGTCGTCGGGGCAAGGCTGCGCGGGCTGTCCCCGGCCCACATCCTGTTCGGCCACACGTTGCGCAACGCCGCCGGGCCCGCCCTGGCCACGCTTGGCCTCGAACTGCCCGACCTGCTCGGCGGGGCCGTCGTCGTGGAGACGGTGTTCGGCCTGCCGGGGATCGGACGATACGCGTTGCAGGGCGCCACCAGCCATGACGTGCCCGTCATCCAGGGAGTGCTGCTGGTGACGGTCGCGTTCGTCCTGATCTCCAACATCACCGTCGACACGCTGCTGTCCCGGCTGCGGCCGGCCACCAGGGAGGAGCGCCGATGAGACACGCCCTGCGGGCCGTCTTCTCCTCGCTGCCCACCCGGGCGGCGGGCCTGTTCATCATCGTGATCCTCACGGTCGCGGTGACCGGTGAGACGCTGGCCCCCCACGACCCGTTCGCCCAGGATCTCGACTCGGCCCTGGCCGCTCCCGGTGGAGGCCACTGGCTGGGAACCGACTACCTGGGACGGGACACCCTCAGCCGGCTCGTCGCGGGCACCCGCGAAACGATCCTAAGCGCCGTGGCGATGGTGGCCCTCGGCGCCCTGCTCGGCGTGCTGCCGGGCATCGCCTCCGCCCTGCTCGGCCGCTGGTCCGCGTTTGCCGCCCTGCGGACGGTCGACGCGCTGCTCACACTGCCCACCGTGATCTTCGCGGTCGCGGTCGGCGGGCTGTTCTCGAACGGCCCGGCCGCGCTGGTCATCGCGATCGGGTTCCTGATGGCGCCACGCTTCTTCCGCATCGTCCGGGCCGAGGCGCTCGCTTTCAGCCGCACCCAGTACGTCGAGTCGGCCGCCCTGCTGGGCGCCTCCCGATGGTGGATCATCCGCCGGCATGTCGGGCGCAAGGTCCTGCCGACGATCGCTGTCACCACCTCGATCACGCTGGGCGGCGCGGTGTTCACCAGCTCGAGCCTGAACTTCATCGGCCTGGGCAGCCAGCCTCCCGCGCCGACCTGGGGCGGCATGCTCGCGGTGACAACCAGCCATCTGTGGGAGGACCCGCTCGCGCCGCTGTGGCCCGGGCTGATCATCGTCCTGACGATCTGGTCGTTCCACACCCTCGCGGACGGGCTACGCGAGGGCCTTGACGCAAGGAACCCGAGGAACGCGAGGAATCCGAGGCACTCGCGCCCCAGCCCGTCCCGCACCGCCACGCCCTCCCCCGTCACTTCGCCCGCCCTGCCTGAACAGGTCGGGGCAGGGCCGGGGAGCCTGCTGGTGGGCCTCACCACGACTGGCCCCGACCCCGCCAGCCCGGCGGACGGGCCGGCTGACCAGGCCGGCCCGTCCGGCCCGGCAACCGCGGACGTACCGGATACAGGCGCACTGGATTCAGATGTGCCGAATACAGATATAACGGATGCAGACACACCGGGTGCGGACACAGCTGACAGCACGGGTGTCAGGAACGTTGCGGATGTTCCTGACGACCCGTCGCCTCAGGAGGGCTCCGACGCCGTGCTGCTGCGGGTGACGGATCTGTGGGTGACCGCGCCCACTCACACGGCCGCTGGCCACCGGGGCGATGTGGTGCGCGCGGTCAGCTTCGCCCTTGGCCGTGGTGAGGCTCTCGGGCTCGTCGGCGAGTCCGGCAGTGGGAAGACCCTCACCTGCCGCGCGCTGCTCGGCGCCCTGCCGGAGGGCTGCGTCGTCAGCGGCGGAACGATCGTCTTCGACGGCCAGGACGTGACCGCGCTGACCGAGAAGCAGTGGCGCCCGCTGCGTGGTGCCCGGATCGGGACGGTGTTCCAGGATCCGGCGTCCTACCTCAACCCGTCGCTCACCGTCGGCCGGCAGCTCACCGAGGTCCTGCGCCGCCACGGCGGGCTGGGCCGGCAGGCGGCCCGGCAGCGGGCCCTCGAACTGCTCTCCGCGGTGGAGATCCGGGATCCGGCGAAGGTCGCCCGGCAGATCCCCAGCCGGCTCTCCGGCGGGATGCAGCAGCGGGTCATGCTCGCCGTCGCCGTCTCGTGCGAGCCGGACCTGCTCGTCGCCGACGAGCCGACCACGGCGCTCGACGTGCGCACCCAGGCCGAAGTACTGGCGTTGCTGGCGGCCCTGCGGGCACGGCTGAACATGTCCCTGCTGTTCGTCACCCACGACCTCGACATCGTGGCGGGCGTGTGCGACCGGATCGCCGTGTTCCACCGCGGCCGCATCGTCGAGACCGGACCGGCCGACGAGATCGTCCACCGGCCTTCCCACCCCTACACCCGTTCCCTGGTCGCGGCGGCATCGGCAGGCGCTGTGCCGGCTGCCTCCCCCGGGTCCGCTCAGGAGGCTCCAGTTGTCCGGGTCTGAGCTGGTGCCCGCCGCTCGCAAGCACTCCGACGCGGCCGGCGAACCGATCACCGCCCAGCTGCCGGCCGACGCCGGCCCAGCGGCCAGCACCGGCCCGTCCCACGACCTGTCCCCCGCGGACGACGAGCCGTTGCTGCGGGTGGCCGGCCTGCGGGCCGGTTTCCACGGCCCGGACGGGATCATCCACACCGTCCTCGACGGCGTCGACCTCACGATCTCCCCCGGCGAGATCGTCGGGCTGATCGGGGAGACGGGATCGGGCAAGACGACCCTGGGCCGGGCCATCGTCGGCCTCGTGCGCCCCACCGCTGGCACGATCCGGTTCGAGGGGGCGCAGATCCAGGGCCTGCGCGGCCGGCACCGGCGGGCACTACGCCGCCGCGGCCGGATCCAGTTCATCTTCCAGGACCCGCTGCGCTCGCTCGACCCCGCCCAGCGGGTCGCCGACATCGTCACGGAAGGGCTCGCGATCCGTCGGGAGCTCGATCCCGCGGGACGCCGTCAGCGCGCCGCCGAGGCCCTCGTCGCCGTCGGCCTCGGCCCGGAGTTCCTCGACCGTCTGCCCGGCGAGATCTCCGGCGGCCAGCGCCAGCGGGTCGCGATCGCCCGCGGGATCGTCACCCACCCCCGGCTGCTGATCTGCGACGAACCGGTCAGCGCCCTGGACGCCGCGAACCGCACGCACATCCTGCGGCTGCTCGCGCGGCTGCGCGACGACCAGGCGATAGCCATGCTGATCATCTCGCACGACCTCGCGAGCATGGCGGACGTCGCGGACCGGGTCGCGGTCCTCCACAACGGCCGGATCGTCGAGGAGGGGCCGACGGCGCGGGTGTTCGCGGCACCCACGCACCCGTACACCCGGCTGCTCATCGCATCCAGCCCGCGTTCGGCCCGTGGCCTCGACCCTGACTCTGGCTCCGGCGCCGACCACGGCTCCAGCCATGATCATGATGGCTCCGAGCATGACGGCCGTGACCTCGACCCGGCCACGGCCCGGCCGGGGCCCGGGAACGCCGTGACCGGCTGAAGCCGGTAACCCCCGGACCACCCGAGCCGGACCGCCCGAGGACCGGATCGCCCGAGAAATGGACCGCCCGAGAAGGAGTGGACGACGACCATGACAGCAGGCCGCAGGCTGAAGCTGGGCGTGTTGCTGCACGGAATCGGCAGCGCGGTCGCCGGTTGGCGCCATCCCGACGTGCCCGCGGACGGCGCCGTCGACTTCGAGCTCTACCGGCGGTGGATCCGCACGGCTGAGAAGGGGCGTTTCGACCTGCTCTTCATCACCGACACCCTGCACATCACCGCCAACTCGACCCCGCAGTACCTGACCCAGTTCGAACCGATCGCGCTGCTGGGCGCACTCGCGGCGGCCAGCAGCGACATCGGCCTGGTCGGCACGGTGTCGACCTCCTACAGCGAGCCCTACACCGTCGCCCGGCAGCTCGCGACGATCGACCACATCAGTGGCGGCCGGGCCGGGATCAACATCGTGACGTCCGCGGCGGCCGCGACCGCCCGCAACTTCAACCGGACCGAACAGGAGCATCCCGAACACGACACCCGTTACCGGATAGCGGCCGAATACCTCGACGTCATCCAGGGCCTGTGGGACTCCTGGGAGGACGACGCCCTGATCCGGGACAAGGAGTCCGGCGTGTTCTTCGACCGCGCCAGGCTGCACACCCTCGACCATCGTGGCGAGTTCTTCTCCGTGCGGGGACCGCTGAACATCGAACGGCCCCCGCAGGGATCACCCGTCATCTTCCAGGCCGGATCGTCGGAGGCCGGCAGGACCTTCGCCACCCGTGAGGCGGACGGCATCTTCCTCGGCCCGCAGAGCCTGGCCGACGCCGTCGCCTTCACCCGGGACATCCGGCGGCGGGCGGCGGCGGCCGGACGTCCCGACGGTCTGCCCGTGGTGTTCGTAGGGGTCACCGTGTTCGTCGCCCCGACGCAGCAGGAGGCCGAGCGGCGCTATCAGGAGGTGGCCGACCTGGTCAGCACGGACCATGCCCTGCGCTACCTGTCCCTCATGTTCGGTCAGCACGACTTCACCGGTTACGACCTGGACGCGCCCTTCCCGGACCTGGGCGGGATCGGCGACGACGCGTTCCAGGCCGGCTCCCGGCGGATCAGGCGACGTGCCCGGGAAAACGGCTGGACGCTGCGGCAGACGGCCCTGGAGATGATCACCCCGCGGGGGGAGTTCATCGGGACACCCGAGGGGATCACCGACCGCATGCAGGAATGGTTCGAAGCCGGTGCCACGGACGGTTTCATGCTCATGGAGGCGATGCCCGGGGGGCTGACGGCCTTCGTGGACTCCGTCCTGCCGATCCTGCAGGAACGCGGGCTGGCCCGGCGCGAATACGAGGGCCGGACACTGCGCGACCACCTCGGGCTGCCTGTCCCACCCAACCGCTTCGTCAAGCGGGACACCGTCACCGACCGGGGCAACTGATCGCCCCCGCCCCGCCGGCGGCCGTGGACGACGTGGACATCGTGAACGCCGTCACCGGTCGCCGGAAGAACACGCCCCGCCACCTGTCCGCCCGGGCAGCGCACGGCTGTCCGGGCGGACGACGTGCGGCGGGTGGACGTGAGCCGGCGCCGGACGGGGTTTCCGTCCGGAACACCAGTGCACACCGTACGGCTACACGTCAGACATCAACAGTTACAGTGCGGATACTGACAGCCACATCTGAGACGCCAACAGCCGCGCCTTGGCTGCCGCCAGTAGCGCTCCGAGCGTCAGTGACCGCACCGCGAACGCCAAAAACCATACTAAAAAATATCGACAGTTACATATCGGGTGCTGACAGCCGCACCCCAGGCACCGCGATGACCGAAACCCGAGTACCGATGACCGTGCGCGGCGGGGCCGCGGGCACCCTACCGTCGGTAGAGCACGATGTTGGACTGGTACTCCTTGTGCGGGACGACCGGTCGGAACTGCCGGAAGCCCACGGCGCCCCGGAACGGGCCCGCGACACCGACGGCGTTGATCGTCGCCTGCTCCCCCGCGGTCAGCCGGGTGTCATCGATGAGCCCGCCCGTGCGGATGACGTTGCCGTCCTGGAGCTTTATCTCCTCCGAGAAGTAGGCCACGAAGCCACCGTCCGGACGCTGGTACAGCATCCGGCCGTAGCCCTTGGTCGTCCCGATCGTCCTGCCGTCGGCGCCGACGAACTCGTAGGCGACCTCGGCCACGTCGTCCAGGGTCGGGTTCTGCCCGCTCGGGTCCTCGTTGTTGGAGTCGTAGGCCAGCACCTTCTCCACCAGGTCGAACAGCAGCAGGGCGTTCTTCGGGTCGGCGATGGTCGTGCCGCGGGGAGGCGCGAGCGGCGGCACCGCGAGGGTCGCGAGCACCCCGGACGTCACGGCCGCCCGCACCGGAGCGAGCGCCGCCGGGAGACGGCCGGCCGACGGGAGACGGAGTCCCTGCGGGGGACGGAGAGAGGGCATGGCGGTTCTCCTCGCTGCTGTTCGGACGGATGGGACCGGGATCCGTCTTCGACGGTAGGAAGAGCCGCTGAACCGAACCTTGTGCCGTGGGCGGAGAAGCCCGTGCCACAGGTGGGAAAGCCCACGCCGCAGGCGGAAAACCCCGCGCCGCGGGCGGAGACGCCCGTACCGCAGGCGGGAAACCCCGGGCCGCGGGCGGGCGGCCGCTCAGTCGGCCGGGGGCGGCTGGGGCGAGGAGTGAGCCGTCGCGAGAGCCGGCCGTGTCCGCGCCGGCCCGCGCGGCCGGCGGCGGGCGGCGAAGGCCCGCAGGAAGGTCCGGACACCCGCGGTGACGGCGGCGTCGAGGTCGATCGGATGGATGGGCCGGGTGCCCAGCGCGGACAGCGCCGGCAGGTTCCCCGCGACGAGCGTCATGAACTGGTTCGCGGCGCTCTCGGGATCGTCGATGTCGAGATGCCCCCGGTTCGCGAGACGAGCGAGCCGCCCCGCCAGGGCGTCGACGACCGGGCCGCTGCCCAGGGAGAGCACCGTGTCGTACAGGTCGGGCATGTGGACCGCTTCGGCGTACAGCAGTCGTTGCAGCACCCAGCCCTCGTCACTGAGCTGACATTCCAGGATCAGGTAGGCCACCTTCGTGAGCTGGTTGGCCAGTTCGGCTCCGTCGTCGGAGAGCGTGTCGAGCGACGCGATGATCTTTTCCGCGGAGTGGCGCGCGGCGTCGCACATGACCGTGCGGAACAGGGCCTCCTTGTCCGCGAAGTGGTTGTAGACGGTCGGTTTCGACACCCCGGCGACGGCCACGATCCGGTCGATGCTCGCGGCCGGGTAGCCGTCCTGGGCGAAGACCTTCAACGCCGCGTCGAGGATCGCCTCCCGCTTCACGATCCGTCCCCGGCTCGTCGGGCGGTGCGCGGCGTCGGTCATGACCGTGATGGTACAGCGGCACGGCCATGTCTTCGCCAGTACGTTGTACAAAGTCAAACTGCAAAGTTTAGTTTTACTTGGTACCAAGTGTAGATTGAAGCTGTGCTGGCTTCACGCCATGCCGTCACCAGACAAGACGTCGCCAGACAAGGAGAGCAGATGACCACCGATGCTGACGTGCCCGCAACGGGCACGACCGGCACCGACACGACCACGGCTGTGCGCCCCGCCGCCGCGCCCGACCAGGGCGTCACCCAGCCGGAGACAGCGGGCCGCACGGCCCGGCCGGGCGCGCTCGGCCTCATCCTCGCGGCGATCGTCGGCGCCGAGTTCATCCTCCAGCTCGACGCCACGATCGTCGCCGTCGCACTGCCCAACCTGCAGGAGGATCTCGGGCTCTCCGCCGGCTCGCTGTCCTGGGTTGTCAACGGTTTCCTGCTCGCCTTCGGCGGCCTGCTGCTCTTCGGCGGCCGGCTGGGGGACGTTGTCGGACACCGCACCACCTTCATCGCGGGCACCAGCCTGCTCGCCGCCGCGTCCCTGCTCGCCGGGCTCGCGTCCAACGTCGGTCTGCTGCTGACCGGCCGCGTCCTGCAGGGCGCCGGAGCGGCGCTGGCCGGGCCGGCCGGGCTGGCGCTGCTCGCCACGACCTTCACCGGCGCGCGGCAGCAGCGGGCCTTCGCGGTGTATTCGACGGTGACCGGGTTGGCGGCGTCCGCCGGCATGGTGCTCGGCGGCATCCTCACCGACCTGGCGAACTGGCGCTGGACGCTGCTGATCAACGCGCCGATCGGTGTCGCCGTCGCGCTGCTCACCGCCCGGGTCGTGCCCTCCCCCAGTCGCTCCGACGAACGCCGTGCGCTCGACGTTCCGGGCGCGGTCCTGTCCGTGATCGGCATGACGGCTCTGGTCTACGGCTTCGTGGCGGCCGCCGAGGACGGCTGGGATTCCGGCAGGGCGGTCGCGGGCCTGGTGGGCGGAGTGGCGGTCCTGGCCGGCTTCGTCCTGCGGGAGGCACAGGCCAGCTCGCCGCTGCTGCCCCTGCGGGTGGTCACCCATCGTGGCCGGGCCGGCGCGTTCGTCAACCTGCTGCTGATGGCGTTCGCACTGACGGGCTTCCTGTTCTTCCTGACCCAGTTCCTCCAACGGGTCCTCGAGCTGGAACCGCTGGTCACGGGGCTGGCCTTCCTCCCCTTCGGGGTGTCCCTGCTGCTGGCGGCACGGGCCGTGCCGAAGATCCTCACCCGCCTGAACCCGCGGGCGCTGGCCATCCTCGGATTCGCCGTGATGGCCCTGGCGCTGTTCTGGCTCAGCCGTCTCGGCAACGACAGCGACTACGCCACCGGCATCCTCGTGCCGATCATCCTGCTGGGCGCCGGCGCAGGCGCGGCCGTCGTCCCACTCAACATCATCATCTTGTCCCAGAGCGCGCCGGAGGAGATCGGCGTCACCTCCGGGGTGCTCCAGTCGGCGCTGTCGGTCGGCGGTTCCCTCGGTATCGCCATCCTGCTGACGTTGTACACCGCTGCGGACGATGTCGCCGGCGGCGTCACCCGCGCCTTCACCGGCGGCGCAGTGATCGCCGCGGTCGCCGTCGTCCTCGGCCTCGTGTTCTGGTACCTGCCGGGACGCCGGCCCGCCGAGGCGGCCGCCTGAGTCCCGGCCGTCCCCGAGCCGATCCTCGCCGCCACTGCCCGGATCGCGCCCGGATCGTGTAAGCGGGCCCTGCCCCCGCCCGCCAGCGGGATTCGCGCTGCGCGGGTATGGCCCGACGCCCCGGCGAGCTGTACCGATCAGACGCATACCGATCAGACGGCAGGCCAAACTGGTCAGGATCGGTTTCTGGATTCACGCGGGTTGCACGGCCCGACGCCACGGCGGGCCGTGCCCGCGCCCGCGGGTGCGGCCCAATTCGGAACCGAATTCAGAAACAACGACGACCGCAGTGCCCGCGCCAGCGGGTGCCGCAGTCAGCCCGCCCGTCGGCCCAGACGCCCGCGCCCTGCCACCTCGCCGGCGAGGTGGCAGGGCGGGATGCCCCGTGGTGGATTTCCGGGAACGCCTCGCCATCCCGCCAACGAGGTGGCGGGCGGGATGCGAATGGAGCGGGCAGAGCCACCGCTACGCACCGCCCACCCGCTACGAGCCACCAACCAGGGTCTCGTCGAGCAGGGTGACGTACGCGGGCACCTGCGTGACCGATGTCAGGTCGTGCCGGAACGTCGTCGCGTCCTCGCCGCCGTCCCGCCCGTCCGCGGGGCCCGGCTCGGCCGGGACGAACCCGTGCCGGGGGTAGAAGTCGGCCACGATGCGGTTCTTCGCCGTCGGCCGGTAGGTGGCGGCGACGGCGTGCGCACCTGTGTCACGGGCACGTTCGAGCACGGTCGCCAGGCAGGCCTGCTCGATCCCCCGGGAGAACACCCGGCAGCTCAGCAGGAAGTTGTCGATGTGCACGACCCCCTCCACCCGGCGCAGGAAGACCGCGCCGACCAGGCCGTTGTCACCGAAACGGTCCTCGGAGCGGATCGTGAGCACCGTGTGCTCCGGCCGGTCGAGCAGATCACGCAGGTCCGGCGCGGGCAGCCGGCGGGTCGTGGTGTTGAACTGGTTCGTCCGCAGGGTGAGCTGGCTGACCCGAGGCACGTCGGCCTCCCGGGCCACCCCCAGCCGCACCACGATCTCCAGGCCGCCCAGGTACTCCTCGATCGAGGCGAAGCCCTCCTGGAAGTCGCGGCGGTCGAGTTCCTCCCGGTAGCGCCGCACCCGGACACGGTCCTCGGCGGTCAGCTCCCGGGTGTCGAACCATCCGTCACGCAGCACCGCGTCCAGGTGACCGGCGGGGTCCTCGTCGACCGCGACCACGGCGACGTCGGGCAGTTCGGCCCGGACGAGGCCGCGCTCGTAGGCGGAGTCGTCGACGAAGACGAAGCTGTCGACCCCGAGGTTGAGCGAGCTGGCAAGGTCCAGGAGGTTCTCGTGCTTGGGCCGCCAGTTGGCGATGATCCGCACGAAGTCGTCCGGGCGCAGCGTCATCTCCGGATGCCCGGCGAGCGCGTCGCGCACCACGTCGGCCTCGTTCTTGCTGACCGCGGCGAGCAGCACGCCCTGCGCCCCGATCTGCTTCACGACCTTCTGCACGGCCCGGAACGCCTCACCCCGGTAGGAGCCGGCGACCTCGATACCCTCCACCCCGTCGTCACCGACGATCCCGCCCCACAGGGTGTTGTCCAGGTCGAGCACCAGGGCCTTGCTGGTGCGCCCGGTGATGTTGCGGGCGAGGTGGCCGACCTCCCGGGCGTAGGCGGCGAGCAGGCCGGCGGACAGGTGGGCCTTGGCGTAGACCGTCAGCCGGGAGTCGGTGACCGGCACGCCCTCGGCGACGAGCGGGTCCAGATCGAGCACCACCAGCGCGGGAAAGCGTTCGGTGAGGCCGAGCAGCCGGGCGTTCGCCCGTCGCCACACCGCCCCCAGCCGGGCCCGCGACCGATGGTCGACGAGCTGGGCGGTGAACCGGCGTGGCAACGGCAGCGTGTTGAGCACCAGGGTTCCCCGGCTGATCTCGGTGAAGCGGGTGACCAGCGTCTCGAGCAGGGAGATCTTGGCATCCAGGACCCGTTCGACCGCGTCGGGATCCCACGGGAGCGGCACCTCGTCGAAGACGATCGTCGGGTCGAGCAGGGCCAGGACGAGATCGGCCGCATGGGCGTGCAGGGAGCTGCCGGGATCGGTGAGCTCGAACACGTAACTGTCGAAGGTCCCCAGCTGGGAACGCAGCAGCAGACCGTGCCGGCCGAGTTCCCCGGCCAGGGCCGGCAGCAGCGCGGAGACCGTGCCGTGCGCGGTGACGGCGATCCGCACGACCGGGGTCGACGGATGCTCCCGCAGCACCTCGTCCGGGCCGACCTGGACGAGCAGGCGCCCCGCCCGCGCCAGTTCCTCCGCGGAGGCGTCCGCCAGCAGTTGGCGGACCCGGGGGAACTCGGCGGCTATCCGGCCGTCACGGTGCAGGCCGAGCAGGTCGGTGGCGGCCCGCCGGCCGTCGGCGGGTGCCGGGGAAACGCCGGGGGCGGGCCGCGCGGAACCGGTGGTGCTGGAGACCGTCATCGCCGGGACCTTTCTCAAGAGTGGATCGGCGTCGATCCACGGGCGGAATTCGCCAACCGTCGTGACCGCCCTCGGACCGTCCGAACGCTGTCCGAATGCCAGCCGAACGCCATCCGAACGTCACGGCCACACAGTCAAATCATCCGGACGGCGACTAAAGCGGGGACTAAAGTTCCGCTAGTGTTGTGATCGCCGACGTCGTACGGGTGTGATGCCGTACGGGTTCGTTGCCGGTCGGGCCCAGGGCCGGAACTAGCGCCGTCCAAGGCGCGTCCCGCAGGATGTAGGACGCGGTTTTTACCGTCCACGGCCGATGCGGTCCGGCCACGGTCTCCCGGCACCGACGACGCGCTCCCAGCACGGCCACAGGCATGGTCATGAAGGTGACCGCGACGAGGACCACAATGAATGACCGCAATGAATGATCACGACGAATGGAGACGACGGATGGACAGCATCGAGGATCTGGTCACGCTCGTCCGCGACGAACTGGGCCTGCCGGTGTCGGCCACCGACGCCGGCCGAGAACTCGACGAGATACCCGGCTGGGACTCGGTGCACCTGCTCACCCTCGCGACCATCCTGGAACGGACGACCGGGCAGCGGCTGTCCCTGCCGGACGTCCTGGAGGCGACGAGCCTGGAGCGGCTCTACGCGCTGACCACCGGTCGGTAGGCTCCGCGTCCCACGGTTCGCCGGTTCGCCGGTTCGCCGGTTCGCCGGTTCGCCGGTTCGCCGGTTCGCCGGTTCGCCGGTTCGCCGGTTCGCCGGTTCGCCGGTTCGCCGGTTCGCCGGTTCGCCGGTTCGCCGGTTCGCCGGTTCCACACCCTGCTCAGGAAATTATCGACAAATACTGTGTGACGTTCCCCGAGTCGTTCCTGGACGGCCGGCTGATACCGGCCACGGCGGTGTACAGGAAAACTTTAGAACAGGCCGGCATCCTTGCAAGAATGACGGAGGTAGCCAACGGCACGCGGGCCGGCATCAGTATCGGTATCAGTATCCCCGAGCAGGACGTCCGCGATCCCCACCGCAGACTGTCCCACCTGTTCGACCCCGATTCGTTCGCCCCGTTCCCCTCCACCGGCAGCGGCCGGGTACTCGCCGGGCGGGGCCGGATAGGCGGCGTCCCGGTCATCGGCTACTGTACGGACGGCAGCCGGATGGGCGGGGCGCTCGGTTCCGAGGGTTCCAGGCACGTCGTGGCCGCCATCGAGGAGGCGGTCCGCACCGCAAGCCCGGCCATCGGGCTGTGGCACTCCGGTGGGGCGAGCCTCGCCGAGGGTGTCGAAGCGCTCGACGGCATCGGCCAGATCTTCGCCGCCATGATCCACGCTTCCGGCCGGGTACCGCAGATCTCGGTGGTGCTCGGGCCGGCCGCGGGCGGCGCGGCGTACGGGCCGGCGCTGACCGACGTCGTGATCATGGCGCCGGCCGGTCGCGTGTTCGTGACCGGCCCCGACGTCGTGCGCAGCGTGACCGGAGAACAGATCGACATGGAGGGGCTCGGCGGCGCCGACGCGCACGGCCGCCGTTCCGGTGTCGTCCACGTGCTGGCCCGTTCCGAGCGGGACGCCTACCAGCGGGCCCGCCGGATCACCTCCCTGCTCGCCGACCCGGGCCGTTTCGACCTCGGCGCCGGCCGGGGCCTGGCCGCCACCCTCCCCGGGCCCAGGACCGAGCCCGGCGCCGACGAGATCAGCGCCATCGAGGTTGGCGCCAGCACGCTCAGTGTCGGCGGCCCCGGCACCGGCACGGTCGGCACCGCCGAGGTGGGTGCCAGCGACGTCGGTGAGGATCTGCGGGCGCTGCTGCCGGACCGACCGCGGCGGGCCTACGACGTCCGGCCGCTGGTGCGCCGGCTCGTCGACGACGACCCCACCGGCGACGGTTTCGAGGAACTGCAGCCCCGCTGGGCGCCCAACATCGTCGTCGGGCTCGGCCGTCTCTACGGCCACAGCGTCGGCGTCATCGCGAACAACCCGCTGCGCAAGGGCGGCTGCCTGGACTCGCTGAGCGCCGAGAAGGCCGCCCGGTTCGTCCGCATGTGCGACTCCTTCGGCATCCCGCTGGTCGTGGTCGTCGACGTGCCCGGCTACCTGCCGGGCGTCCGCCAGGAATGGGACGGGGTGGTGCGCCGCGGCGCCAAGCTGCTCTACGCGTTCGCGGAGGCCACGGTGCCGCGCGTCACGCTCGTCACCCGGAAGTCCTTCGGCGGGGCGTACATCGCGATGAACTCCCGCTCGCTGGGCGCCACCGCCGTCCTGGCCTGGCCCGAGGCGGAGATCGCCGTCATGGGCGCCGAGGCCGCGGTCGGCATCCTGCACCGCCGGGCCCTGGCGGCGGTGCCCGACGACGAGCGGCCGGCGCTGCTCGCCCGGCTCGTCGACGACCACGCCCGCACCGCCGGCGGGGTCGACCGGGGGCTGGCCCTCGGTGTCATCGACGCCGTCATCGATCCCGCCGACACCCGCCGGCGCATCGCGCGGGTCCTCGCCTACGCGCCCGCCCGCCGCGGCCGCCACGGCAACATCCCCCTGTGACGGCCTCCCGGTAATGATCCCCTTGTTATCGCCCCTGACCACCGGATACAGGTGCTCCGGGCTGAAACAAACGGGTGCCCCGGGCTGGTAGGGGTGATGGCCGCGAGTTCAATGGGGGTATGGCAGTAGTCGGCTGGGTGGCGTTCGGAATTCTCCTGCTGGTGTGCGCGGTGGCGGTGTACGACGTCCTTCAGCGCCGGCACTCGATCCTGCGGACCTTCCCCGTCATCGGGCATCTGCGCTTCCTGCTGGAGGACGTCGGCCCGGAGCTGCGCCAGTACATCGTGACCGGCAACGACGAGGAGCGGCCGTTCAGCCGCGACCAGCGCCGCTGGGTGTACGCCACGGCCAAGCGGGCCAACGCCAACTTCGGCTTCGGCACCGACAACGACCTGGAGCTGTCAGCGAACTACCTCATCGTCAAACCGGCGGTCTTCCCGCTGCCGGCGCCCGCGCCCGGCGACGACCACCTGGAATGCCGCAAGGTGCTCGGCGCGGCGCGCGGCCGGGCCCGCGCGTTCCGACCGGCATCGGTGGTCAACATCTCGGGGATGAGCTTCGGCGCGCTGAGCGCACCGGCGATCGCCGCCCTCAACAAGGGCGCCGCCATCGCCGGCTGCCTGCACAACACCGGCGAGGGAGGTGTTTCCGACCACCACCTGCAAGGTGGTGACCTGGTCTTCCAGATCGGCACGGGCTACTTCGGCTGCCGCACCCCCGACGGCCGGTTCAGCCTCGAACGCCTGGTGGAGCTCGTCGGCCAGCACCCGATCCGCGCGTTGGAGATCAAACTCAGCCAGGGGGCGAAACCCGGCCTCGGCGGCGTCCTGCCCGCGGCGAAGGTCACCCCCGAGATCGCCCGCATCCGGGGGGTGCCGGTCGGGCAGACCTGCGTCAGCCCATCCACCCATTCGGCGTTCAGCGACGTGGACAGCCTGCTCGACACCGTCGAGGAGATCGCCGCGGCGACCGGGCTACCGGTGGGGATCAAGTCGGCCGTGGGCGAGCTGGGCTTCTGGGAGGACCTTGCCAACCGGATGGTGTCCACCGGCCGTGGGGTCGACTTCATCACCATCGACGGGGGCGAGGGCGGCACCGGCGCGGCACCGCTGGCCTTCAGCGACCATGTCGCGCTCCCGTTCAAGCTCGGCTTCAGCCGGGTGCACGCCATCTTCGCCGCCGCTGGGCTCGACGAACGGATCGTCTTCGTCGGCTCGGCCAAACTCGGCTTCCCCGAGACCGCGCTGCTGGCCATGGCCATGGGCTGTGACCTGGTCAACGTCGGCCGGGAGGCGATGCTGGCCCTGGGCTGCATCCAGGCGCAACGCTGCCACACCGGCCACTGCCCCACCGGGGTGGCCACCCAGTCCCGCTGGCTGACCCGCGGGCTCGACCCCCAGGACAAGGCCGCCCGGGTCGCCAACTACGTCAGTGGGCTGCGGCACGACCTGCTGCGGCTCGCGCACGCCTGCGCGGTCAGCCATCCGGCCCTGGTCACCCTCGACTCCTTCGAGATCCTCGACGGACACTTCGGCTCCCGACCCGCCGGCGAGGTCTTCGCCACCCCCGGCGCCGGCACCGCGAAAAAGTGGGACGACCGGGTGGTGTGACGACGCGGGTCCGGCGATCACTCCAGGGGGGACATGACGGGTGACGCGGACTGTTGCTCAGGTACCGCGGCGGTCACGTCGGGGCGGATCCCGAGTTCGTCGAGTCGTTCCCACAGGGAGGCGAGCGCAGCCTCCGGGTGCCGGTAGTACGCCGAGCCGCGGACCCGCCAGAATTTCCATCCCTGATCCTGGAGCATTCGCTGGCGGCGGAGGTCGGCCTCCCACCGCTGCGGACCGTGGAACTTCTCACCGTCGCATTCGACGGCCAGCCGGTCGTGCTCGCCCTGCACGACGAAATCGATGCGGCAGCCGCCGGCCTCGTGCTGCGGGCGTACCCGGTAGCCTCGGCGCAGCAGATCCCGCAGGACACGTCTCTCGAAATCGCTCTCGCATTTTTCCTCGAGGGTGGCGGCCTGCGCCTGCGGGTCGTTGACGGCGTATGCGTAGGTGAGCAGGTGTCCACGCACGTCGTCGGCGTGCAGCGCGCCCGGGTCGACGCTGTGGAAGATCCAGAGCTGGTTGCGGGCCCGGCTGGCCGCCACGTTGATCCGCTGCTGGTCGGCCTTTTTCGTCGCGGCCGACCGGTTGTCGTCGGCGACGACGGAAATGAAGATGACGTCCCGCTCGTCGCCCTGGAAATTGTACGGGTCACCTACCCGGATTCGCCGTTGTTCGTATTCGTCGCCGCCGAGCACGGCGAGCAGTTTCTGTTCGATCAGGCGGCCCTGCGCGTTCCCGAGCAGTGTGACGACGCCGAATGTCATCCCGTCGTACGCCGGGTCGTCCCGGCAGTCGAGAATCCGCTGGACCACGGCGGATGCCTCGGGCTCGTTGACGTCCCCGTACTGTCCGCGGGTACGGACCCCGTCGGGCACGCGGACGGGGCGGACCGGCGAGCCGATCCCGAGATCGGTGCCCTCTCGCAGGGGGAGGATTCTGCCGGCGTAGAAACGGTTCGAGAACTCGATGATGTCCGGCATGCAGCGGAAGTGCTCGCGTAGCAGCACCACGTCGGGAAACACCCTGGTGGCGGTGTCGTAGAGGCTGGCCTCGACATCCAGCAGGGAGCGCTGCGCGAGGTCGGGAAGATGCGTCTCGATCAGCTGGAACACCCGGGACCGGTCGACACCGACCGCCGCCGGACTGATCTGCTTGTCGTCCCCGACGACGACGACCTTGCGGCCCAGCGCCAGCACTCCCATGGACAGCACGTCGCACTGGCTGGACTCGTCGACGATGACGACGTCGAAGAGATCCGTCCGGCGTGGGTCGAAGCTCTGCAGCACACGGTGGATCGGCATGATCCAGACGGGGACGGCGCCCATCGCGGCGGGCATCTGCTCGCGCGCGTCCGCCTCCCACCTGCGGGCGAACTTGCCGGTTCCCCTGCCGATCCTCGCCAGCGCCTGCAGCCAGCCCATCAGCGCACGGCGCTGCTCCTCGCGCAGGTTGGCCTTCATGCCGAGCCGGGCGGAGCGGACGGCGACGTCGAGGACGAGCCGGCGGACAGCGGCCGTCGCCTCGATGATCCGCTGTTGGAGGACGGCGGCGTCACCGCGTTCGAGCAGGGCGTCCAGCCAGGTCTGGGCCTGACGCCAGCGCCACAGCTCGGGCAGGTCCGGCGCCGAGCCGCACACGGCCGTGTCCCCACCGCTACCGATGATCTTTGCGGCCCACAGGGGAGCGACGGCGGCGAGCCGGCCGGCGAGCGCGTCGCGGCGGTCCAGCGCCGGCCGCAGCTCGGTGAGCCGTTCGATCTCGTCGCACGTGGCCGTCCAGGCAGAGAGGTCGTGCCGGTCACGCCGGTCGAGGACGTCGCGCAGCGTCCCCCACAGCGGTCCCGGGTCCGGCTGCCCACCGCCGCCGCCGAGATATTCGCGCCACCTGTCGAACCATGCCGTGAGCTGGCGCTCCTCCCCGCGTTTCGCGGCCGCCTCCAGGATGTCTCCCGCGGCGGCCAGCTGCGCGGCGGTCGGCCGGACGGGCGTGCCGGGCAGGACGGCGCGCAGCCGGTCCAGCAGCGCCGGCCCGTCGGTGATCTCCCAGGCGATCGCGTCGCGCAGCAGGTCGACGTGGTGTTCCAGGCTCGGTACGAACGCGGGGTCGTCGGTCGACAGCGGCGGCCCGCCGACCGTACCGACCAGATCATGGTAACGACGTCCGGCGGCGGTGACGGTCGTCCGCTCTCGGATCTTCGCCCGGACCGTCTCGACGTCGTCGACCGTGCGCAGCTCGAAGCCGTCGACGCGGGTGGCGGCGTGAAAGGCCCGCAGCTCCCGACCGCCCACCCGGGGGATGCCCCGGCCGGCGGCGAACCTCTCGGCAAGATCGTTGAGTGTCGCCTCCTGGACACGGGGATCACCCTCCGCGACGACGACCGTCCGGCCGAAGGTCGCCCGGCGCAGCTCCACGATCGTCCGGGTCTCGGCGGCGAGCTGTTCGGCCTGCTCCGCCCAAAGGCGCCCGCGTATGCCCGCGACTGCGCGACCTGCGCGCGCACGGCCGCCAGCCACGGTTGCTCGGCGGCGGTGACACGGGCCGTCGCCGCGCGGACCGCGGCGAGAAGGTCGGCGAGAGCGTCGCCGCCCAACGTGTCCACCGCGGTGAAGGAGGCGCCCTGGGCCTCCAGGTCGGCGAGGTCGTCGCGCAGCTTGTCGAGCCGCCGGTACTGCTCGGCGAGCTGGCCGGCTGACGGCAGGCTTCCCCGGGCCGGCAGGTCGTGGCGGGCCGCGGCCGCGTCCGCCGCGGGGATGGCGGCGAACCGGATCAGTTCGTCGAGTTCGGCCACCGACAGCGGGGGACGCTGATGCTCGGTGAGCCGGTCCGGTATGCGGTCCCACCCGGTTTCGTGGCTGGCGAGCCAGTCGGCCACCCGGGCGGCCTTTGCCGGCCCGTCGGCGAGGGGAAACTCCGCGGCTTCGGCCGCGAGCAGGTCGACCAGCCGCAGCTCCAGCCCACGCCGTTCGGCGTGCGCGGCGTCGAGGTCCGTCAGCAGCGCGTCGACCGTCGCACGCTCGACCCCCTCGTCGATGCTCGACACCGCGTCCATAATCATCTGTGCGGAGGCGCGGAGCTCGCCGAGGGCCGCGGAGGTGGAGCCGAGCACCGCGATCGACAGGTCACGCAGCTCGGCCGGGATCTTGTCCCGGAGCACGGCAAGGGCCTGCTCGTTGTGTGCCGTGACCAGCACCCGCCTGCCGTGGGCGACGAGATGACTCACGAGGTTCGCGATCGTGTGGCTCTTGCCCGTGCCCGGCGGGCCCTGCACCGTCACCCCACGGGACCGTTCGAGCTGGCTGGCGATGCGCTCCTGCTCGTCGTTGGTGGGCAGCGGCATCAGCAGCCGCCGCCCGAGCGGGCCGGCGGCGACGCCTGCGCCGTCACCGTTGTCGGCTGTCGCGGTCGTGCCCGGGCCGCCGGCCGGGAGCCGGCCGGCGTTCTCGTTGTCCACGACCGCGGCGAGCGCTTCCGGCAGCACGTCACGCTCGGTGAGAACCTGCCGGAGCTCGGCGTAGAACCGCTGGTAGAGCGCTGGACGGGGGCGGACGAACAGCACCCAGGTGTCCACCAGCACGGGCGAGGCCGCCGGCGGCGGGACCTGGTCGGCCAACGGGCCCCGCCGGCCGAGGAGAACCCTGGCGTCGAGGCCCAGCGGGGCGACGATCTGCCGGTACACCTCGGTCAGCCCGTCCTCGCTCCACAGGTCCGGCGGGCTCGCCCGGACGGCGTCGCGCAGTGCGCCCAGCTCCTCGAGCGCGGCGATCCCCAGCCCGTGCAACGGGTCGGTCTCGACAGCGGGATAGCCGTCCGGCAGCACGCTCAGGTCCCCGTTGTCGGGATCCAGCTCGATCGTCAGGGGGGTGACGAGCAGCGGATGATCGATAAAATGCTCACCCGGCGCCCAGGACAGAACGCCGTGCCCCCACACCAGTTCGTGGGTGGCGCTGTCCCGGGCCAGCCGCAGCCGCAGGTCGTACAGCCGCTGGTAGAGCAGCCGGGCGGACCGCGCGGGACGGGCGGTGTTCGCCCATGGCTCCCACTGCTGCGTTATCCAGGTGGAAAGCTCGGCCCGCAGGCGCTGTGGGTCCTCACCGTCACGTGCGCAGGCCTCCTCGAAATCCGCTGGCAGCGCCGGCGGGTCGGGCAGATCGACCGTGACACCCGGCAGGTGGTCCGCCAGCCGGGCCGGTAGCACCGGCGGTGGCGGCTCCACCGCCTTGCCCACCCGCAGCCAGGACGACCGGGTCGCGCTCGGGCCCAGGGCGACCGCCGGGTGCGTCGGGACGTCACGCGGCCGGGTCAGCGGCGAATCGTAATCCGTCAGCCGCCGTTTCGGTTTCGTCGACAGCTCCAGCGCGAGTGCGGCCAGGTAGTCCAAAAGGTGCAGCGACCGCGCCTTCACCTTTTCGTCGTACCCGACCACTGTGTCTCCCCACGCGCAGGCACCCGTCACGGACAGGACGTTTCTATCGGACGGATCCGACATCCCCCGACACGTCTGGCCCGCGAGAGGCGGGCCCGTACCGTACGGATCACCCGAGCGGGCCGCCGCCAACCATACGTGCAGAAGAGACTACGGTTGGTCTCTTCGAGCCGGTCTCTTCGAGAAGGAACCGGATCGGTGCGGCAGGAACACCGTGGGTGTCCGGTCCGCCAGCGCCGGTCGCAGGCCCGCGCGACAGGGCTCTGTCGGTGCGGTCGGGTGTCGAACCGGGAGCCGAGACCACGGCCACGGCCACGGGCCGACGATCACAGGCACACGGTTGCCGCAGCCGGGCGGCCCGGGGAGCAGGCCGGGCGCCGGGACCCGCGGGCGGTCAAGCCGGGCTTCAGGGCGCTGCCGCATGATCGGTCAGGTCACGATCGGTTGTGTACGGCGCGGCGGCCACGCTTCGTCGCCCGGAGAAGAGGGCGGAAAACCCTGCCATGACCAGCCCACGCACGCCGTCCGGCCGCCGGCGGCGGCTGCCCGTCCACCCGTCTGCCGTCTCCCGCCAGGCGGACTCGACGTGGCTGTTCGGGCGCCACCTGCGGTGGCTGCTCACCGGTGCGCGGGCAGCCCTGCGCTGGACCGGCTCGACGCTGGTGCTGGTGGGCGAGACGGCCGTGTTCGTCTGGACGGGATGCCCGGTCCGGCCGCCGGTCGGGCCCGTCGAGAGCCGGCCCCGCCCGTCGACCCCGCCCGGCCATCCCGAGCGGGTACCCGCCGAGCGCGTCCCCAGCCCGGCCGAACGCGGGCTGTGGCGCGAACTCGACGACATTCCCGATCCTTTCCCGGTCCACCCGGAAACATCCGACGGCCCATATCGGTGACCGCCGGTACGAGGTGGCGGGTGACAGTGCCGCGGCCCGCGGAGACGGCTGAATATCGATATCGCTGTCCGTCACATCGTCTCCCGGGCTGTCTTCCGGGCCGGCCCGCGTATCCGGACCGGTGGCATCCCCCGCGGTTTGGGAGTGCTTAAGCAGCTGGGACCACACTGGCTGTGCGGAGCAGAAAGCACCACGAAAGCCGGGCCCGGCGAATCTGACGAAACGGTTCCGGACAGCGTTCAGGACAGAACGGAGCACACAACATGGCGGATCTGCCCACCCGCTATCTCGGCAAGCTCGAGGTAAGCGCACAGGGGCTGGGTGGCCTGGGCATCAGCGAGTTCTACGGGCCGACCGACGACGCCGAGTCGCTGGCGACCATCCGGCGCGCACTCGATCTCGGCGTTACCCTGCTCGACACGGCCGACGTCTACGGCCACGGCCACAGCGAGCGGCTGATCGGCCAGGCCATCGCCGGCCGGCGTGACGAGGTGGCGGTGGCGACGAAGTTCGGGGTCCGCCGAGCGGACAACGGCATCGGCCAGGAGGTGCGGGGTGACCGGGAGTACGTGCGGGAGGCGATCGACGCGTCACTGACCCGGCTCGGCATCGACCACGTCGATCTTTACTACCTGGCCCGGTTGGACCCCAAGGTGCCGATCGAGGACACTGTCGGAGCGCTGGCCGAGCTGGTCGAGGCCGGCAAGGTCCGCTATCTGGGGCTGTCCGAGGTGGGTGCGGGGACGCTGCGGCGGGCGCACGCGGTACATCCGATCACGGCGCTGCAGAGCGAATGGTAGGTGTGGACCCGCGGTATCGAGGAGGAGGTCGCTCCGACCGCCCGCGAGCTGGGCATCGGCATCGTCGCCAACGCCCCGCTGGGCCGGGGTTTCCTCACCGGCCGGTACCGCGGCCGCGACGTGTTCGGGCCGGACGACTTCCGCTTTCTCGCGCAGCCGCGGCTGACCGCCGAGAACCTGCCGCGCAATCTCGCCCTGGTGGACCGGCTGGCCGCGATCGCCACCGAGCGGGGGGTCACCGCCGGTCAGCTCGCGCTGGCCTGGCTCGCCCACCGAGGCCCGGACGTGGTGCCGATCCCGGGTACCCGCCGGCAGGACCATCTGCTGGAAAACCTCGCCGCCGTCAGCATCACCCTGACCGACAAGGAACTGGCCGCGATCGAGGCGGCCATTCCGCCGGAGGAGGTACGGGGCGCGAAGCTCACCGATTTCAGCCTTCAGTTCGTCGACCTGTGACACGGTCGGGGACCATGACCGCTGTTCCCGCCTCGGTCGTCCATCAGGCATCGGTCGTTCACCAGGCATCAGTCGTCCACCAGGATGGCCTGGTGCAGTTCGCGTACGGCGCGGCCCGGCTCAAGGCCGAGTTCGGCGACAATGGTGTGCCGGGCACGCTGGTAGACCTGCAGCGCGGCGGCCCGCCGGCCGCTGCGGTGCAGGGCCAGCATGAGCTGGCGATAGAACACCTCGTGCAGCGGGTATTCGGCGACCAGATTCCGCAGGAGGCCGACCAGGTCCCGGTGCCGGCCGAGCCGGAAGTCGCATTCGACCAGATTCTCGTAGCACTCCAGCCGCAGTTCGTCGAGCCAGGCGACGAAACCGTCGACGATCTCGCCCCCGCGCTGGTCCTCCAGGACCCGGCCGCGCCACAGCTCCAGCCCGCCGGTCAGGGACGTGGAGGCCGACTCGTAGTCACCCACCCGGAAGGCCGCCCGTCCCTCGTCGAGCAGCCGCAGGAACTCCAGCAGATCCAGCTCGTCCGGGCCGACCCGCATGAGATAGCCCGGTGAACAGGTCACCAGGTCGGAGCAGTCCCGGCCGTTGGCGGCGAGGAACTTGCGCAGCTGCGAAACATAGACGTGTAGTCCGGCGACAGCCCGGCGCGGAGGTGAGTAACCCCACAGTTCCGCGACGAGCTGTTCCGTCGAGACCACCTCGTTCGCCTTTATGAGAAAAACCGCAAGAAGCGTCGCCACCTTCCGCGCGTTGATAGACGCCACCCGCTCGTTCTCAATTATCCGCAACGGGCCCAGCAACTGGAACATGGGATCAGACCTCCGCAGACGAGTGGATTTCGTCGACCGCAGTCGACTGGCCCCCGTTCCGCCCAGTCTCACATACTCATCCACTCCCGGCATCGGAGGAACCCCATATCCGTTCACGAATTCTCGGCCTGGAAGTGGTAACGGAGGACACATTGTTTCTTATTCATGTCTGAAGTTCTGCACCGCTGTGACGCCGCCGGCGACATCAGCCGGGCCAGCGCCGCCCGGGAGGGGACCTGCGAGCATGCGGTGGATACGGGCCAGGCGCAGCTGGACGGTCCGCGGGCTGGGGTTCGGCTCGTCGGCGATCTCCTTGTTCTTCCGGCCGGTGCCGGCGACGTACGCGATCTCGCATTCGCGGCCGATGAGCGAGGTACCCGGTAAGCGAGGCGGGCAGTGGGCGTGCCGGCCCGTCCACGGGCCGGTGTGGGGTGGTGGGCCGAGGCCGTTGCCCCCATCGCTGCCGGCAGCCACCCTGCCGACAGCCACTCCGTCGGCAGCCACGCCAGCCCCCGTCCCAGCAGGAGGAACGGCGGCAGCACGGTCTGGCCGGTGGGTACGGCCAGCGCGGCGCCCCGGTCGCGGTGATGCTCGGCGTCACCGCGATGTCCCAGGCACGCTCTGTACACCCGAGCGCGCCCGCGGGCCCGAACACGCCTGTGTCCGGGCACACCTGTACCCGGGCGCACCTGGCGGCGTCCGGGATGCGCCGCGCACCTGGACCGGCGGGGCAACGGCCCCCAGACAGACCGGAACACCTCGGCGGGCAGGAAGAGATGATCACCGGGCATCGTGGTGAAAATTCCCCTGTTGTTCCGCAGAACGACACAAAAAAGCAACGGATCTGGAATCAGACGCCAACAGTCCACACCCGTTCGGCACACGGGGAACGGACCCACGGCATGGGTCCGCCGCTGAAGGGGCTGGATTACCGGTGGGCGCCGAAGGAGCGGCTCGGCGACAGGGGGAGGCGTGCCGCCGGACAGGAGGCACTCACCACTGTGCCGAAGTCGACGTGGCGACGCCGGAACAGATTTGCGGCCTGCGACCGCGGGACGGCGTACGAATGGCCGGCATTACACCGGCGGAAACGGGCTGTGACGCCGCACCTCATCCGCCGCGTCCTCCCAGCCCAGCCCGGTGTGTCGACGTCCGCACCGTACCGGTGTGATGCTCCAGTTTGCAAGAGTCGAGTGAGTCAGAAAGCCGTAACACCGGGTAACCGGAGACCGGTGGCAATAATCGACATCAGCGCCTCCAGTTGGCCGGCGCGCTCCGGTGCCTGCTCCCGGACCCAGGCAATGGCGCTGACCAGGGCGATCACTTCGTCGACCCCGATGTCCGCGCGGACCTCCCCGGCGCGCTGGGCCCGGGTGAGCAGCGCCGCGGCGGCGTTGTCCACGTTCTTGCAGGAGCGGTGCAGCGCGGACCGCGCGTCGCGGGACCCGTTGAGCAGGGCGGCGGCGACACCACGATAGGTAGCCACGTACGCCACCAGATCGGACAGCCAGGTGATCAGGGCGGTACCCGGGGCCTCGGACTCCAGCAGCCGGTCCGCCTCTGCGCAGATGGCGGTGGTGCGGTCGTGCACCAGCGCCTCCAGCAGCGCCTCCCTACTGGCGAAGTGCCGGAACAGCGTGCCGATGCCGACACCCGCGCGCCGGGCCACCTCGTTGAGGGATATCTCGTCGTCCTGGCTGGTCATGGCCTCCCTGGCCACGGCGAGGATCCGCTCCCGATTGCGCCGTGCGTGGGAGCGCATCGGCCGCCCGGTGGCCTCCGCCAGGTCACTCATGCGCGCCGCCACCCATGCGAAACCTCCCTGCTTCGACCAGGCTCCTTGACTGAGCCTATGAACTGCGACCCGCACAGGCGGCGTCTTCGCCCCTGTCGGCCCCTCCGGAGCCGCCGCCACCCTGGCGTCCGAACCTGCCAGCAGTTACTGTCTGCATTCACTTGACGCAACCATAACGGCTGGTAGGCTCGACATTGGCTGTTTGTAGGCAACTAATTGTTTTACTCGACGCATCCAGGCAGACCGGATGGCAGTCGACCGGAATTCTGGGCGCCATAACTCTGTGTCAGTGGTGACACGATGGTGTGGCGGTCCGCCGTGACGCCGATCCAGGTGCCCGATACCGGGCCGGGGAAACCGGTTCTCAGCATCGGATCGCGTACGAACATCGTCGGTCGTTATTCTCCGTTACCCGAAGGGACGGAGCAAGGCGCACGAAGTGTCGGCCCCGGTCCGGGATCGGGCCCGACCGCCCAGGCAGAACCGGGGTCGTTTCACCGAAATCAGCGCTCCGGTCCGGTCACTGACCCACGGCTCCGCACGGGGTTCGGGTGGAAGTCCGAACGCGGTGGGATACATCCGGCCGCGGCAACATGGACGGAAGCAGGTCACAATGATCAGCGGAGTGATGGCCGGCACGCCGACCGGTGGGGCTGACTGGTCGTCACGGCAGCGACAGGAACGTTTCCGGGAAAATCAATCCGCCGCCCTGCGGGAATGTCTGCTGGGACGACGGGCGGCGGGCTGCGACCTGCTCGCGCGGGCGCTGACGGCTTCCCTGACCGCGCCAACGGTGGACAAGGTCTCGTTGCTCGCGACGTTGGGGCTGCTGGCGATGGTCGGTGAGAAGCCGCCCTCGGCGGACCAGGTCGATCTCGTCGCCCGAGCGATCACCGATGGTGACACCTTGGCGGTGGCCGGATTACACGCGGTACACGCGCAGCGGGCTGTTTTCGCCGCCGAGACCACCACCGCCCGGACCTGGGCCTGCGCGTCCGCCACCGCGGTGGACAGGCTGAGCGACGCTGAACTCGCCACCTGCCTGGAGATCGTCGCGCTGCTGGCCTGGGTGGAGGCATGCCTGGGGCGTCGCTATGACGCCGAGCGTCACTGCGACCGGGGCGCCGCGCTGGCCGTACACACCGGCCAGACCGTGCTGCTGCCGTTCCTCCTGCTGGGACGGGGGCTGGCGTGGCTGCCGACGGCGATGGGGCAACGGCCTCGGCCCACCACCCCACACCAGCCCGCGGACGGGCCGGCCCACCCGCTGCTTGCCTCGCTCACCGACCGCGAACGCGAGATCGCGTACGTCGCCGGCACCGGCCGGAAGAACAAGGAGATCGCCGACGAGCTGAACCTCAGCCCGCGGACCGTCGAACTGCACCTGACCCGTATCTACCGCAAGCTCGGGATCCCCTCCCGGGCGGCCCTGGCCCGGCTGATGTCACAGCTCGGTGATGTCACGGCGGAGCGGGACGCCGACGGCGCATGAGAAACAGCGGCTGACAACACGCGATCCGCATACGACACCCTGTGCGGGGAGCGCAAAGCCGCGGAGCGCCCGCGGAGTGCCCGCGGCGCCGGCATCGCTACCAGCACCGACAGGCACCCCGCGGGCTGGGGCAGGTTTCTCCCTCCGAAGGAAACGGGTCCTGCCCCAGGGGCCGCCGGCTCGCCCCGGGCGGACGACGGCAGGCTGTTCCGGTCGCCCATTCCATTACAGCCTGTGTCAGGTCCGTCCAGGGCGGGCGGCGGCCGGCCTGGCCGGCCCGGCCGTGGTTGCGCTCAGGCCGGTTCGACAGAGATCACACCCGTCGGGCACAGCCTGCTGGCCAGCTCGACGTTGTCCCGGTGGTGCGCCGCGGGCGTCGCCTCCAGGATGATCACGAGACCTTCGTCGTCGTCGTGCTCGAACACCTCCGGGGCGGTCAGCACGCACAGCCCGGCGCCGATGCAGCGCTCCCGGTCGGCGCGCACCCGTATCCGCCCGTTGTCGGGCGACGGGACCGGGGCGGGGCCGTCGGCCGGCCTGGTCACCACGTGACCGGCAGCGACTCGAGTCCCTGCATGGTGCCGGAGGAGCGCATCCGCAGGTCTTCGAACGGCACGGCCAGCCGCAGCCCCGGAATACGGGCGAACAGCGTGCGATAGGCGGTCTCCAGCTGCAGCCGGGCCAGGTTCTGGCCCAGGCACTGGTGAATGCCGTAGCCGAAGGTGAGGTGCTGACGGTTGCCCCGGGAGATGTCGAAGACGTGCGGGTCGGCGTGCACCGACTCGTCCCGGTTCACCATTGTCGAGGACACCACGATGCCGTCACCGGCCCGGATCACGACGTCGTCGATCTCGATGTCGTCGGTGACCCAGCGGACCGCGGCAAAGTCGGTGACGGCCAGGTAGCGCAGCAGTTCCTCCACCCCTGTCTGTACCGGCACCTCGCCGGAGATGAAAGCGGCCAGCTGCTCGGGATGGGCGAACAGGGTGACCACCCCGAGCGGAATCATCGACGATGTCGTCTCGTAACTGGTCAGGTCTGGTAGATCGTTTGTTTTTGGTTTCCCGGCTGGCTGGGACTCCTCGATGGCCTGAAGGCCCGGGTCGTTGGTGCTGTGTGGTTGATCGGGCCGTAGGGTCCGGGTGTGTCGGATGGTCCGCCCGCGTCGCCGCCGGTGCCGTCGTATGACGAGCTCGCGGCGCTGGTGGTGAGTCTGCGGGCGCAGCTGGTCGAGACCGCTGCGGCGTTGGAACAGGCGCGGGTGCGGATCGCCGAGCTGGAAGCTCAGGTCGCGAAGAACTCGCGGAACTCGGCGAAGCCACCGAGTTCGGACGGGCTGGCGAAACCGCCACCGAAGTCGCTGCGGAAGAAGACCGGCCGCAGGCCCGGTGGGCAGGGCGGGCATCCGGGATCGACGCTGCGGATGCTCGCTGAGCCTGATGTGCGCCTGCGGCATGAGCCGGGGCCGTGTGCGGGGTGCGGGGCGGGGCTTGCGGGCCGGCCTGTGACCCGGACCGAACGGCGGCAGGTGTTCGACCTGCCCGAACTACGTCCGCATGTGGTCGAACATCAGCTCATCGAGCGGGAGTGCGGCTGCGGGACGCGGACGAAGGCGGCGGCACCGGCCGGGGTGGACGCGCCGGTGCAGTACGGGCCGCGGGTGGCCGCGGCGGTGGTCTACCTGTATTCCGGTCAGTTCCTGTCGCAGGAGCGGACCGCGACCGCGCTGGCCGAGCTGGTTGGGATCCCGATCTCGGCGGGCACGGTCGGTGCGATGACCGCCCGTGCCGCCGCCGGACTCGACGGCTTCCGTGACACCGTCCGGGGTCTGCTGGCCGCCGCCGACGTGATCGGGGCCGATGAGACGGGGCTGCGGGTCGCCGGGAAACTGCACTGGGTGCACTGCGCCCGCACCGACAAGTACACGCTGATCGACTGCCATGCCACCCGCGGCAGCGGCGGGATCGACGCCCTCGGGGTGCTTCCCGCCTTCGGTGGGGTGGTGGTCCACGACGCCTGGGCCCCCTACGACAGCTACACCGGCGCCACCCACCAGCTGTGCGTCGCTCACGTGCTGCGCGAACTACAGGCCGTCGTCGACGCGGCCCCGACGGGAACCTGGTGCTGGGCCGCCCAGGCAGGCGACGCGCTCGTCGCCCTGCACCGCCTCGCCGTCGACGCCGCCACTACCGGCGTCACCATCGACGAGCAGGCACCGGCCACCCAGACCCGGCAGCTGCGCCACGCCGCTCACATCGGGATCAGCCAGACCTCGCCGCGCGGCACGAAACTCATGGCCGCCCGCCATGCCCTGGCCTGCCGGCTCGTCGACCGCGAAGCCGACTACCTTCGGTTCACCCGCGACTGGCGGGTTCCCGCGGACAACAACGGCTCCGAACGCGACATCCGCATGATCAAACTACGGCAGAAGGTATCCGGCTGCCTACGCACGCTCACCGGCGCCCGCCAGTTCTGCGCGATCCGCAGCTACCTGTCCACCGCCACCAAACACGGCATCAGCCTGTTCGACGCTCTCGTCCAACTTGCCGAGGGCCGTCCCTGGATGCCCGCGATCAGCTAACTCAAGATCAAAAACTACCTGACTAGTTACGTCGTCTCCAGCCCGGCGATCATCAGCACCATGGAAAGCTGGGTCAGTTCCGCGGCGGTAATGGTGCCGGCCTGCACATAGTGGACCAGCCGGCCGATCACCCCGTCACCGGGCTCGGTGAGGTTGCGCTCGACCAGCGTGCCCAGGTACTGCGCGAGCTGGGCACCGGCCGCCTCGGTCTCGGCCGGTTCCCGGGCCTGCATCACCCCGGCGGTGGCGGCCTGGAAGAACTTGTGGTCCTCGTAGGGCACCCCGACCAGTTCGGACATCACCAGCGACGGGATCGGCAGCGCGTAACTCTGGACCAGGTCGGCCGTCGGGCCGGCGGCGAGCATGTCGTCGATGAGCCCGTCCACCAGCTCCTGGATGCGCGGTGCCAGCGCCCGCGCCTTCTTGAGGCTGAACTCGGGGTTGAGCAGGCGGCGGTGGATGTCGTGGATCGGCGGGTCCTCCCCCACCAGCACCAGCTTGCGGGCGGCCTGGGCCCCCAGGTGCGGCGCCATCGTGGGGTACTCCTGGCGGGTGCGGTCCGCGGACAGCTTCGGGTCGCTGAGCAGTCGACGGCCCTGCGCGTACCCGGTCACCAGCCACACCCTGCGCTTGTCCCACAACGTGACCTTGTTCAACGGGCCGCGGCTGCTGATCTGACGGTAGGACTCCGGCGGCTGGTAGGGGACGGTCCGAGGCACCGGAAAAGACGGGGCATCTTCAAGATCAACAGACAAGACGGCCTCCAACACGGCGGTCGACTGTGGTCGAACGGTCCGGGACAGTAGAACGGAAGCAACGGTAATGTTTCCCCGAACTGTCCACAAGAACACTTAAGAACGACCTTCGCCAGCTTTTGCCGGCGCTTCAGAATCGCGTTTCTGTGCCTCCCCCAGCACAATCACGGAGGCAGTCCACTCACTTTAGAGGCCGGCAAGGAAGCCACTAGGAAACGCCATGATGATAGGTCTCACGGCCGACCCCTCCCCCTGCCGAAACGGAGCCGGAAGTGCGCGTTGGCATCAACTACCTCAGCCCCTCGACCGCCATTGACCAGGAGTCGACCCGGGAGAAGTACCGGGACTTCTTCGACCAGGTCGAATGGGCCAACGACAAAGGCTTCACCGGTATCTGGATCACGGAGCACCACTTCTCCAGCTACAGCCTGAGCGCCTCGCCGTTGCTGCTGCTCACCAAGGCGGCGGCGATCGCCCCCGACCTGCGGCTGGGCACCGGTATCCTCGTGCTGCCGCTGTGGGATCCGGTGCGTCTCGTCGCCGACGTGTCCACACTGGACGCCATCAGCGACGGCCGGGTCGACCTCGGCATCGGGCGCGGCTACCAGCCGCACGAGTTCCACGGCTTCGGCCGGGACCTCGCCAACAGCCGTGAGGTCTTCGAGGAGTCGGTTGAGCTCATCCTGCAGTTTCTGACCCGCTCGGAGACGAGCTTCACCGGCCGGTACCACCACATCGACACCACCGTCACGGTGCTGCCGCGGCCGGTGCAGACCCCCCATCCGCCGGTGTGGCTGGCCGCGGCCACCGAGGAGTCGACCGCCTTCGCGGTCCGGCACGGCTTCCACCACCTCGGGCTGGCGCTGTCGTCGCCGGCCGACCTCGCCGAGCGGCGGCGGTTCATCGACAGCCTGGCGGAGCAGGCACCGCCGGGCGCCACCGACACGGAGTTCTCCGCGAACCGGTTCGTGTTCGTCGGCACGGACCCGGACGCCCGCGAGGCGGCCGTCCGCGAGGTGGCCCGCCAGCTCGGCGCCTCCCGCGCGCTGGCGCAGGGCGGGGTGCCCGTCGACGGGGTCGTCCCCGGGCTGCTGGGCACGGTCGACCCGGCGGACGAGGCGCTGGCCCGCGACCGTCTCGTCGGCGGCAGCCCACAGGAAGTGCTGGCCCAGTTCGTCGAGCTCGCCGAAGCCGGGGTCGGCTACGTCAACGCCGCCTTCCAGTTCGGCGCGCTGCCATCCGATGCCGCGTTCGCCTCGGCGAAGCTGTTCGCCGCGGAGGTGCTCCCAGTGCTCGCGGAAGTGGCACCCACCCGGCCGGCGCCGCTGGCCCAACCCGTCTGAAGACGATGGTGACCGCGACCGCATCCTTCCCACCCGCCCCCGCGGGGGACGGGGTGGAGCGTACCGACGTCGTCATCGTCGGTGCCGGCCCCACCGGCCTCATGCTCGCCGGCGAGCTGCGCCTCGCCGGCGTCGAGGTCGTCGTCCTCGAGGCGCTCGAGCGGCCGGCCGGGCAGTCCCGGGCACCCGGTGTGTACGCCGCCACCCTGGCGGCATGGCACCAGCGGGGCCTGCTGGAGCTGTTCGGGGACCGGCTGCGACCGGCCGCCGCCGGGCACTTCGCCCTGCTGGCCGGTGGGCTGGACCTGCGCCCGCTCGACACCGACCGGCCGGCCGCCCTGATCGGGCAGGCCGAGGTCGAGCAGGTGCTGGCCGAGTGGGCGACCGGGCTCGGCGCGTGGATCCGGCGCGGGCACCGCGTCGTCGGGCTCACCCGGGCCCCGGGCGGCGTGCGGGCACTCGTCACCGGGCCGGCGGGCACCTACCATCTCGACGCCGACTACCTGGTCGGCTGTGACGGCGGCCGCAGCACGGTCCGCCGGGCTGCCGGCTTCACCTTCGCTGGCACGTCGGCGACCGCCGAGGTGCTGCTCGCCGACGTCCGCGGGGTGCCCGCCAGCCAACTGCGGACCCTGCCCCGCGCCCCGTTCCCGTTCCTGCGCAACGAGCGCGGCTGGGTCGGGCTCACGCTGCTGGACGCGGACACCACCCGGGTGTTCGTCCGCGGCCCCGCCCGGGCCCCCGCCCCGGGCGGGGCCGCGCCGACCTTCGAGGAGATCCGTGACAGCGCGGCCCGCATCGCCGGGCTCGACCTGTCCGGTGGCGTCCCGATATGGGTCAGCCGGTTCGGCAATGCCACCCGGAAGGTTACCGAAAGTGTCCGCGGCCGGGTCGTGCTCGCCGGGGACGCGGCCCACGTGCACCCGCCGTTCGGCGGGCAGGGACTCGGGCTGGGCATCGCCGACGCGGTGAACCTGGGCTGGAAGCTGGCCGCGACAGTGCGTGGCCGGGCACCGGCCGGCCTGCTGGACACCTACCATGCCGAGCGGTACCCGGCCGTGGCCGCGGTCCTGCGTCTCACCCAGGCACAGGACGTGCTGATGGGCGGCGGGCCCGCGGTCGACGCCCTGCGGGAGGTGCTCACGCGGGTCTTCGCCGAGCCCGACGCGAACCGGCTGATGGCCGCGGAAGTGACCGGCCTGGGGCTGCGCCACGACCTCGGCGACGATCATCCGCTGGTGGGCCGGCGGCTGCCCGACCGGGCGCTGCGCACCGCGGACGGGACCCCGACCAGTACGTCACGCCTGCTGCACCCGGCCCGCGGGGTGCTCCTCGATCTCAGCGCGAACCCCGGTGCGGGCTTCGGTGCGGACCTCGACACGGGCTTCGGCGCGGGCCTCGGCGCAAGCTTCGCGCCGAGCCGGCTCGGCGCCGGCTGGGCCGACCGGGTCGACACCGTCGCCGCCCGGCTCGAGGAGGCCACCGACACGGCAGCCGCCGACGGGCGCCCCGGCGACGAGCTCGCGCGGCTGGCGGCCGTCCTCGTCCGGCCGGACGGGCAGGTGGCGTGGGTGGCACAGCACGGCGACCCGCCCGACGAGGCGGGCCTGCGCACGGCGCTCACCCGCTGGTTCGGCGCCGCGGACGCCGACGCCGTCGCGGGCGGCCCTCGTCCCGGAACCGGAAGGAGCCAGCACCGCACCCACCGTCCTTGACCCGGCTGTGCCGTAGCACGACCGGCTGTGCCGTAGACCCGGAGGAACCCGATGACCCCGCCCGATGTCCACCTCGCCGCCGTCGGCACGGCGCTGCCCGGCCCTCCCGTCGACAACGCCGCCCTGGCCCGTCGCTTCGGGATGGACCCGATCTGGGAGGAGTGGGTCGACACCTTCATCGGCACCCGCACCCGCCATCTCGCGGTCGACCTGGACACCGGCGAGGTTCGCTACTCGCTGGCCGACCTGGGCGAGGCCGCCGGCCGGCAGGCGCTGGAGACCTCCGGCTTCACCGCCGAGGACATCGACCTCGTGGTGATGGGCACGGCGACCCCGGACCACCTGATGCCCGCCACCGTGAACGTGGTCGCCGACCGGCTCGGCATCGACGGTATCTCCACCTACCAGCTCCAGTCCGGGTGCGCCGGCGCCTTCCAGGCGCTCGACGTCGCCCGCCAGATGCTGCTCACCGGCCGGCACCGCACCGCCCTCGTCCTCGGTGGTGACGTGATCGCCAAACACTACGACCTGGAACTCGACCTGCGCCGCCTGCCACCGGCCGAGATGGTCAACGTCGCGCTCTTCGGTGACGGCGCCGGCGCCGTCGTGCTGACCACCGAGCCGCGTGGCGACTCCACCGCGCTGCGCACCGTGTTCACCCGGCTGGCCGGGCTGCGCCGCGCGCCCGGCCAGATCCTGGAGTGGTACGGCCCGGCACAGCGCCATCTGGACGGCACCGGCGCCCGGGAGGACTACAAGGCCATCGAGGCGTCGGTGCCGGTGATGGCCGAGGAGATCCTGGCCGAGCTGCTCAAGCAGCTCGGGTGGTCCTCCGACGAGGTCGACTACGTGCTGCCGCCGCAGCTGTCCGGCACCATGACCGCCCGGATCATGGCCCGGCTCGACGTGCCCGGGATGCACGAGGTCACCTGCGTCAACGAGACCGGCAACAACGCCAACGCCCTGCCCTTCCAGCAGCTCGAACGGGTGCTGCCCCAGCTCGCCGACGGCGACCGGGTACTCGGCATCGCCGTCGAGTCCAGCAAGTGGATCCAGGCCGGATTCGCCCTGGAGAAGGTGTGAGACGCCGATGACCATCACCGAGCTGGCCCGGCAGCGCCGGCACACCCTGTTCTTCCTGCGGGAGACCCGCGGGTTCGCGCCGGTCTTCCTCGACACCGAGGTGGACATGAGCCGCCTGCGGGCGCTGCGCTCACAGGGCTCACAGGGCTCACAGGCCCGCCACTCGACGGTAACCTACGTGCTCTACGTCGCCGGACGGGTCCTGGCGAACCATCCGGAGGCCAACGCGGCGATCCTCGACGGACGCCGGCCCCGCACGGCGCGCTACCCGGCCGTGCACGGCAAGGTCACCCTGGACAAGACCATCGACGGGCACCGGGTGGTGCTGGCCACCGTCGTGCCGGACCTGGAGCGCCGCAGCCTGGCGGAGATCCAGCGGCACATCGAACGGTTCCGGGACGGCGACCCGGCGACGATGCCCGAGTTCGGTGGGGTGCGGCGGCTGCACGCCGCGCGGAGCTGGACAAAGGCGGCCCGGGCGTTCCGCAGGGTGGTCCGGCCGCTGGAAACCCGGCCGACGGTGTGGGGCACCGTCGCCGTCACCTCCCTCGGCCACCGTCCGGTGGACGGCTTCCACTCGGTCGGCGGCACCACCATCACCCTCGGGCTGGGCCGGACCGTCGATCGCCCGGTCGCGCGCGACGGCCGGGTCGTGGTGGCCCCGGTGCTGCGGCTCAGCCTGGCCTTCGACCATCGGGTGATCGACGGCGCCGAGGCCGCGGACGTGCTCGCCGAGATCAAGGAGGGGCTGGAGACCTTCCCGTGGGCCGTGGCCCCGGCCGCCTCGCGGCCCGCGGCCACTCAGCCCACGAACACCGCGGAGCCCACGAACACCGAGCCAGCCGGCGGACGCACGCCCGTCGGTGTGGCCACGCAGCAGGCACACACGCAGCAGGCACACACGCGGCAGACACAGCAGCCAGGCGGAGGGGATGCATAGATGAGCGACGTCGACGAGCTCAAAAGGCATGTCGCCGCACACGCGGCGACCCTGGGCATCGGCCCGCAGGAGTACCAGGCGCTGACCGCCGGCATCTCCCACGACAGGGTCGGCCCGGGGTCCTGGGTCTACGAATGGTCGCGGGCCGCCGAGGAGCGGGAGGCGGAAGGTGAGCTGCTGACCGCCGCCGCCTTCTACAACTTCGCCCGGTTCCCCTTCGTGGACGGCAACGCACGCCTGGACGCCCTGGAGAACTGCGTGCGCACCATCGAGGAGTGGCGTTACGAGGTGCCCGCCGTGGAACGCCTCGACCTGAAGATCGGCAACGGCACCGTCGGTGCCTGGACCACCGGCCTGGTCGGCCCCGACAGCCCGGCCGGCGGCCAGCGACGACCGCTACTGATCATTACCGGCGGTATCGTCAGCATCAAGGAACAGTGGGTGCCCGTCCTGCTCACCGCGGCCGAGCTGGGCCTGGCCGCGGTCGTCACCGAGCTGCCCGGCGTGGGCGAGAACACCCTGCGGTACACGCCGGAGAGCTGGCGGATATTCCCGGCGATCCTTGACGCGCTGGCCGACTCCGCCGACGTGTCCCGGACGTTCGTGCTGGCCCTGAGCTTCAGCGGGCATCTCGCGCTGCGCTGGGCCGTCGAGGATCCCCGCCTGCGCGGGATCGTCACCGCCGGCGCCCCGGTACGGCACCTGTTCACCGACCGGGCCTGGCAGGACGCCCTGCCCCCCGTGACCCGCGACACCCTCGCCCATCTGGCCGGCGTCGACGTCGGGCTGCTGCCCGACCTGCTGCCCGGGTTCGCGCTGTCCGACCAGGAGCTCACCGCCGTCACCATCCCCGTACGCTACGTGGCCAGCGCCCGTGACGAGATCATCCCGGCACACGACGTGCAGCTCCTGCGGACGCACCTCGCCGACCTGGTGGTCCTCGAACACGACGACGTCCACGGCGCCCCCGGGCACGCCGCCGAGACCCGTGCCTGGACGGTGCAGGCACTGCGGGACCTCCTCGACTCCACTCCGTAACACACGATCCCGCCCCGTGGTCCACCACGTAGCTCCGCCCTGTAGCACACGCCGCGCAGCGCCGCCCCGAGCCGGGCGGCGCCGACGTGTCCGGCCTCGCCGTCCCACCCTCCAAGAGGCGATCCCACCGATCCAAGAGGCGATCCCACCGATGAGTACCGAGCACCGCCAGCAGATCCGCCCCGTTCCCACGGGTGCCCCCAACGGCGCCGCCGACAGCGCCGGCCTCGACACCGGCGTCCCCCACGCCGTCCCCGCCGAGGCCGGCTCCGCCAGCCGGAACGCCCCCGCGGATGACTTTGGAGGTGCCCCGGTGGACGGCATCGTGAACGGCTCCCCGGACGACATCGCCGTCGTCGGCCTGGCCTGCCGGCTGCCGCAGGCGCCCGACCCCGCGGCGCTGTGGCGGCTGCTGCGCGAGGGCCGGGACGCGATCACCGACGTCCCGGAGGGCCGGTGGACCATCCCGGCCGACCCCGCCTTCGACGGGATGCCCCGCCGCGGTGGCTTCCTCGACCGAGTGGACGCCTTCGACGCGCCCTTCTTCGGGCTCTCCCCGGCCCAGGCCGCCGCGATGGACCCGCAGCAGCGGCTGACGCTGGAACTCGGCTGGGAGGCGCTGGAGGACGCCGGGATCGTGCCGGGCCGGCTCGCCGGCAGCCGCGCCGGGGTGTTCATCGGCGCCACCTGGAACGACTACGCGGCGCTGGTGGACCGCGGCGGGCCGGGTGCTCTCAACCGGCACAGCATCACCGGGATCAACCGGGGTGTCATCGCCAACCACCTGTCCTACCTGCTGGGCCTGCACGGGCCGAGCCTGGTGGTCGACTCGGCGCAGTCGTCCGCGCTGGTCGCCGTGCACCTGGCCGTGGAGAGCCTGCGCCGCGGCGAGAGCGACCTCGCCCTGGCCGGCGGGGTGAACCTCGCCCTGACCGCGGAGGGCACCCTGGCCGCCTGGCGCTTCGGCGCGCTGTCACCGGACGGCCGGTCCTACACCTTCGACGAGCGGGCCAACGGCTACGTCCGCGGCGAGGGCGGCGGGGTGGTCGTGCTGCGCCCGCTGTGCAGCGCGCTCGCGGCCGGCAACCCGATCTACTGCGTCATCCGCGGCGGCGCCGTCGTCAACGACGGGGCCACCGAGGGTCTGACGGTCCCCGGGCTGAAGGGGCAGACGGAGACGCTGCGCGAGGCGTACCGGCAGGCCGGCGTCGACCCCCGCACGGTCGACTACGTGGAGCTGCACGGCACCGGCACGGCGGCGGGTGACCCGATCGAGGCGGCGGCCCTCGCCGCTGTGCTCGGCCGCGGCCGGCCCGCCGGCTCGCCGCTGCTGGTCGGCTCGGCCAAGACGAACGTCGGCCACCTCGAGGGTGCCGCCGGCATCGTCGGGCTGCTCAAGGTGGCGCTGAGCCTGCACCACGGCGAGATCCCACCGAACCTGAACTTCGTCCGGCCGAATCCGCGCATCCCACTCGACGAGCTGAACCTGCGAGTGCAGACCGCCCTGACCGAGTGGCCGCGGGCCGCCGGGGACAGGCCGGCGCTCGCCGGTGTCAGCTCCTTCGGCATGGGCGGGACGAACTGCCACGTCGTGGTGTCCGCGCCGCCGGCGGTGACGGGCCACCCCGCCGAGACGGCGCCCGGGCGGCGTCCGACTGCCCGTCCGGCCGGCTCTGGCAGCTCGCCCTCTGTCAGCTCACCCTCGGTCAGCTCACCACCGACCGTCATCTCACAACCGGCTACCTCCTCGCAGCCGGCCGCCGCTGCGGAAACGGACACCGCCTCAGAACCGGCCGTGGTGTCGCGGCCGGTTCCCGCCGTGGTGCCCTGGGTGGTCTCCGCCCGGGGCACGGACGCCCTGCGCACCGCCGCCGGGCGCCTCGCGGACCAGCTTGCCGACCAGCTTGCCGAGGACCAGCCCGTCGACGACCAGCGCGGTGACGACGCCGGCCCCGACAGCGCGCGCCCGGAGCAGCCTGGCCCGGCGGAGTCAGCGGACGCCCCGCCGGAGCCGGCGGGCACGGATCTGGCGGGCCATCCGGTGAGCCATCCAGCGGGCACGGTGGATCCGGTGGACGTGGCCGTGGCGCTGGCGACCACCAGGACGGCGTTCGAGGAACGCGCGGTCGTCATCGGGCGCACCGGCGGCGCATTGCGGGCCGGCCTGCGCGCGCTCGCGGACGACCAGCCGGCCGCGGGCGTGATCCGTGGCCGGAGCCGGCGTACCGCCGACGGCGGGCCGGCAAAGCTGGCCGTGCTGTTCTCCGGGCAGGGCAGCCAGTACCCGGGCATGGGCCGAGGGCTGCACGCCGCCTTCCCCGCCTTCGCCGCCGCCTTCGACGAGGTGGTCGCGCACCTGGACCGGCACCTGGACCGTCCCCTGCGTGACCTGGTGTTCGACGGCCCGGCGGAGACGCTCGCCGTCACCGCGTACACCCAGCCGGCGCTGTTCGCGATCGAGGTCGCGCTGTACCGGCTGGTCGAGAGCTGGGGGATCCGCCCGGACCTGCTGGCCGGGCACTCGGTGGGCGAGCTCGCCGCGGCACACGTCGCCGGAGTGCTGTCGCTGCCCGACGCGGCCGCCCTGGTGGTGGCGCGCGGCACGCTGATGCGGGATCTGCCGCCCGGCGGCGCCATGGTCGCGGTGGAGGCCTCCGAGGAGGAGGTCGCGCCGCTGCTGTCCGGGACGGTCGGCTTCGGCGCCCTCAACGGCCCCCGCGCGGTGGTCGTCTCCGGCGAGCAGGACGCCGTCACCGCGATCGCGGAGCACTTCCGGGCCCAGGGCCGGCGTACCAGCAGGCTCACCGTCAGCCACGCGTTCCACTCGCCGCTGATGGAACCGATGCTGCCGGCGTTCCGGCAGGTCGCCTCGGAGCTGACGTTCGCGGCACCCACCCTGCCGGTGATCTCCAACGTTGCCGGCGCGCCGGCCGGCCCCGGTGACCTGACCACGGCCGACTACTGGGTCGACCACGTCCGGCGGCCGGTCCGGTTCGGCGACGGCATCCGCGCCCTCGCCGCCGAGGGCGTGACCACATTCCTGGAGCTGGGCCCCGGCACCGCGCTCACCGCGCTCACCCGCGAGGTGCTGCGGGACATCACGGACAGACCGGTGGACGGGCCGGCGGACGAGCCGGTACTGGCCGCTGCCCTGCGCCGGGGCCGCGGTGAGCCGGAGTCGCTGGTGACCGCGGTGGCGACCGTCTTCACCGCCGGCACCGCGGTGGACTGGCCGGCGGTGGCCGGCCGGCGCGGCCACCCGACCAGGCGGGTGGAGTTGCCGACCTACCCCTTCCAGCGGCGCCGGCACTGGATCAGCACGCCCACCGCCGGGCCCACCACTGTGTCCACTGCCGGGCCCACCACCGGGCCCGCCACCGGGCCGACCGTCGAGGCACCCGTGGCCGGCATCGCCGCCGCGGCGGCCGCGCACGGCGCGGACGCCGGGAGCGCCGCGGACGTCACCACCGGCGTCGGCGGGACCACGGCGACGCCGGCCGCCGACCGGGCCGCCCGGCTGGCCGGGCTCGCCGGCGCCGAGCGGGAACGGCGCCTGCTCGACCTGGTCCGTACCACCGTCGCCCTGGTGCTCGGCCACGTCGGGACGGACGAGATCGACGCGCGCCACACCTTCCGGGAGCTCGGCTTCGACTCGCTCGGCGCCGTCGAACTGCGCGACCGGCTGGCCGCGGCGACCGGGCTGCGGCTGGACAGCGCCGTCACCTTCAACCACGCGACCCCGGCGGCGCTGGCCCGCCATCTCTCCGACGCGCTCGCCGGCGACAGCGCCACCGGTGCCGCCGGCACGGCGGCGCCGCCCACCGACGGGCCGGGCGAACCCGGGCCCGCGGACGAACCGATCGCGATCGTGGGCATCGGCTGCCGCTATCCGGGCGCGGTCGCCACGCCGGAGGACCTCTGGGATCTCGTGGCGGCCGGCACCGACGCCATCTCCGGCTTCCCGACCGACCGGGGCTGGGACCTCGCCGCCCTGTTCGGCGCCGACCCCGACCAGCCGGGCAGCTCCTACGTGCGCGCCGGTGGCTTCCTGGCCGACGCCGACCGGTTCGACGCCGCCTTCTTTGGCGTCGGGCCACGCGAGGCCGCCGCCATGGACCCGCAGCAGCGGCTGGTGCTGGAAACGTCCTGGGAGGCGGTGGAACGCGCCGGCATCGATCCGGTCTCGCTGCGCGGCAGCCGCACCGGCGTGTTCGTCGGTGCTTCCCCCGTGGACTACGGGCCGCGCCTGCACCAGCCGGCGGACGGCTCCGCCGGCTACCTGCTCACCGGCGGGGCCACCAGCGTGATCTCCGGCCGGGTCGCCTACACCCTGGGCCTGGAAGGCCCCGCGGTGACCGTCGACACCGCCTGCTCGTCGTCGCTTGTCGCGCTGCACCTGGCCGCGGGAGCGCTGCGGCTGGGCGAGTGCTCGCTGGCGCTGGCCGGCGGGGTGGCGGTGATGTCCACCCCGGGGATGTTCGTCGAGTTCAGCCGCCAGCGGGGGCTGGCCGCCGACGGGCGCTGCAAGGCGTTCGCCGCCGCGGCCGACGGCACCGGCTGGTCCGAGGGCGTCGGCATCGTGGTGCTCGAACGCCTCTCCGACGCGACCCGGCTCGGCCACCCGGTGCTCGCCGTCCTGCGGGGGTCGGCGGTGAACTCGGATGGGGCGAGCAACGGGCTGACCGCCCCCAGCGGGCCGGCGCAGGAGCGGGTGATCCGGGCCGCGCTCGCCGGCGCGGGCCTCACCCCGGCCCAGGTCGACGTGGTCGAGGCGCACGGCACCGGGACGACCCTCGGCGACCCGATCGAGGCCGGGGCGATCCTCGCGACCTACGGCCAGGGCCGGGGGGAGCGTGGGCCGCTGCTGCTGGGCTCGCTGAAGTCGAACATCGGGCACACCCAGGCGGCGGCCGGCATCGGCGGCGTGATCAAGGTGATCGGCGCGCTCCGGCGCGGCGAGCTGCCGCGCACCCTGCACGTGGACGCCCCGTCCCCGCACGTGGACTGGTCATCGGGTGACATACGGCTGCTGACGGAGCCGGTTGCCTGGCCGGCCGGCGCCGAGCCGCGGCGGGCGGCGGTGTCATCCTTCGGGATCAGCGGCACCAACGCGCACGTCATCATCGAGGAGGCGCCGGGTGCCCCCGAACCGGTGCCCGCGCCGGTGCTCGACCAGGCCCCGGCCGCCGCTGCCGAGCCAGGCCAACCGGCCCCGGACGTGGCTCCGGACGGGATCTCGGACGGGGTCACAGACAGGGCCATGGACACCCGCGGCCCAGCCGTCCCGTCCCTGTCGCTGTGGCCGCTGTCGGCCCGTGACGAGGCCGGGCTGCGGGCGCAGGCCCGTAGCCTGCATGCCTTCGCCACCGCGAACCCGACGACACCGGTCGACGACATCGCCTTCTCGCTGGCCACCTCCCGGGCCGGCCTGCCGGTGCGCGCCGCGGTGCCGGGCGCCGACCGCGTAACGCTGCTCGCCGGCCTCGACGCGCTTGCCCGCGACAGCGCCGACGCGGGGGTGATCCGTGGCCGGGTCCCCGACGCCACCGGCCCGACCGCGTTCCTCTTCGCCGGCCAGGGCTCCCAGCGTCCCGGCATGGGCCGGGAGCTGTGGGAGCGCTCACCGGTCTTCGCCGACGCGCTGGCGGAGGTCCTCGCCGCGCTCGACCGGTATCTCGACCGTCCGCTGGCGGAGCTGATCTTCGCGGCCCCCGACGCCCCGGAAGCGGCCCTGCTGAACCGGACCGCCTACACCCAGCCGGCGCTGTTCGCGCTGGAGGTGGCGCTGTTCCGGCTCGCCGAGGGGCTGGGGGTCCGGCCCGACCTGCTCGTCGGGCACTCCATC